>CAYYJK010000125.1:0-9899 GCA_964472185.1 uncultured Prosthecobacter sp.
GTCATGGCAAAGCGGGTGGGGGATGCAGGCGGCTGGCGGGGGCGTGATCAGCGCCGCGGTTTGAGCAGTTTGACCATCGGGAAGGGGCCGGAGGAGTGCGGCCCCCAGAACAGCCGCAGGGCCACGCTGGCGGTCCACATTTCCTCATCGCCGAGTTGGGCGTACTCGATGCCGCCCATGAGCTTGAGCCGGTGGCCCAGGAGGTGGTAGTTGAGGCCGGCATACACGGCCTGGTAAAAATCGCCGGTCGTGCCGCCCGCCAGTCTTTCGTAGCGGCGCTGGGCTTGGAGTCCTGCGGGATCGCTGGCCGTGGCGATCTGGTAGCGCCCGACCACCTGCAGTTTGTCGGTCAGGAAGCAGCCCGGATGCAGGGTGAAGCCAAACGCGTCGCCCTGGGCGCTTTCGACGGCCGCCAACCCTTCCAGGATCAGCGAACACGGACCGTCGGTCAGGATGAGCGCGCTGGACACGGCGTCCGTGTAGCGGTTGAGATGCGTGGCGTCGGCGTCCATCTGGCTGTGCAGGTAGCCGACGTTCCAGTGCGCCGTGTCGGTTCCCAGGCGCTGCTTCAAATCGTACGTCACCGAAGCCAGGTAGGAGCTGCCGGCGTTGAACTCCGTGAACGCCCGCCCCATGTCCGTCTGGGTGAGGTTGGAAAACCAGCCGGTGTAGTAGGCCCAGGAGCCCCGCTTGCCGGACAGGGTCACGGCAGGCGTGTAATCCAGGCCCATCATGTTGATGAGCAGGCCGCGTTCCAGCGTGTTCAGGTAACGGCTCGACACGTTGCGCTCGTGCGTGAAGCGGTGCTTCTGCTGCCCGACCGTCAGCGCCAGGGCCTCGTCAAAGGACCACTGCGCCCAGAGTTCGGTGAAGCCGTTGTAGTCCGGCTCGAAATCGGTGCCGCTGAGCATCTGCGCGTGCAGGGTCAGCCGCTGGAAAAAGCGGCCCTGCGCGCCGATGCGTGCCCGCCGGTGTTCGACGCCCTCGGTGCGATCGCCCGGGCCGTCCGTCCAGAACTGCTGAACGTGGTACCGGCCCAGAAACCACAGCTCCTGCACCCAGGGATGCCCGGGGTCGTGATGCAACCGGCCGGCGTTCTCGACCCGATCGCTCCAGGACGGGGCCGCCGGCAGCACCGGCAGCGTCGCGGCCGGCGGCGTGACCGATGCCACAGGCCCGGCCAAGGCCCCGCCCGCGATCCAGGCGAGACCGCAGACGAGCGCCGACCGGCGCCAGAAGCGCCGGCAGGGCGGGGGAACAGCAAACAAGGGCATATGGGCGGCTCGCCAATAAGGCTAATTGCGCATTAACGCAAATAAGGGGCCGCCTTTTGCGGAAAAAACCGCGGCGCGCTGGCAGTCTGGACGGAGCCGCGTCCTGCCCAGCGGGCCGGTGGCTGTGTCTGGACGGCTGCAGCGCCTTTGGCGCCTGCTGCGCCGCGGAGTACGGGCTGGACAGCGAGGCAGCGCCTTCGCAGGGCGGGGGATGAGTCGGCCAGCCGCTCAGATGAAGTTGATCGCGGGGGGGTGATCGTTGATGGAGATGCGCCGGGTCGGGACGCGCGGCCGCGCGTCCGCCTTTGGGTCTGCGAAGTGCTTCCGCCCAACGAGCTTCCTCACGTTCATCCACGGCGCCGACGCAGCGGCACCCTACCGCCTCCGGGTTCTGCAGTCCCGGCTTCAGCCGGTCCGAATCGTGGATGGCAGAGGGCGGCGTTGATGGGGATGCGCCTGCGGCTCTTGGCTGGGATGGTGTACTGTAGTCCCGGCTTTAGCCGGTCTGGAGGGCGGGGGTGAAACTGCTCCTGCCACGCGCGCAGGCCTCCCCCTCCGATTTCCGGATCCCGAACTCCGGTCGGCCAACTTGCTCTTGCATGGCTGCTGTCCATTTCGTAAAAGAAAGACGTATTTTTTCAAGCCATCCGGTTTCGGCATTGGGCGTCCTGGATACAGTGTTAACAAAGTGTATATTCAAAAAATTTTTCCATGGCCATAAACTACATTCTCATTATTATATTTGTAATATCGGCACCCGCATCGGGTATTTCATGGTATCTTCTGCAAAAGGAGTACTTTGAGCGTAATAATTTATCTGATTTGCATTTCTTTACTTTCGGTAAACGCGATCACAAAGAAACCTTGAAGGGTAACCCTTTTCTTGTTAAGATATATACTATAAGTACCATCACTGCCTTGGCGTCAATAATGATGTTGTTTATTGGGAATGTCGTCAAAGCGAATTGGTAGGTGGGAAAGCTATGCTCTATAGATCATAACGCTATGACGGATGGTGAAAACAGATTGCAGTTCAGGCCCCCTCAAGACGGACCACCGTGGCCGGGTGTGCAGCACGGTGGCGCTGCGCCAGGCGGTGCTGGCTAAGTTTGAGCGGTCGGGACTCAGCGGACCACAGTTTGCGCGCTCCGGGGTATCCGCGAACCGCAGCACTGTCTTTAGTATCGCGTGAGCACCAGAGCCGTAGGCGAGGCTATGACCTGCCCCCCCTGAAGCTGGAGCGGCTTGAGTGAGGGAAAAGGGATGGGGGTAGAACACCTCAGCCCCATGAAACGCAGTCGATGCAAAGAAGAGCAGATCCTCGCCATTGGTGCAGAAGGTTGAGGTCGGCATGAGGCTGGCCGAACTCGTGCGCAGGCACGGCATCAGCGAGCAGACCTGTTCGTGTTCCTGCAGAATCCGACCGTGGCTCAAGGCTTCGTATTAGTGTGGAGCCATTCGTGCCATTCCGGAGGTCTCCGATGAAGGCACGCACATTCACGTTCCCTCATGGGTGCAAATCATAACGGGGATGCGCGAGGGCAGCCGAGCTTGGTGCAATGATCACCAACCAGCCCCGACAACCATGCCACCGTCGATACTAATCACGCCACAATTTACCCAAAAAGAGACAATTTGACGCACAAAGATCGAGCCAATCTGGCGCGTTAATGACAAAACGTCGCGCAGGCAAGAACTTTCTCAGAAGCTTCACGCCATCATTTCAAGAGAGAAATCACTAGAAAGCGAGAATCATATAAGCATGAAAACCAACTGCTTGGATGCAAAATCTGATTTTGTGCCTCCCATGTGTTAGAGTGAAGGATCAAGAATGGCGCGATTTCTGCTTAAGCGTTGCCGCATCCTACAGGCCCTCTTAAAAAGATACAAAATGCCGACATCTTTTGATTTTTCCAGCCCAGAAGTTACCCATGACCATGTTCAGGATTTCGCCGACGGCAGAGTGAATCTCCCGTCAGATACCGCAAAGGCCTACCGCGCCC
The DNA here is from genome assembly GCA_964472185.1 of uncultured Prosthecobacter sp. Taxonomy (GTDB): domain Bacteria; phylum Verrucomicrobiota; class Verrucomicrobiia; order Verrucomicrobiales; family Verrucomicrobiaceae; genus Prosthecobacter. Next base: position 3,278 of record CAYYJK010000125.1, read on the forward strand.
AAGTTCGCACGCTTCGCGAGCGTCTGGAGACCTATCTCAGCGAGAATCCAGATTTTGGCCTTAAAAAAATGCTCCTCTCTGGAAGTCTTGCCAAACGTACCGCTTTGAAAACGCTGAACGACATTGATGTCGGCATCTACGTGGCAAGTGACCAAGCCCCCCATAAGCTCGGGGATCTCCTCACTTGGCTCGCCGAGCGGCTGAGGAAAACCTATCATCAGATACCTTTCGAAAACATCTACATCGACGAGCCTTGTGTTGTAATCTCGTTCAAGGGTACGGGCCTTGACGTGGAGATCACGCCGATTCTCTACGATGGTGATCCGGGTTGGCGTGGCTTCCTTTGGACCCGCTACGGACAAGATCGAGTGCTGACTAGCATTCCGATGCACTTGGATTTTATTAATCGCAGGAAGGATGCTAACCCTGGCACATTCGCGCAGGTCGTTCGTCTGCTAAAATGGTGGGCCAAACAACGGCGATCTGACACTAGCGGCTTTGAACTCAAATCGTTCATGATCGAGCTTATTATGGCGAAGGTCGCGGATGAAGGAGCCCAATTGGACGATCATTACTCCGGTCTCGAAAGTTTCTTTCTCTACATCCAGCGAACGGGCCTTCGGGAAAGAATCGCATTCTCTGACAACTACTCATTGGCCAGCTTGCCCCCACGCAGTTCCGCACCAATCGAGATCCTCGATCCGGTCTCCAGCGACAACAACGTCGCTGCAGTGCTCACGGAGGCCAGCCGTCAAGCGATTGTGAGCGCTTCCACCGAAGCGCTCGACATCCTTTCTTGGGCGAAATCATGCCAGACCAAGCAGGATGCAGTCTCGGCATGGAAGGATCTGATGGGTCCCACCTTCAACGCTTAAATCGACCGACCCATGAGCTTCACCATGACCCGCAGCGTGACCGAGACCTTCTCGCTCACCAGCGCCAAGTACCTAGCCTCGAAAGTAACGGCTGACATGCGCCGCTGTTCGCAGACGCACGGCCAACCATCCGAGAGCAAGATCAACGACTACGGGACCGAACTCGCTCTACTCCTCAAAGATGGCTACATTGAAGACTACGAGTTTGGCTTCGAAAAAGAGGGCAAGCGCGTCCTGTCCTTCTATTACAAAGTAGCAGAAGGGCAGTTGGTCGCCTCCGACGATCGTCCTGGAAAAATCTACAACGGCTCGGTTTCGGGTTCGGACTTCTTCAATTTCATTCACCGCTCCGCGAAATGGTGGAGCCTCTCGCAAACAGAGCGGGACGCGTTTAACAATCTATCGCCCATCATTCGCTCCAGCGGATCGCCGCCAGTTGATGGCAATGGCTATTGGGTCAGTGACCTGAGCTACACGAAGGATGGCGTGGCCCTCCAGCGGAAGACATTTCGACCTTATTGAACTATGCAGGCAAACCATTTTGACGAAGTTTTCACATTCCCCGATCCCGACATGAAGGCGCGTTACGACGCCCTCGTCGGCTTAGACGCAATCAAGGAACGGCTGGGGAAGGAAGCGCAGGTGCTGCTCCGTCCCGATCTGATTGAAGAGTGGAGCAAGAAGCATCACGGTGGACTGATTCCCGCTGTTCAGCTTTTGCTGCGGCGTCCGCCGCTATTCATCTTTGCCGGAGACGTCGGCACCGGCAAAACCGAACTGGCCACAACCTTTGCCGATAGGATCGCCCGCGATGCGAAGCTCGACATCGAACTGTTCCCCTTGAGTTTGCGGACCCGCGGACAAGGGACCGTCGGCGAGATGACACAGCTGATTTCCGGAGCCTTCAAGACCCTGCGGGACCGAGCGCCCAAGCTGAATGGCAAGAAACCCCATGCAGCATCTGTCCTTCTCATCGACGAAGCGGACGCCCTCGCGCAGTCGCGGGAGCTGGCACAGATGCACCACGAGGACCGCGCGGGGGTGAATGCACTCATTCGTGGGATCGACGACATCGCCGCGTCAAAATCCCTCTGTCTAGTCATCATGTGCACCAATCGCCTAGCGGCACTCGATCCGGCGATCCAACGGCGTGCCGCCGCCATCTTCGAATTCACCCGTCCCAACGACGACCTCCGCCGCCATTTGCTCAAACAGCAGCTAGGAGGCTCAGGTCTCAGCGAAACCGATATCGCAACCATCTCCGAATTGCTGGGCGAGTCGAAGATGCGGAAATACGGCTGCACGTCTTCGGACATCATGCAGCGTTACATCCCGTCGCTGGTTCTTACCGCTTACCCTAACAGCGCAATCACATCGTCTTTGGCTAAAGATCTCGCCTGTAGCTTCATGCCGACGCCTCCGTTTCGGGCCCAAGACAACTAGAATGAATGCTCCTAAATGCTACCAGAAGGCCGCAAAATGGCAACAGGCAGGATCCTGGATTTTCGCGCTCAACACCTTCCTGTCCTTTGGACTGATCTTCCTGAAGGATGCTAAGGTTGTGCAGTTCTTCGTTGTGCTGCTGTGCCTGTTGGTAATCGGAAGCGTTCTCGTATCTATTCGGTCGCGATGCCTCATCAATGACGGCAACACCGCGCAGCGGACAGCCCAGTTTGCTGACGCGTTTGGCGTGGCCTGCGAGCATCCTGTTAGGGATGGCTATTACAACAGTGCGCTTGGCCCCGGTCTGCGGAGGTTGCTTGCCACCACCTGCGAAAACGCAGGGCTGACGAAAGAAATCCTCCGGGAAATGGTCACAGCAGCATTTTTTAAATTCGTGAGCTTCGGAGTCGTGTTTATTGCGTATGTCAGCTACTGGAAGACTGATTCGAATGTCGTAACGGTAGCTGCTCAAACGCTGTTTTCAGGAGAACTCGCCGGGAGCCTCTACGCTATGATGCGCTACTCCGCCAAAGCCCAGCGGGCGCACGATGCCCTAATAAATCTCTTCCGCACATCCGCAAACCTTGACGACCCGCACGCCTTAGCAATCGGCTTGTCGGCCCATGTTGACTACGAATGCGCCAAGGAGGAGGCGGCAATCCTCTTGGACTCCAAGATCTATCGCAAGCTGAATCCGGCTTACACGGAGCGGTGGAACAGGTTGCGGACCGAGTTCAACATCGAGCACTGACCTCACATTCGTCCACCTCAAAAATGACCTGCTACCCAAGTTTGCAAGGGCGCTGTGCGGACGTTTATGGTTGTAGTCCATGCGCCATTCTTCAAGCTTTTCCGCGCGTCCTCGATGCTTCAAAACTGGTGCGTGTTGAGGTGTCAGCTTCCCCGATCTTGGACAACGGAAAACGAGAGGATAGGACGGGTTCAACCGCCTCTTGCCAGCCTCCCTTGGCGTGAGCCCCGTGCAATGAGCGGTCGGCCGGGGCAACGGGCAGCGACGCCGGATTGCGGGCTGGTGGCATTCCCGGCGTTCTGCGACAGCCGCGGTGCGGCGGCGGCAAGATCGGCCGGCCGGCCGGCGTTGGAAACAGTTCGCTTCCCATGAATCTTTTGGCCCGTTTCCGCCCCCTCCTCGCCCTGGTGTTTCTGACCGCCGGCCTGCTGCACGCCGAACCCCAGTGGATCTGGACCTCGCCCAAGGCGAAAAACGATGAGCAGGCCACGTTCCGCAAACGCTTCGACCTCAAGCTGACGCCCAAGGCGGCGACCCTGAGCCTGACCTGCGACAACGGCGCGACGGTGCTGCTCAACGGCAAGCAGGTGGCGGTGAACGCCGACTGGCAGCAGCCGATCCGGGTGGACGTGCTCAAGTTCCTGGAGCTGGGCGGCAGCAACCTGCTCGAGGTGCGCGCCACCAACAAGGGCGGCGCGGCGGCGCTGATCGCCAAGCTGGAGCTGGCCAAGCAGCAGGGCGGCGTGCAGGTCATCGAGACCGGCGCCGACTGGGAGGCGACGCCGACCGGCAAGGCCGAGTGGAAACCGGCGGTGGTCATCCACAAGTATGGCGCCGGCCCCTGGGGCAAGGTGTTCGACGGCAAGATCGGGACGGGCGGCGGGCCGGCGACGGTGGTGGCCGCCGAGGAGGTGACGGTGCCGAAGGGCTTCAAGGTCGAACTGCTGTACACGGTGCCCAAGGAGGAGCAGGGGTCCTGGGTGGCGCTGACCACCGACGCCAAGGGCCGCCTGATCGCCTGCGACCAGTATGGCAGCCTGTACCGCATGGCGGTGCCGCCGCTGGGCAAGACCGAACGGCTCCAGCCGGAGAAGCTGAAGGGCGACTTCGGCAAGGCGCACGGCCTGCTGTACGCCTTCGACAGCCTGTACGTGATGGTCAATGAAAACGGCAAGGACAACGGCCTGTACCGCCTGCGCGACACCGACGGCGACGACCAGTACGACCGGACCGAGAAGCTGGTGACCATGGCCGGCGGCGGCGAGCACGGCCTGCACAGCATGGTGGTCAGTCCGGACGGCCAGCGCATCTACTTCAACGCCGGCAACCACGCCGACCTGCCGCAGGAGCTGGCGAAGAGCCGGCCGGCCCGGCTGTGGGACGAGGATCACATCCTGCCGCGCATGTGGGACGCCAACGGCCATGCCCGCGGCAAGCTGGCGCCAGGCGGCTTCGTCTGCAGCATGACGCCCGACGGCAAGGACGTGGAGCTGTTCTGCTACGGCTTCCGCAACCAGTTCGACATCGCCTTCGACCTGAGCGGCGAGCTGTTCACCTACGACGCCGACATGGAGTGGGACATCGGTTCGCCCTGGTACCGGCCGACCCGGGTCAACCACTGCGTGAGCGGCGCCGACTACGGCTGGCGCAGCGGCAGCGGCAAGTGGCCGCAGTACTACCCGGACTCGCTGCCGACGACGCTCGACATCGGCCCGGGCAGCCCCACCGGCGTGGTCAGCGGCCAGGGCGCCAAGTTCCCGGCCAAGTACCAGCGCGCGGTGTTCGTCAACGACTGGACCTACGGCACCATGTGGGCCATCCACCTGCAGCCCAAGGGCGGCAGCTTCCTGGCGGAAAAGGAGGAGTTCGTCTTCGGCAAGCCGCTGCCGCTCACCGACGTCCTCATCCATCCGCAGGACGGCGCCATGTACTTCGCCGTCGGCGGCCGCCGCACCCAGTCGGGGGTGTACCGCGTCAGCTACGTCGGCGACGAGTCGACCGCGCCGGTGGCGGCGCTGCCGCAGGATGAGGAGAGCCGCATGCGCCACACTCTGGAGGCCCTGCATCAGGACGGCGGCGATCCGCACAAGATTCTGGCGGCGGCCTGGCCCTACCTCAGCCACAGCGACCGCCACGTCCGCTACGCCGCGCGCGTCGCCATCGAGCGCCTGCCGCAGGAGCTGTGGCGCGAGAAGGCGCTCAACGAAACCCAGCCGATGGCGCTGATCGAGGCTGTGGTGGCCTTGGCGCGCGTCAACGGCGCCAAAGGCGCCGCCCCGGCGGGCAAGCCGGCCGCCGGCAGCTCCTCGCCCGGCATCGGGCCGGTTGCGGCCGACCAAACGGCCTTGCAGGCCCGCCTGCTCGAAGCGCTCGGCCGTCTGGAAGGCGCCACGCTGTCGCTGCCGCAGAAGCTGGGCGCCCTGCGCGCGCTGCAGCTCGTGCTCATCCGCCTGGGCAAGCCGGACGAGGCGACCTGCGCGGCCGTGGCGGAGAAGCTCGACGCCCATTACCCGGCCGAGGACCCGATGCTCAACCGCGAACTCTGCCAGCTGCTGATCGCGCTCGACTCGCCGAAGGCGCCGTCGAAGACGCTGGCGCTGATGGCCACGGCCAAGGACGATTTCCAGGCGGTGGCCTCGGACGCCGTGCTCAGCCGCAACGACGGCTACGCCAACGCCGCGCGCGCCGCCGCCGGCAGCCGGCCGAACGCCCAGCAGATCGCCTACATGTTCGCGCTGCGCAACGCCAGCGCCGGCTGGACGCCGGAACTGCGCCGCACCTTCTTCTCCTGGTTCCCGCGCGCCCGCACCTGGAAGGGCGGCAACAGCTTCAAGGGCTTCATCGAGAACATCCGCAAGGAGGCGATGGCCCGCTTCGTGCCGGAGGCCGAGCGCGCCGAACTGGAAGCGCTCAGCAACAAGGTCGAAGGCAGCGACATCCCCAACTACGTCGCGCCCAAGGGGCCGGGCCGCGCCTGGTCGGTCGACGAGGTGGTGGCGCTGACCGCTGGCGGCCTGAAGGGGCGCAACTTCGCCAACGGCGAGGCCATGTACCGCAGCGTCATGTGCGCCACCTGCCACCGCTTCAACGGCGACGGCGGCAGCATCGGCCCCGACCTGACCGGCAGCGGCAACCGCTACACGATGCGCGACCTGATGGAGAACATCGTCGATCCCAGCAAGGTCATCTCCGACCAGTACGACAGCCATGAGATCGTCAAGAAGGACGGCAGCACCATCCTCGGCCGCATCGTCGTCGAGGAGAACGGCAAGGTCTTCGTCATGGCCAACCCGTTTGCGCCGAACGACCAGCTGGCGATCGACGAGAAGGACATCGCCCGCAAGGAGACGCGCAAGGTGTCGATGATGCCGCCGGGCCTGATCAACGCCCTCAACCAGGACGAACTGCTCGACCTGCTAGCCTACCTGATCAGCGGCGGCAACGCCCAGGACAAGGTGTTCCGGCCCTGAGCCGGAACGGTGCGGGCCAAGCGCTGCGCGGCCGCTCTGCGGCGGCCTGCGTCGACGGCGCGTCGGCCAGCAGCAGGAACAAC
>CAYYJK010000126.1:0-9860 GCA_964472185.1 uncultured Prosthecobacter sp.
AGGCGCCGCACGGCCTCGCGCAGCTCCGGCGGCGCCTTGCCGCCCATGAGGTCGCTCATCTTGCGCAGCACGCGGCCCATCTGGCGCGGATCGGGGCCGGTTTCGTCGAGGCCGGCCATGTCCTGCTCGACCTCGCTCATCAGCGCCTCCATCTGGCGGTCGTCGAGGCCGGCAAACGGGTCGCCCTCGGTCGGCTCGCGCGCCTTGCCGACGATGGCGAAGCGGCTGATCTGCTTCTGCAGGGTGTAGGCCGGATCGTCCGGGCAGCGCGGAATGCGCCCCTGGTGGGCCAGGCTGCGGGCGAGGAACTGATAGACGGTGTGGTTGTCCGGGCAGTAGAACTCGTAGATGGGCATGGCGGGCGCAGGGGTTCCGGTTCCGACCAACGCCCACAAAGCGCGCGGGCGCAATGCCGGTCTTGGGCCGGGACGGCGCCGCCGCTGCGAGCTTGTGAAATTTTTCACAAATTCGGGTTGCCGCTCCCTCAGCGACTCCGATAATCCGCGGAAGCTTCCCCTTGTCACCCATCATGTCCGCCCCCGCCGCCGCTACCGCCACTGCGCCTCCGCCTGTTGATTTGGTGAATGTGCAAATCGACGGCGTCTGGCACAAGTTCCCCAAGGGCACGCGCATGATCGAGGCCTGCCGGCAGGTGCAGAAGGACGTGCCGCACTACTGCTACCACCCGAAGCTTTCCAGCCCGGGCAACTGCCGCATGTGCCTGGTCGAAATGGGCATGCCGCCGCGCCCGGCGCCCGGCCAGGAGCCGGAAAAGGACGAGCACGGCATGCCGAAGATCGGCTGGATGCCGCGCCCGGTGATCGCCTGCGCCAACACCGTCGCCGAGGGCATGGGCATCCGCACCGACTCCGTGCTGACGCAGGAGTGCCGCAAGGGCGTGATGGAGTTCCTGCTCATCAACCACCCGCTCGACTGTCCGATCTGCGACCAGGCGGGCGAGTGCCGCCTGCAGGAGTTCAGCGTCGAGCACGGCAAGGGCGAGAGCCGCTTCCGCGAGAACAAGGTCAAGAAGCCGAAGAACGTCGACATCGGCCCGCGCGTGCGCCTGGACGACGAGCGCTGCATCATGTGCAGCCGCTGCATCCGCTTCACCGCCGAGATCGCCGACGATCCGGTGCTCGGCTTCACCGAGCGCGGCAGCTACACGACGCTGGCGGTGCACCCGGGCAAGCGCCTGGAGAACAACTACTCGCTCAACACCGTCGACATCTGCCCGGTCGGCGCGCTGACCTCGACCGACTTCCGCTTCCAGCAGCGCGTCTGGTTCCTGACCGAGACCAACAGCGTCTGCACCGGCTGCGGCCGCGGCTGCAACCTGGAGATCGGCGCCCGCGGCAACACCATCTACCGCCAGACCCCGCGCGACAACAACGAGGTCAACTCGACCTGGATGTGCGACCAGGGCCGTCTGGACTTCCACTTTGTCAACAGCGAGTTCCGCCTCACCGACCCGATGCTCAAGGCCGGCGACCGCCATGAGGTGGCGGCCTGGAAGAAGGCCGTGCAGACCGTGGCGACGGCGCTCTCCGGCCTCAAGGGCGAGGAAGTGGCGATCATCGCCAGCGCGCGCATGACCAACGAGGAGCTGTTCTTCGTCCGCCAGCTCGCCCGCCTGCTCGGCACCGAGAACGTCGACGTCATCCCGCGCACCGGCGGCGCCGACAACTACCTGCGCGCCGACGACCTCAATCCGAACAGTCAGGGCGTGCGCACGATCCTTGGCATCGAGCCCGGCCAGCGCCTGGCCGGCATCACCGAGCTGATGAGCCGCGGCCGCCTGCGCGCGGTGCTCGCCCTCGGCGAAAACCTGCTCAAGGCCGGCTTCGAGCGCCGCGATCTCGAGAAGGTGGGCTTTGTGGCCAGCCTGCACGTGCTGGCCAATGCCGGCGCCGAGCTGTCCGACGTCGTGCTGGCCGGCACCACCTACGCCGAGAAGCGCGGCAGCATGATCAACGTCACCGGCCGCCTGCAGCGCCTGAACAAGGCGGTCGAGGCGCCGGGCAACGCCCGCGACACCTGGGAGATCCTGCGCGACCTCGTGGTGGCCTGCGGCGGTTCCAACGGCCTGCACAGCATCGAGGACGTGTTCCGCGCTCTGGCCGCCGAGGTGAAGGCCTTCGAGGGCCTCAGCTTCGCCAAGATCGGCGACCTGGGCGTGCCGCTGCTGGAGACCGGCGAGAAAATCCCGCTGCTCGAGCGCGAGAAGGAGCGCAAGGCCAAGGGCATTATCGTCGGCTGAAGCCCAGCCCGCCCCACGAAAAACCCGCCCGGATCCGGGCGGGTTTTTTTGCGCCGCCGCTCAGAGGGCGGCGCGGATCATCTGCACGGACTCCAGCGCCTCGTCGAGCGTGTCGCCGAGCACGGTGAAGTGGCCCATCTTGCGCTTCGGGCGGGCGCTGGCCTTGCCGTAGAGGTGCAGCTTGGCGCGCGGGTGGCCGATCACCGGCGTCCAGTCCGGCGGCACCTCGGCCGCCGGCCAGACGTCGCCGAGCAGGTTGACCATGACCGCCGGCGTGTGCTGGGTCGGGTCGCCGAGCGGCAGGCCGCAGACGGCGCGCAGCTGCTGCTGGAACTGGTTGGTGCGGCAGGCGTCGATCGTGTAGTGGCCGCTGTTGTGCGGGCGCGGGGCGATCTCGTTGACCAGGACGCGGCCGTCGGCGGTGACGAACATCTCCACGGCCAGGGTGCCGACGTAGTCGAGCCCGGCAGCGACGGCTTCCCAGAGCTCGAGGGCCTGTTCCTCCACCTCCGGCGTGCAGCGCGCCGGGGCGAGGGTAACGTCGAGGATGTGGTGGGCGTGCTGGTTCTCCACCACGCCGTGCACGGCCATGCGGCCGTCGAGACCGCGGGCGCCGACCACGGACACCTCGCAGATGAAGGGCACCCACTGCTCGACCACGGCGTGATGGCCTTCGAAGGCCTGCCAAGCCGCCGCCAGGTCGGTGCCGGCCTCGACCTTGGCCTGGCCCTTGCCGTCGTAGCCGAAGGCGGCGGTCTTGATGACGCAGGGCCGGCCGAGTTCGGCCACGGCGGTCTGCAGCCCGGCCAGGCTTTCGACGATGCGGAATTCGGCGCAGGCGATGCCCTGCTCGCGCAGGAACAGCTTTTCGCGCTCGCGGTGCTGGGTGGTGTGGATGGCGTGCCGGCTCGGGCGCAGCGGCTTCACCGCCTCGACGGCCTGCAGGCAGGCGTCCGGGATGTTTTCGAACTCGGCGGTGACGACGTCGACCTGGGCCAGGAAGCGCTCCAGGGCGGCCGGATCCGTGTAGCCGGCGTTGATCTCCTGGTCCGCCACCTGGCCGGCCGGGCAGCCGGCGGGTTCGTCGGTCAGGATGACGGTGCGGTAGCCGCAGCGGCGGGCTTCGAGGGCGAGCATGCGGCCGAGCTGGCCGCCGCCGAGGATGCCGAGGGTGGCCGGAGGGGGGAAGGCAGTGTCGGGCATGGTCAGGGCTGGGCCGGGCGTTCCAGTTCGGCCTGGCTTTCCAGGACCTTGGCGGTCTGCCGTTCGCGGTAGGCCTTGAGCTGGGCGGCCAGTTCGGGCTGCTCGGTCGCCAGCATGGCGATGGCGAACAGGCCGGCATTGAGGGCGCCGGCGTTGCCGATGGCGAAGGTGGCGACCGGGATGCCGCCGGGCATCTGGACGATGGAGTAGAGGCTGTCGACGCCGTTGAGCGCCCGGCTCTGCACGGGCACGCCGAGGACGGGCAGGGGGGTCATGCTGGCGGTCATGCCCGGCAGGTGGGCCGCGCCACCGGCGCCGGCGATGATGCATTTCAGGCCGCGGCCCTCGGCCTGCGTGGCGTACTCATAGAGCAGGCCCGGGGTGCGGTGGGCGCTCACCACCTTCTTTTCGAAGGGCACGCCGAACTGCTCGAGGACCCGGGCTGCGTGCTCCAGGGTGGGCCAGTCGGAGCTGGAGCCCATGATGATGCCGACAAGGGGGGAACTCATGGCCCCTCCCTAGCGCGGAGAAAACCCGCCTGCAACCATTTGCCAAACTCGCAGGTCCTTCCCATGTTAGACAGGATGAGTTTCCGCGAAAAACTTGAAAAACGCATTGCCGCCACCGGTTCGAACCTCTGCGTGGGTTTGGACGTGCGCACCGACAAACCCGATGAGGCAGCTAAACGCTTTATCCTCAAAGTGATTGAGGAGACCGCGCCGTTTGCCGCCGCGTTCAAGCCTAACTCGGCCTATTACGAGGCACACGGGTGGCCGGGTATGCGAATGCTGGCGCAGATCCTCAAGGAAATCCCGAAAGAGATTCCCGTAATCTTTGACGTTAAGCGCGGGGACATCGGGGAAACGCAGGCGTATTATGCCAAGGCCGCTTTCGAATTTTACGGAGTCGATGCCGTGACGCTGAACGCCTACATGGGCAGTGACACGCTGGAGCCCTTTCTCAAGTACCCCGACAAGGGCCTGTATCTGCTCGGCGTCACCTCCAACAAGGGCGCCGCCGACATCGAGCTGCAGCCGGTGGGCGAACGCCGGGTCTTCGAACTGGTCGCCGACATGACCCGTGTCAGCCCGCAGGCCGGTCTGGTGGTCGGTTTGACCAACGCGGCGGAAAGCGTGCTGGCGCGCACGCCGGATGTGCCGCTGCTGATTCCCGGCCTCGGCGCCCAGGGCGGCGATTTGAAGGCGCTGCGGGGCAGCCAGCGCCAGGCGCCGCTGCTGGTCAACGTCTCGCGCGGCATCATGTACCACGAGGAGGGGCGCGCCAGCTATCGCCTGGTCGCCCAGGACTGGTCGATGCGCATCCGCGAAGCGCTGCACGGAGCCGCCTGAGCGGTGACGGCAAAGACACCATCTCCGCGCTTGCACGCGGCGCCGGTCGATGGAGGGTGCGCGCCCGCCCGGCATGATCATCGATTTGCGCGACCATCTTCAAACTCCGCTTCAGCGCGGAGTGTATCGCGTGCTCGGCGGCTTGGCCGACCGTGCGCTCGGGTTGCGCGGTTTTGACGCGATCTACCGGCGTTCCAGCCGGCTGCATGCCAGCCATCCCGCGGGGCCGGGCTGCTTCGCCTGGTTCGACGCCGTGCTGCAGGCCATGGACACGCACGCCGAGGTCGACGCGTCGCCCGATTTCGAGTTTCCGCGGACGGGCCCGCTGATGGTCGTGGCCAACCATCCGTTCGGCATCATCGACCCGGTGCTGCTTGCGCAGTACATTGCCCGCCAGCGGCCCGACCTGAAGGTGATGACCAATTCGATGCTGGGCGTGCTGCCGGAGCTGCGCCCGCACATCATCGCCGTCAATCCCTTCGGCGGCCAGGAGGCGGCCAAGGGCAATGTCGCCGCCATGAAGGAGGCCCTGCGCCACCTGCGCGGCGGCGGCGCGCTCGTCGTGTTTCCGGCCGGCGAAGTGGCCAGCTACCGGCCCGGCAGCGGCGTCGAGGAACCGGTCTGGAGCTCGCACGTCGGCTCGCTGGTCCGGCGCACCCAGGCCACCGTGCTCCCGGTGTACTTTCCGGGCAGCAACAGCGCGCTGTTTCACGCGGCCGGCCTGGTGCATCCGCGCCTGCGCACCGGCCTGCTCCTGCGCGAGTTCTGCAACCAGCGCGGCCGCCGCGTCGAGATGCGCGTCGGTTCGCCGATTCCGTTCGCCAAGCTGCGCAAGTTCGAGGACGACGAGGCGCTGACCCGCTTCCTGCGCATTCACACGGTCGTGCTCGCCAGCCGGCGCCGGGGCGGCCCGGCCGAGGAGGCGCCGGCGGTGGCCGGACCGGCGCTGCGCGAGGTCGTCCGCGAGGCCGGACATCAGGCGCGCATGCTCAGCGAGGTCGAAGCCCTGCGCGCGCGTGGCGCCCGTCTGGTCGGTCAGGGCGGCCTGAGCGTCTTCGCGGCGCACTCGCACGAGATCCCCGACCTGCTGCAGGAGATCGGCCGGCTGCGCGAGCTGACCTTCCGCGCCGTCGGCGAGGGCACCGGCAACGACATCGACCTCGACCGCTACGACCGCTACTACGAGCACCTGTTCCTGTGGGACGAGGAGCGGCAGCGCGTCGCCGGCGCCTACCGCCTGGGCCGCGCCGACATCATCCTGCGCGAGTACGGCCCGAAGGGCCTGTACACGAGCACGCTGTTCCACTTCGAAAAGCCCTTCCTGGCGCATCTGGAAAGCGCCGTCGAGATGGGCCGCAGCTTCATCACCAAGGACTACCAGCGCAACCTCGCCTCGCTGCCGCTGCTCTGGAAGGGCATCGCCCACTGGATGGTGCGCAACCCCGGCTACCGCAAGCTGTTCGGCCCGGTCAGCATCAGCCGCGACTACGACTCGCTCAGCCGCAAGATGATGGTCGAGTTCCTGCAGGGCAACTGCCTGCACGAGGACCTCGCCAGCTTCGTCAAGCCGCGCAACCCGTTCCGCTACCTGCGCAACCGCCGCCTCATGCGCGAGTTCATCAGCGCCAACCTGCGCGACGTCGACGACTGCTCGGCTCTCATCTCCAGCGTCGAGACCGACGGCAAGGGCATTCCGGTGCTGCTCAAGCACTACCTGCGCCTCAACGGCACCATCCTGAGCTTCAACGTCGACAAGGATTTCGCCTCGGTCATCGACGGCCTGATCCTGGTCGACCTCACCGAGACGGACCGCCGCCTGCTGGCCAAGTACATGGGCGAGGAGAACTGCCGCAGCTGGCTGGCCCGGCATCAGGCCGCCTGAGCATTCCTTCTGGCATCGCCGCCGCCGTGCGGTATGTCTGGCGTCCCCATGCCGCCCCCGACCGCCGCCCTGCTTTCCGCCACCGACCTCACGCTTTCCTACGGCAACCAGCGCCTGCTTGAGGGCGTCACGCTGGCGGTGGCGGCCGGCGAAAAGGTCGGTCTGGTCGGCCGCAACGGCTGCGGCAAGACCAGCCTGCTGAAGATCCTCGCCGGCGTCGAGAACGCCGATTCCGGCGAACTGTCCCGGCGCCGCGGTCTGCGTCTGGGTTACCTGCCACAGGAGTTCGAGCTCGACGGCGCCCGCAGCGTCCTGGAAAACATCCAGGCCGGCGCGGCGGATCTGACGGGCTGGATCCGCCGCTACGAGGCCGGGCAGGGCAGCGAGGCGGAACTGGCGGAGCTGCTGCACCAGATCGAGGCCGCCGATGGCTGGAACCTCGACGCGCGCATCCGCGCCACCGCCACCGCTCTGGCGGCGCCGCCTCTGGACGCGCCGGTCGGACCGCTGTCCGGCGGTGAAAAGCGGCGCGTGGCGCTCTGCCGCGCCCTGGTCGGCCAGCCGGACCTGCTGCTGCTTGACGAACCGACCAACCACCTCGACGCCGACTCCATCCGCTGGCTGGAGGACTGCCTGCGCGCCTTCCCCGGCGCCGTGATCTTCGTCACCCACGACCGCTACTTCCTCGACGTCATCGCCACGCGCATCCTGGAGCTGGCCGACGGCCGCTGCTACTCGCACCCGGGCAACTACACCGCCTTCCTGGAGAGCAAGGCGGCGCGCCAGCAGATCGCCGAGCAGACGGAACGGCGGCGGCAGCGCTTCCTGCGCACCGAGTTGGAGTGGGTGCGCGCCGGGGTGAAGGCGCGCACGACCAAGAGCCGGCACCGCCTGGAGATGTTCTACAAGGTCGAGGGGCAGGAAGCGCCGCCTGAGGAGCGCGAGATGGACCTGCTGCTGCCGCCGCCGGCCGAGCTCGGCGACATCGCCGTCAACCTCGAGGACGTCGGCGCCAAGGTCGACACCGACGCCGGCGAACGCTGGCTGTTCAAGGGCCTCACCGCGAGCTTCAAACCGGGCCAGTGCACCGGCATCGTCGGCCGCAACGGCGCCGGCAAAACGACGCTGCTGCGCATCTGCATGGGCCAGCGTCCGCCCGACGCCGGCAAGGCGACGGTGGGCAAGAAGGTGGTGTTCAACTACATCGACCAGACGCGCATGCAGCTCTCCGGCGACGGCACCGTGCTGGCGGAGGTGGCCGACCAGGACGACACCGTCTTTTTCGGCCAGCAGAAGATCAGCGCGCGCGCCTACCTGCGCCGCTTCCTGTTCAACGACGACCGCACCAACGAGCGCGTCGACCGGCTCTCCGGCGGCGAGCGCGCCCGCCTCATGCTGGCCAAGGTGCTCAAGCGCGGCGGCAACGTCATCGTCCTCGACGAACCGACCAACGACCTCGACCTGCAGAGCCTGCGCATCCTCGAGGAGGCGCTGAGCGACTTCGACGGCACCGCCATCGTCGTCAGCCACGACCGCTACTTCCTCGACCGCGTCTGCGACCAGATCATCGCGTTCGAGGACGGCGGCGTGCACGTTCAGCAGGGCAACTATAGCTACTACCTGGAAAAGCGGCGCGAGCGCGAGGCGCGCGACCGGCTGTGGAACGCGCCGGTGAAGGCCGACAAGCCGGCGCCCGCGCGCAGCCAGACCCGGCCGCGCAAGCTCAGCTTCAAGGAGGTGCGCGAGCTCGAGGGCATGGAGGCGGCGATCCTGGCGGCCGAGGAGCGTGTGGCGGAGCTCGACGCGACGCTCAACGATCCGGCGTTCTACGTCACCCGCTCCACCGAAGCCGAGGGTCTGATGGCCGAACTGGAGCGGGCCCGGGCGGAGGTCAGCCGGCTGTATGCCCGCTGGGAGGAGCTGGAGGCCGTCCGCGCCGCCGCCGAGGCGGTCTGAAGGCGCGCGGATCAGCGGCCGGCGCGCAGCTCCAGCAGCGCGCCGGGGTCGTCGGTGTACAGGCGGTCGATGCCCCAGGCCAGCAGTTCCCGCATCCGGACGCGGTCGTTGACGGTCCAGGCGCCGATCTGCAGGCCCGCCTGCCGCACCCGGGCGATGAGGGCCGCCGTCACGGCGCGGTCATGGATGACCAGCGCCTCGAACCCGAGGTCGAGCGCGATCGGCAGGTCGGTTGCCGGCTCGAAGTCCGCCGGCCGGTCCCAGAACACCGTCAGCTCGGGCGCGAGCTCCTTGACCCGGCGCATCTTCGGCAGGCTGCCGTCGTTGAAGCCGCACCAGCGCTCGGCCCGGCGCGCACGGATGAGCGCGACAGCGGCGTCGACGCTGTCGTCCTTGGGCTGGATCGACAGGCGGGTTCGGGTCTGCGCCTGGATCAGGTCGAGCGCTTCGGTCAGCAGCGGCAGGGGCCGGCGCGGGCAATCGGCCAGCGACTGCCCGTGCTGCCGGCGGAACTGGTGGGCGACGTCGAGCGCGCGCAGTTCCGCCAGGGTGCTGTCGGCGATGCGCAGGTCGCGCTCGGCAGTGCGGCCGGTGCTGACATCGTGATGCACCACCAGATGGCCGTCGCGGGTGGTGAAGATGTCGAGTTCGATCCAGTCGGCGCCCAGGGCGAGGGCGTGTTCGAACGCGGCCAGGGTGTTTTCCGGGTGGGCGAGGCTGCTGCCGCGGTGGGCGGTGACGCCGTTGCGCAGAAAGCCGCGCGCGGCGCGGTGGGCGCGCATCACCGGCAGGGTGACGTCCGGATGGTCGGTGGCGAAGGATTCCACGCCCCAGTCGAGCAGCTGGCGGTAGACCGAGGCCTTGCGGCCGTCCCAGGGCAGGGACTGGAACAGGATGCCGCGCGCTTTGATCTCCTCGCCGGCGCGGCGCAGGAAGGCCTCGCTCGGGCTGATGCGGTCGCGTCCATCCGCGCCCTGGCCGAGGCGCGTGTGGATCTGCAGTTGGGTCACGCCGGCGAACTCGGTGGCGCGCAGGGCCTCGAGACGCTGGGCCAAAGCCTGCTCGCTGCCGCCCATCCAGAGCAGGGTCTGCGAGGTCGGCGCCAGGTCCCGCCACTGCCGCACGAGCTCGTGGTGGGTCGAGGCCAGGATCAGCTGCCGTTCGACGCCGTGCTCGCGCCCAAGCGCGGCCAGCGCCGGCAGATCGACCT
>CAYYJK010000127.1:0-9835 GCA_964472185.1 uncultured Prosthecobacter sp.
ATGGGCGGCCAGCTCGGCGACAGCGGCCAGCTCATCGTCGGCGCCGACGCCTTCCCGATCGCCAGCACCACCAAGGTCGGCCACACCTGGCTGCACTTCCTCGGCGGCGAGGACGCGCCCGCCGTCGGCGCCACGGCCCGCCTGGCCGTCGATGCCCCGCGCCGCCACGCCATCGAACGCCACCACACCGTCACCCACCTGCTGCACTGGGCCCTGCACGAGGTCGTCAGCCAGGACGCCACCCAGAAGGGCTCGAACGTCGGCCCGGACAAGCTCACCTTCGACTTCAACAGCGCCGCGCTGACGCCCGCGCAGCTCGCCGACATCGAAAAACTCGTCAACGAGCGCATCGTCGAGAACGCGCCGGTGTCCTGGAGCGAGGTGCCCTACGCCGAAGTGAAGTCGAATCCGGCGATCCAGCAGCTGTTCGGCGAGAAGTATCCCGAAGTCGTCCGCGTCGTCCAGATCG
The DNA here is from genome assembly GCA_964472185.1 of uncultured Prosthecobacter sp. Classification (GTDB taxonomy): domain Bacteria; phylum Verrucomicrobiota; class Verrucomicrobiia; order Verrucomicrobiales; family Verrucomicrobiaceae; genus Prosthecobacter. The sequence continues at coordinate 470 of CAYYJK010000127.1, forward strand.
GCGGCCAGGCGCACGCGCTCAACGGCTACAGCATGGAGCTCTGCGGCGGCACGCACACGCGCTTCACCGGCGAGATCGGCCTGTTCCGCCTGACCGGCGAAGGCGCCGTCGCCGCCGGCGTGCGCCGTCTGGAAGCCGTTGCGGGCCTGGAAGCCTACAGCGCCGCCCGCGCCGACGCCGACCTGCTCAAGCGGCTCGCCGGCAAGGTCAGCGCCCAGGGCGCGGCCGACCTCGAGAAGAAGCTCGACGCCCTGCTGGCGCAGCAGAAGGAGCTGGAAAGGGCCCTCAAGGCCGCGCAGCAGCGCGAAGCCGCCGGCCAGGCCAAGGACCTGCTCGCCAGCGCCGCCAACAACGTCCTCATCGCCAACCTCGGCGAGGTCGATGCCGACTACGCCATGGCGGTGAACGACGCGCTCAAGGGCCAGTTCCCGGGCGTCATCGTCCTGGCCGCCACCGGCGGCGGCAGCGTCACGCTGCTGGCCAACGTCGCCAAGGAGCACCAGGCCCGCGTGCAGGCCGGCAAGATCATCCAGACCATCGCGCCCATCGTCGGCGGCAAAGGCGGCGGCAAGCCCGACTTCGCCCGCGGCGGCGGCAAGGACGTCTCGAAAGTCGCCGACGCCCTCGACGAAGCGCGGCGGCTCATTGGTTGATCTGCGCGCCCCTGCGAAGCCTCCCAATCATTCCGGCTGAAGCCGGGACTACAGAACCCGGAACCGCGTGGCGAGCCGCTAGAGCGGAAGGGCCCCCCCGGGTCGCGAGGCCGTGCAGCTTTTCGCATGGCAGTCCCGGCTTCAGCCGCAACGGGTCGCCGCGTCACCGGGTCAACAAACCGGCGTTCAGAACCCGGAGCCGCGCAGGGAGCAGCTCTTCGTTTTGCAGTCCCGGCTTCAGCCGCAACGGGTCGCTGCAGCCGCCGGATCGACAAATTGGCGTTCAGAACCCGGAGCCGTGCAGGGAGCCACTCTTCGTTTTGTAGTCCCGGCTTCAGCCGGAACGCAGATCGCCCAAGCCGCCGGATCGACAAATCGGCGTTGCAACATCTTGGCCATTGAGATGGAATCGCGGCATGTACGCTTGGCGCACCTGGAGCTCCGAGATGCGCCAGAGGGAGCTCGTGCGTCGTCAGGTCCAGCAGCGTCCCTGGCACGGTCCGCCGCACTTCACCGGGCAGCAAACCGACCAGTATCTCATTACGGGCACCTGCTACGAACATGCCGCCCTCCTCGGCGCCTCGGCAAGGCGATTGGACGCTTTTGCCGAGGACCTGCTCAAGGAGCTGGTCGGTGCCAAGGCGACGACCCACGCCTGGTGCCTGCTGCCGAACCACTATCACGCGCTTGTCACCGCGCCGGATTTGCCGGCCCTTGTGAGGCAGTTGGGGCGCCTGCACGGCCGCAGTTCCCACGCCTGGAATGGCGAGGAGCATCAGCGCGGGCGTCAATGCTGGCATCTGGTATGCGACCGGGCCATGCGCAGCGAGGCGCACTTCTGGACCACCTTGAACTACATCCACCACAATCCCGTTCGGCACGGTTGGGTCGCCCGCTGGACCGAGTGGCCCTGGTCGAGTGCGCACGATTACCTGCGCACCCTCGGCGCCGATCAGGCGGCCCGCGTTTGGCAGGCCTACCCGCTGCACGATTATGGAGCGCAGTGGGATCCGGATTGAGCGGCAGTTTGCAGGCGGTTCGTGGCTGCGAAGTCGGAACGCCCGGGCGCTGCGCCATTGATGCCGGCTGAAGCCGGGACTACACTGCACGTTATCTACCCCCCATGGACTGCTCCCGCGCCGCCACCCGTGATCCGGATCGCTGGCTGGAACGCGCCCCGGCGTTTTCGCAGCCGATGGCGGCGCAGGTGCGCGCCTGGATCCAGCGCTGGCAGCCGGACCTGCGGGAGTCGATCAAGTGGAACCTGCTCGGCTTCAGCGGTCGCAAGCTCGTCTGCGGCCTGAGCGCCTGCCAGCACCACCTGGCCGTCACCTTCTTCCGCGGCACCGAACTGCGCGGCGAGACCGCGCTGCCGTTCGATCCGCGCGGCGCCGACAATGCCCACCTCCAGAGCCTGCGCCTGACCACGCTCGACGGCTTCGACCTGCGCGCCTTCCGGCGCCTGCTCGATGCCGCGGTGGCGCTCGACGAACGCGGCGACCTGCCGCCGCCGCCGGTGACGAAGCGCGCGCCCTGGCCGATGCCGGAGGCGCTGGCCCGGGCGCTGAAAACCCATCCCGCCGCCGCGGCGGGCTTTGCCGCGCTAAAACCGACCTACCAGCGCGAGTACCAGGTCTGGGTCGGCACCGCCAAGCAGCCGGAAACGGTCGCCAAGCGGCTCGAGCAGACCCTGCGCGCGCTGGCCGCCGGCAAGAAATGGGCGCAACGGCGCGATGCCTGAGCGTGCTCCGCCTGCCTGCCCTTGCCCACCTGCGCTGCCTTCTCGCTCTTGCCGGGACGGCGGCGGCTTTCGCCGTTGAGCCCGCCGCGCTGCCCGACCTGGCCAGCGTGCCGCCCGATCTGACGATCCCGGCGCTGGCCGAAGGTCCGCCGGCCCCCGGCCAGCGCGTGCGCCAGACCACGGCCGGCTGGCAGGGCACGCCGGTGCATCACGTGCTGTACCTGCCCGAGGACTGGCAGCCCGGCCGGAAGTGGCCGGTGCTGGTCGAGTACGCCGGCAACGGCGGCTACCGCAACGCCCACGGCGACACCTGCGACGGCACGGTCGAAGGCAGCCGGCTCGGCTACGGCATCAGCGGCGGCCGCGGCTTCCTCTGGCTCTGCCTGCCATTCGTCGAAACCGCCGGCGGTCCGGCCCGCAACGCCGCGACCTGGTGGGGCGACGTCGAGGCCACCAAGCGCTACGCCCTGGCGACCGTGCGCGAGGTCTGCGCGCGCCACGGCGGCGATCCCGAGCGGGTGCTGCTCTGCGGCTTCTCGCGCGGCAGCATCGCCTGCAACCACATCGGCCTGCACGACGACGCCATCGCCGCGCTCTGGCGCGGTTTCATCTGCCACAGCCACTACGACGGCGTGCGCGAAACCTGGCCCTACGCCGGCGCCGACCGCGCCGCGGCCCGGCAGCGGCTGCTGCGCCTGCGCGGCCGGCCGCAGTGGATCAGCCACGAGGGCTCGACCGCCGCCACCGAGGCCTGGCTGCGCGGCACCGGCGTGGCGGGCGACTGGACCTTCGTGCCGCTGCCGTACCGCAACCACAGCGACGCCTGGGTGCTGCGCGACCTGCCCGAACGCCGGCGGCTGCGCGCCTGGGTGGCGCGGGTGCTGGCGGAAAAGTGAATTTTTTGGAGGGATGCCGGCGGCGGCGGGGTAATAAGCTGCAACGGCGCCCCAACCAGCGTCGCAACCCCAACCCATCCATAACCACCCAACCATGATCAAAGCCACCCTGACCCTTGCTGTCGGCGCCCTGATGCTCAGCCTGGTGAGCTGCTCCTCGACGAGCGCTCCCGCCTCCTGCCCGACGAAGGCCTGCTCCTCCTGCACCAAGAAGGCCTGTTCGTCCTGCGACAAGGCGAAGAAGGACTGCGCCACCTGCCCGAGCACGAAGAAGAAGACTGCCCAGGTCCGCTACCACCACTCGCCGAACCCGATCGCCAGCAAGACCGGCCTGCAGGTGGCCCAGGTGCGCTGACCGCGTCCGGCTCGTTGAACCCCGGCCATGACTCCGACCCGCGATCCGCTCGATGAGCTGCTGTCCCAGTGGCGGCTGCCCGACGTTCCGGCCCCCGCGTTCCAGCGCGAGGTCTGGCTGCGGATCGCCGCGAACGAGCCCGGCCCCGACCTGGTGGAGAAGTTTTTCGGCTTCCTCTTCCGGCCGCGGGGCTGGGCGATGGCCGGGGCCCTGGCCGTGGTGCTGGGCGCCGGCGCCGCCTGGCTGGAAACCCGTCCCAGCGGGCTCAGTCCGCACGACGCCTACGTCCGCTCGATCAGTCCCTTCGCCTCCCTGCACCTGGCCGCGAAATGAAGCTCACCCAGGTCGGCGCCAAGCTGCTGCTCATGGCCCTGGCGATGGCCGCGCTGGCCTATGCCGCCCATGAGGCGGTCCTGCGCTGGCGGCCGAAACCGCCCGACCCGCGCGAGCTCGGCCTCGCCTGGCTGCGCCAGGAGTACCGCCTCGGCGACGACGCCTTCGCCCGCATCGCCGAGCTGCACCGCGACTACTTCGTCCGCTGCGACGCGATGTGCGCGAGCCTGGAGCAGGCGCACCGGCCCCTGCTCCTGCGCGGCCGCAAGGCCCTGCCGGAGAGTTCGCGCCAGCAGGTACTGCAGCGCGAGAAAGCGCTCTGCGAAAGCTGCCTGGACAGCATGGTCGCCCACCTGCGCGCCGTGGCGGCGCTAATGCCGCTGGCCGAGGGCGAGCGCTTCCTGCGCGAGATCCTGCCGGAAGTCATGCACCCGCCGGAACTGCAGCGGCTGCGTTCCCCGTCCCCCCCGCTGCAGTGATGACGGCCCCCGCGGACGACGAGGATCTCCACCTCATGGCGGCGCTGGCCGGGGGCAACGACCCGGCCCTCAACGTGCTTGTGCAGCGCTGGCAGCCGCGCGTCACCGCCTACCTCGAACGCCTGTGTGGCGACCACGCCACCGCCACCGATCTTGCTCAGGAAACCTTCGTGCGGGTGTACCGCCACCGGTACCGCTTCCGCAGCACGAACCGCTTCGCCACCTGGCTGTTCGCCATCGCCACCAACCTGGCGCGCAACCACGCCCGCTGGCGCCGGCGCCACCCCGTCACCCTGCTCGAACCCGAGCAGGTGCGGGACCTGCCGGCCGAGGCCGCCACACCGACGCCGGCCGGCGACCTCGAGCAGCAGGAGCGCGCCGCCGCCGTGCGCCGCGCCATCCTGGAACTGCCCGCCGACCTGCGCGAGCCGCTGGTGCTGTCGGTCTACGAGGGCCTGCCCCAGGCCGACATCGCCGGCATCCTGGGCACGACGGTGAAGACCGTCGAGATGCGCCTGTACCGGGCGCGCCGGCAGCTGCGCGAGGTCCTGCAGCCCTGGCTGGCGGCGTGAAAGCGGCGCACGTTTTCGGCACAAATCGCAGCCGCCGATTGACAGCGGGGTCCATCCCTCGCTAACACAGGAACCACCGTGACCATGAACCTTCCCAACCAGCTCACCGTCGCACGCCTGCTGCTCACGGGGCTGTTCGTGGCCTGCTTCTACCTGCCCTGGTCGCACGCCTATTCCGCCGCGCTGATCCTGTTTGGCGTCGCCTCGTTCACCGACTACCTCGACGGCTCGATCGCCCGCGCCCGCAACCTCGTCACCAACTTCGGCAAGCTCTTCGACCCGCTCGCCGACAAGATCCTCATCGCCGCCGCCTTCATCCTGCTCTCGGAAAAGGACCTGATCCCGGCCTGGATCACCATCGTCATCCTGGCGCGCGAGTTCTTCGTCACCGGCATCCGCCAGATCGCCGCCAGCCAGGGCGCCGTGCTCGCCGCCGAGAAACTCGGCAAGCACAAGATGGTCTGGCAGATCCTCACCGTGCTCTACTTCATGCTCGGCGCCGCCTCGCGCGAGCCGCTGTTCGGCTTCCTCGCCTCCAGCTTCACGCCCTCGCCGGCCCACCGCTGGATCGGCGGCTCGATCATCGCCGTCACGACGGCGTTGACCTTGGTGTCCGGTTTCAGCTACTTCTGGAAGAACCGGCGTCTGTTCAACGACGCCTAGCCACCTCCACCCAGCCCGCCCATGTCCGCAGAAGCCCAGCTCCAAACCCTTGCCCTCGCCCTGCCGCCTGCCCCGCCCAAGGGCGGCGTGTACAAGCCGGTCGTCCTGGTCGGCAACGTCGCCTACCTCTCCGGCCACGGCCCCTACCTGGCCGACGGCGGCATGATCCGCGGCCGCGTCGGTGAGGATCTGGACCTGGCCGAGGCGCACGCCGCCGCCCGCCAGACCGGGCTGGCCATGCTCGCCACCCTGCGCCAGGAGCTCGGCAGCCTCGACCGCATCCGCCGCGTCGTGAAGCTGCTCGGCATGGTCAACAGCACGCCCGAGTTCGCCGACCATCCGAAGGTCATCAACGGCTGCAGCGAACTGTTCGCTCAGGTCTGGGGCGAGGAGCACGGCATCGGCGCCCGCAGCGCCGTCGGCATGGGCTCGCTGCCCGGCAACATCGCCGTCGAGATCGAGGGCATCTTCGAGCTCGCCGACTGAGCCGCCGCTCAGTCGCCCAGCCCGCTGGCCGTGCCGGTGACCTCGCCGTCCTCCTCGGTGAACAGGATGCGCATCGGCCGGCAGCAGATCTCGCAGTCGTAATCGACGTCGCAGGGCGTCTCGTCCGGGAACGGCGCGGGCACTTCAAACACCTGAAAGCAGGCGGGGCAGGTGACGGGCACTGAGGTCATGGCCGCCCTCAGTTTCACTGGCCGCCGCGACGCGGTCAACCGCCTTCCGCGCCGCCGCTGCAAAGGCCGCTTGTCGCCGCCCCCGGGCCGTGGCAACATGGCCGGCCATGTCCATCGCCTTTTACCACATTGCCCACCTGGTCGGCCTCCTCTTCGTCTTCATCGGCTTTGGCGCCCTGCTGTCTTCGGACACCGCCCGCTCGGCGATGAAATGGCACGGCATCGGCCTGGTGATCAGCCTCGTCTCCGGCTTCGGCCTGCTCGCCAAGCTGGGCATCTTCAAGGCGATGCCGGCCTGGGTGCTGGTCAAGCTCGCCCTCTGGCTCGTGCTCGGCTTCCTGCCCGTCCTGGCCAAGCGCCGCGTGCTTGCGCCCCCGGCCGTGGTGCTCATCGCCGTCGTCATCGGCGCCGTCATGGCCAGCCTCGGCTACCTCAAGCCGGCCTGGTGAACGGGCGGCCGCGCGGATCGCGGAGAGGACCCCGTCGCCGCTTCAACCTGCGGGCAGGAGTGCCCGCGCCCCCGTCGGGTTCTGTAGTCCCGGCTTCAGCCGGTGATTGGGACGTTGAGCGTGGCTGGGCACCTCACCGCCGCGCGCCTTGCTCCAGACGGCCTGAAGGCCGAACAACGTACTCCAAGCCCCGAGCCGCTCCCCGGTGCGTACGTCGTTCGGGCTTCAGCCCGTCCGTGTGTCAGTGCTCCCCTAACCTGCGGGCAGGAGTACCCGCGTCCCCGCCGGCTTGAGTTTGCAGTCCCGGCTTCAGCCGGCGCTGGGCGACGTTGATCGCGGAGGGACCCCATCGCCGCCGCCCGCGCCGTTTTTCCTTTCCCAAGCGGCGGTCCGCCGTTTCAATCCCACCCGCCCCGCATCCTCCAGGGGCGCGCCTTGCGATGAACCCTTTGCCCTTGCTCCACCTCGTGTCCGCCGTCGCCCTTGCCTCCGCTGCCGCCGTCCCGCCCCTGACCTACCCGGTCACCCGCGAGGACCCGGCGGTGCAGGACACCTACCACGGCACGGTCGTGGCCGATCCCTACCGCTGGCTCGAGGACGACAACAGCGCGGAAACCCAGGCCTGGGTGCAGGCGCAGAATGCGGTCACCTTCGGCTTCCTGAAAACCCTGCCCCAGCGCGAGGCCCTGCGCGCGCGTTTGCAGAAGCTCTGGAACTACGAGCGCTTCGGCGTGCCGTTTGAAGAGGGCGGTCGCTGGTTCTTCACCCGCAACTCCGGGCTGCAGAACCAGAGCGTGCTGTACGTGGCCGACGCCCCCGACGGCGAAGCGCGCGTGCTGCTCGATCCCAACACGCTGTCGCAGGACGGCACGACCTCGCTCACCGAGCTGGCGCCCAGCCCCGATGGGCAGCGGCTGGTCTACGGCCTGTCGAAAGCCGGCAGCGACTGGCAGGAGTTCCGCGTCAAGGACATCGCCACCGGCGCGGATCAACCCGACGTGCTGGAATGGATCAAGTTCAGCGGCGCCTCTTGGGCGAAGGACGGCAGCGGCTTCTACTACAGCCGCTACCCGCAGCCCAAGCCCGGTGCGGCGCTGACCGAGGCCAACAAGCACCAGAAGGTGTACTTCCACCGCCTGGGCACGCCGCAGAGCGAGGACCGCCTGGTCTACGAGCGCCCCGACCAGCCCGACTGGGGCCTGCATGCGCACGTCACCGACGACGGCGCCTACCTGATCTTCACCGTCACCGAGGGCACCGATCCCAAGAAGCGCATCTTCTACCAGGACCTCAAGCAGCCCGGCAGCCCCGTGGTCGAACTGCTCAACGCCTTCGACGCCGCCTACGGCTTCCTCGACAACGTCGGCAGCGTCTTCTACTTCCGCACCGACCTCGACGCGCCGCGCTACCGCGTCATCGCCATCGACGTCACGAAACCTGAACGCGCGCACTGGCGCGAGATCCTGCCGCAGACCGAGGACAAGCTCGACGGCGTGTCCCTCGTCGGCGACCAGCTGCTCTGCGAGTACCTCAAGGACGCCCGTTCCGACATGCGCGCCTACGATCTCGACGGCAAGTGGGTCCGCTCGATCGAGCTGCCCGGCATCGGCACCGTGGGCGGCTTTCACGGCCGCCGGAAGGATCGTTTCACCCACTACGCCTTCACCAGCTTCACCGCACCCGGCGTGCTGTACCGCTACGACATCGCCACCGGCACCAGCACCCTGTTTCGTCAGCCGAAGGTGGACTTCGACGGCAGCCGTTACGAAACCCGCCAGGTCTTCGTCCCCAGCAAGGACGGCACGCGCGTGCCGGTGTTCCTCGTGCACAAAAAAGGCCTGAAGCTCGACGGCAGCCACGCCACGCTGCTGTACGGCTACGGCGGCTTCAACATCAGCCTGACGCCCGGCTTTTCCGTCGGGCGCGCCGTCTGGCTGGAAATGGGAGGCGTGTTCGCCCTGGCCAACCTGCGCGGCGGGGGCGAGTACGGAGCCGAGTGGCACCGCGCGGGCACCAAGAAGGCCAAGCAGAACGTGTTCGACGACTTCATTGCCTGCGCCGAGTGGCTGCAGCAGCAAGGCTACACCTCCCCGGCCAAGCTGGCGATCCAGGGCGGCAGCAACGGCGGCCTGCTCGTCGGCGCCTGCATGACCCAGCGACCCGAGCTCTTCGGCGCCGCCCTGCCCGCCGTGGGCGTGATGGACATGCTGCGCTTCCACCGCTTCACCATCGGCTGGGCTTGGAAGAGCGACTACGGCAGCAGCGAGAACGCCGACGAGTTCCAGGCGCTCTACGCCTACTCGCCCCTGCACCGCCTCAAGCCCGGCACGCGCTACCCCGCCACGCTGATCACCACGGCCGACCACGACGACCGCGTCGTGCCCGCCCACAGCTTCAAGTTCGCCGCCCGCCTGCAGGCCTGCCAAGCCAAGGACGGCCCGCCGGTGCTCATCCGCATCGAAACCAGCGCCGGCCACGGCGCTGGCACCGCCCTCACCAAGGTCATCGACGAAACCGCCGACGAATGGGCCTTCCTCCACCGCGTGCT
>CAYYJK010000128.1:0-9789 GCA_964472185.1 uncultured Prosthecobacter sp.
CTCCAGGGGGGCGGCGGACATGGTTGATTTTTCGGTTGAAAGCACAGCCTAAACGGTTCCCCGAAGGCGGGTCAATCATGAAGGCGCCGGATTCCGCAGGAATCCCGGCCGTCTTCAGACAAAGTCGGTGATCGAGCCGAAGTCGGCGTCGAACAGGCGGCGGTAGGTGCGGAAGGCGAAGCTGTCGGTCATGCTCGCGACCCAGTCGCAGACCAGGCGCGCGCGCCCGGCGGCGTCGTCCGCCCGGGCGATCTCCGTCTCCAGGGTGGCGGGCATCAGGTGCAGGCTGCTGCGGGCGGCGCCGTCGACGTAGCGGTCGTGCAGGACCTCGAACAGGCGGGTCAGGATGACGTCCGCCTTGTAGTCGAGCTGCTGCAGCTGGGGCGTGCGGAAGACCAGGTCGAGGGCGATGGCCTTGTCGAGCCGCGACTGGCTGCGCAGGGCAGGGTCGATCTCCAGGCGGAACTGGTGGCGGCGGGTCATGGCGCTCAGGAACCCGGCCTCGGGCACGAGGCGGGCGGCGCGGATGTAGTCGCCGATGCTGCGGTTGAGGCGGGCTTCGACCCGGCGTTCGCGGATGGCCGTGCACAGGAAAACGACGTGCTCGGCTTCGGCGGCGCCCAGCGGGCGGCCCTCGGCCCACTGCTCCAGCCGGGTGACGGTGATGAAGCCGGCGTGAATGCCGTCGGCGATGTCGTTGAGCGAGTAGGCGGTGTCGTCGGCCCAGTCCATGATCTGGCACTCGATGCTGCGGAACTGGTTGCGCACCTTGCCCGGCGTCAGTTCCGCGGGAAAGGCCTGGCCGCCGAGCGTGAAGTCGAGCCAGCGTTCCTGGTCGTTGTAGAGGTAGTGGTTTTTCGCCTCCGGGGTCTCGGCCTGCAGGGTCTTGTACTTGAGGATGGCGTCGAGCAGGGCGCGGGTGGGATTCATGCCCTCGCGGCCCTCGTTGAACAGCGTCTGGGTGAGCAGGCGCAGGGTCTGGGCGTTGCCCTCGAAGCCGCCGTAAGGCGCCATCAGGCGGTGCAGGGTGCGCTCGCCGGTGTGGCCGAACGGCGGATGGCCGAGATCGTGCGCCAGGCAGGCGCATTCGACGAGGTCGGCGTCGATGCCGCCGCCCTCGTCAAGCAGGTCGCTCTGGCGGGCCAGGCTGGCGCAGATGGAGCGGCCGATCTGGGCGACCTCGATGCTGTGGGTCAGGCGGGTGCGGTAGAAGTCGTATTCGCCGGACAGGAAGACCTGGGTCTTGTTCTGCAGGCGGCGGAAGGCGCTGCTGTGGATGATGCGGTCGCGGTCGATCTGGAACGGGTTGCGGTACTCGTCCGGGTGCGTGCGCCGCGGCTCCGCGGTGGCTGCGTCGAAGGCGTTGTAGAATCGGCTGGCGGGCATGCGTGAAAAGGGGCGGGGATTCAGTCGGCGGCGGCGCGCGGGTCGAGGGCGTCGCGCAGGGCGTCGCCCAGCAGGTTCAGCGCCAGCAGGGTGGCGCTGAAGAACAGGCCCGGGCCGAGCAGCATCCAGGGCTGCGACTCCATGCTGTCGGAGCCCTCGCGGATGAGCACGCCCCAGCTGGCGTCGGGCGGCTGGATGCCCAGGCCGAGGAAGCTGAGGGTGGCCTCGAGCAGCATGACCCCGGGGACCGTCAGGCTGGCGTAGATGAGCACGGGGCCCAGCACGTTGGGCAGCATGTGGCGGAGCAGGATGTGGCGGAAACCGGCGCCGCAGGCGCGCGCCGCCAGGACGAACTCGAGATGCTTGAGCGACAGCACCTGGCCGCGCACCACGCGCGCCATGGTCAGCCACTCGACCGCGCCGATGGCGATGAAGATCAGCCAGAAGGCGCGGCCGAAGACCACGACGAGGATGATGACGAAGGTGATGAACGGGAAGGCGTAGAGCACGTCGACCAGGCGCATGAGCAGGGCGTCGACGCGCCGGCCGCTGAGCCCGGCGACCAGGCCGTAGCCGACGCCGATGACCGAGGCGACCGCCGTGGCCAGGATGCCGACCAGCAGCGAGACGCGGCCGCCGTGCAGGATGCGCGTCGCCAGGTCGCGGCCGAGCGGGTCGGTGCCGAACCAGTGCGCCTCGGAGGGGGCGGTCGCCTTCAGCGCCAAGTCCTGGTCGTTCGGGCCGTAGGGCGAGAGCCAGGGGCCGGCGACGCAGGCCAGGACGATCAGCCCGAGCAGGGCCATCGCCGCCAGGTTGAGCCGGCTGCGGGTGAGGTGGCGCCAGGCGCGCACTCCGGGAGAGGGCGAGACGGGGCTGCTCATGCCTTGAAGCCGGTGCGCGGGTTGATCAGCGCCTGCAGGAAGTCGGCGAGCAGGTTGAAGCCGACGATGAGCAGGGCGTAGAAGGCGGCCGTGGCCATGGCCAGGTCGTAGTCGCGGTTGACGGCGGCGCCGACGAAGTGCTGGCCGAGGCCGGGCAGGTTGAACACGGTCTCGGTGACGATCGAGCCGGTCAGCAGGCCGGCGGCGGTCGGACCGAGGTAGTTGAGCACGGGCAGGCAGGCCAGCTTGAAGGCGTGGCGGAAGACGATGGCCGCCTCGGACGCGCCCTTGGCGCGCGCGGTGCGGATGAACTCCTGGGCCAGCGTTTCGCGCAGGCCGCCGCGCGTGAGCCGGGCGATGTAAGCGCTGTAGATCAGGCCGAGCGTGAGCGCGGGCAGCACCCAGTCGTCGGCGTCGTACCAGCCGGAGGCGTTGAACCAGCGCAGCTTCAAGCCGAGCCCGAGCGAGATCAGGGGGCCGAGCACCATGCTGGGCGTGCAGATGCCCAGGGTGGCGGCGGCCATGCAGACGCGGTCGTCCAGGGTGTTCGGCCGCAGGGCCGCCAGTGCCCCCAGCGGAATGCCGAGCCCAAGCGCCAGCACCAGGGCGGCCAGACCGACCTGCGCCGACACCGGAAAGGACTGGACGATGATTTCATCCACCCCCCGGCCCGGACTTTTGGCGGACACCGGGAAGTCGAAGGTGGCGAAACTGCGGATGTGCCGCCAGAGCTGCACCGGCAGCGGTTGGTCGAGCCCGGACGCCGCCGCCCGCTGGGCGCGGATGTGCTCGGGCAGATTGCGCTCGCTCTGCAGCGGGCTGCCGGGGGCCAGCTTGAGCAGGGCGAAGGTGATGCACAGGACCCCGAGCAGGACGACAAGCCCCTGCAGGATGCGGCTGAAGAGGAAGCGGAGCATGCGCAGGCGGCGTCAGGACGGGATCAGGCGAGCAGCTTTTCCAGCTCGGCCGGCGTGGTGACCGGGGCCTGGCAGGCGTAGTTCTGGCAGACGTAGGCCGCCGGACGGCCCTGCACCGGCGCCATGGCGGCCAGCACCTCGTTGCGGCCGCCCAACCAGGCCTGCGCGGCGCCGCAGTCGGCATGCAGCAGAACGGCATTGGGCAGGAGGCGGCGGTGGACCACCTTGGCCAGGGCCTGGAAGTCCGGGCTGGCAGCGTCGCCGGCGAGGACAATCTGCTGCTTGCCGCGGTCCAGGAAATCCGCGGCCAGCACCAGCACCGGCACGGCCGAGGGGCTGCTCTGCAGGGTGCCGCCAAACAGGGTGACGATTTTCCGGGCCTGCTCCGCGAAGGGCTGGGCATCGAGCAGTGCCGCCAGACGGGCCAGGTTGAGGGCCGCCAGGGAGTTGGGCGAAGGCTCGGCGCCGTCGTAGTCCTCCTTGATGCGCAGCACCGAGTGGGCCATGTCCGTGTGCACGCTGTAGTAGCCGCCCTGCTCGCGGTCGAGGAACAGCCGGTCCATCTCCTCCTGCAGGCTGACCGCCCACTGAAGCCACTGGATGTCGAAGCCGGCCTGGTAAAGGTCGAGCAGGCCGTGAATCAGGCAGGCGTAGTCGGTGGCGAAGGCCTTGGGGCCGCGGCCGCCCTCGCGCCAGCTCCGGTGCAGGTCCTTGCCCGGCGCGGCGCACAGTTCGCGCTGCAGGAAGGCCGCGGCTTCGGCGGCGAGCCGCACATACGCCGGCTCGCCCAAGCCGGCGCCGGCGCGCGCCAGTCCGGAGATCATCAGGCCGTTCCAGGCGGTGATGATCTTGTCGTCGAGATGCGGGCGCGGCCGTTGGGCGCGCGCTTCAAACAGCCGCTTGAGCCCGCGTTCCTGGATGGCCTGCACCTCTTCGGGCGTCTTCTTGAAAAATTCGGCGGTCTTTTTGACCGAGTAGGCGCGGAACAGGGTGTTGACGCCGGCCAGTTCGCCGTGCGGATCGCTCTCCGGGCGGGCGTTGCCGTCGCGCCGGGCGCCGAAGGCGTAGCGGAACACGCTGCCGTCCTCCTTGCCGAGCAGTTCGTCGATTTCCGCGGCCTTCCAGACGTAAAAGGCGCCCTCCTTTTTGTGCGCATCACCGGCCTGCGCGTAGCTGTCGGCGTCCTCGGCGGAGAAAAAGCCGCCCTGCGGGTGGCGCAGGTCGCGCTGCACGTAGGTGACGATCTCGCGCGCGACACCCGCCAGGAAGGCCGAACCGGTGACGAGGTGCCCCTCCGTGTAGGCCCAGAGCAGCTGGCCCTGGTCGTAAAGCATCTTTTCGTAGTGCGGAATGTGCCAGTAGCCGTCGACCGCGTAGCGGTGCATGCCGCCGCCGACATGGTCCCAGATGCCGCCGTTGGCCATCGCCCGCAGGGTTTTCACCGACATCTCGGCCGCCCATTCGGCCTCGCTTTGGCGCGCCTGGTCCTTCTGCCAGGCCAGGTGCACGCGCAGCAGCAGGTTGATGCTGGTGGAGCGCGGGAACTTCGGCGCGCCGCTGAACCCGGCTTCGTGGTAGTCGTAGCTGCTGGCCAGGTCGTCGTAGGCCTTCTGCACGACGGCGTCCGCCTGCACCGCCTGGCCGGCGTTTTCACCGTCGAGGTATTCCTGGAGCTTGGCGATCGAGCGGTCGGAGCTGGCGAGCACCTTCTCGCGGTCCTCGCGCCAGGCCTTGTTCAGCTCCTTGAGCAGGTTCTTGAAGCCGATGCGGCCGGACGTGTTCTCCGGCGGGAAGTAGGTGCCGCCGAAGAAGGGCTTGAGATCGGGGGTGAGGAACACGCTCATCGGCCAGCCGCCGCCGCCGCTGGCGGCCTGGACGTAGGTCATGTAGGTGAGGTCGACGTCCGGGCGCTCCTCGCGGTCGACCTTCACCGGCACGAAGTGCTCGTTGAGGTAGGCGGCGACCTCGTCGTTCTCGAAGGACTCCCGCTCCATGACGTGGCACCAGTGGCAGGTCGAGTAGCCGCTGGACAGGAAGATCGGCTTGTCTTCGGCCCGGGCCTTGGCAATCGCGGCCTCCCCCCAGGGCAGCCAGTTCACCGGATTGTGGGCGTGCTGGAGCAGGTACGGGGACTTTTCGTGGATCAGCGCGTTGGTGTGCTTGGGGCTGGGGGGCGTGGCGCTCATGGATGGAGAGGAAACGTGGCGCTGTGGGCCGGGGTTGCAAGCGTCCCGGGTTGCCGGTTGCGTTCGGGGTTCCTTGTGCTTGTGTCTGGGCTTCCCCATCCGTTCCTATGTCTGCCCACTCCTCCTCTTCATCTTCGGATTCCGGTTCCCTCTGGAAAACCCTCAACCGCATCATCGCCGTGGTGGTGGGCGGCTTCGCCCTCTACTGGGGCGGGGTGCTCCTGTACGGCGTCGTGGCGGAGACCGCGGGCCTGAACAAAAAGGAGGCGGCGACCGCCGCCGCGGCCCCGGCTGCCGCCCCTGCGGCTGCGGCAACTCCGGCCGCGGCGCCGGCTCCGGCCGCCGGTCCGGCCGTTGAGATCGTGATCAAGCCGGACACGGCCAATCCGCTGGCCTACGACACCAAGGAGTTCAAGGTGAAGGCCGGACAGACCGTCAAGCTGACCTTCAACAACGTCCACCCCGCCGTGCCCCAGCCGCACAACGTCGTCATCGGCACCCCGGGCTCCAAGGACAAGCTGCTCGGCCTGGCCATGCAGATGGCCACGGCGCCGGATGGCATGGCCAAGGGCTTCATTCCCGCCGCTCCGGAGATCCTCTTCCACACCAAGCTGCTGCAGCCAAACCAGTCGGAGACGATCGAGTTCAAGGCGCCGGCCGCCGGCGACTACCCCTACCTCTGCACCTTCCCCGGTCACGGCGCCATCATGAACGGCATCATGAAGGTCGAATAAGCCGGAACGACACCGCCGATTTTCGATTCAGGCCGGGGGCGACCCCGGCCTGAACGCGTTTTAGGGCCCTGAACCCGGTTGCGGCGCGGTGGCTGGGATGTTGCCGGCGGGGCGAGACAGCTGGTGCGGGCCTGGACCCGCACGGCTCTGACCGGCTGAGCGGCTTGCCGCACGAGGCTCGACGGCCTGAGCGGCGCAAGCAACAAGCGGCGGTCTTGGCCGCAAGCGCCGCCCCGCCTCGCGTTTGGGGCAGGGGAGCGGGACAGCGGATGCCTGCCGGCTCTTTGGCGAGTTCCCGGGCAGTCGGGGTCAGGCGGCAGCGCCGCGCTGGGCCAGGGTGTGCGTGAACGGGCTGGTGGACGCCAGGTTGTACTGGCGGATGGCGGTGGACCAGAAGTGGGCGAGCTCGTGATCGCGGGCCGACCACAGGCGGTAGTGCAGGTCGGTCATGGTCTCGGTGTCGTGGATCATCGCCTTGATCTCCTGCGGCGTCAGCGATTGCGGCCCTTCCTGGATCAGGCGGCGAGCGAGCTCGTCGAGGTAGGTGCGCGAGACGTGGATGTTCTTGCGGCGGCGCAGCAGACTGACGTGCAGGCCGTTGACGTAGGGGTCCAGGCAGACCTGCATCAGGCCGTGGTGGCGTTCAAGTTCCGGCGGCAGGTGGATGCGGCCTTTGATCTCGGCCAGGTTCTCGTTGAGCGTCGCCAGCACGCCCGGCGGCTCGGTTTCCTCGGGCGTCAGGAACAGGCCGAAGCGCAGGCCGGAGCGGCGGCCGGAAACCAGGATGGCCATCGGGATGGCGAGCAGCAGGGCGCCGAGGATCGGGCTGAACCAGAGGAAGAAGCTGTGCGACACCCACCAGCCGATCGCGCCCCAGACCAGGCCGATCAGGCTCACCGGCCAGAGGTTGAAGAACACCTCGGCCCAGTCGACGCCGCCGTCCAGCTTGCGGCGCTGGGTGACCCAGCGCACGCCCTTGCCGAGGACCGTGTAGACGACGAACTGCGAATGGAAGAGCATGAGCACCGGCGCCATCAGGGTGAAGACGACCGTGTCCGCCATGCTGCTGACGAAGGTCAGCAGGCGCAGGCGCAGGGACTTGAACAGCCGGCCGGTGATCAGTTCGTCGAGCAGGATGGTCACCTTGGGCAGGAAGATCAGCATGACCGTCACGCCCAGCAGGATCTGTTCGGCCAGCATGGCCTGCGACTGCGGATCGTGCGGCAGGCGCGTGGCGGCGAGGAAGGTCGACAGCACCAGGAACAGGAACCAGAGCAGGCTGCTGGCGTAGCTCAGGATGCCGTGCAGGAAGTTCAGCCGGCTCATCGGGTGCCAGCCCTTGGCGAACAGCAGCCAGAAGTGCTGCATGTTGCCCTGGCACCAGCGGCGGTCGCGCTTGAGCATGTCGACCAGCGTCGGCGGTCCCTCCTCGTAGCTGCCGCGGTTGGTGTTGAGCAGGCGCACGGCGTAGCCCGCTTTGCGCATCAGCGCGGCCTCGACGAAATCGTGGCTGAGGATGTGGCCGCCAAAGGGTTCCTTGCCCGGCAGGGGCGGCAGCGCGCAGTTCTTGATGAAGGGGTCGAGACGCAGGATGGCGTTGTGCCCCCAGAAATTGGCTTCGCCGCACTGCCAGTAGTCGAGGCCGGCCATGAAGGGCGGGCCGTACAGCGACTGGGCGAACTGCATGACGCGGCCGAGCAGGGTTTCCGCGCCGATCTGCTTGGGGAAGGTCTGCAGGATGCCGATCCCGGGGTTCTTCTCCATGATCCGCACCATGCTGGTGAGCAGGCTGCCGGACATCAGGCTGTCGGCGTCGAGCACGAGCATGTAGCGGTAGCGCTTGCCCCAGCGGCGGCAGAAATCGCTGACGTTGCCGCTCTTGCGGTTGATCGGCTTGCGGCGCTTGCGGTAGAAAATGCGCCCGAAGGCGTTGAGCTGGCGGCAGAGCTCCAGCCAGGCGGTCTCCTCCTCGATCCACTGGCTGGTCTGGTTGGAATCGCTGAGGATGAAGAAGTCGAAGTTGGCCGAGTGCCCGGTCTGCTCCAGGGACAGGTAGATGGAGCGCAGGCCCTCGAACACCCGGGTCACGTCCTCGTTGAACACCGGCATGACGATGGCGGTGCTGGCGCCGATCGGCTCGTCCATGTCCTCGGGCTTGAGCGTGCGCCAGAGGTCCAGCGGATCCGGCTTCGGCCGGTTCATCAGCCAGAGGCCGAACAGCGCCGTCCAGAAGCCGACGTTGAGCTGGTAGTACAGCGGGATGAACACCGCCAGCAGGGCCCATTCCGACCAGCGCATGCCGTGTTCGGACAGGTAGGCATACATCAGCCAGGCGCCGACGATGGTGCCGAGGCCGACGAAGGAGAAGAAGGTGGCGCGGCGCTTGCGCGCGATGCGCGGCGGCGGCATGCCGGCCGTCAGGTTCAGGTTGGCGGTTTGGGCGCCTTGGGCACTCATCCGAGAAGGTAGTAAAGGTAGCCGAGCACGCCGCCGACGATGCCGATGAGCAGGGTGTAGCGCAGGATCGGGTGGCGGCCGAGGGTGTCGAAGGTGTCTTCCGCAACTTCCGAGACGATGCCCAGGTCCATGTCGCGCGGGGTCATTTTGCTGACCTGCATGCCGGGACCGGAGGTGCGGATCGCGCTGCGCATGGCCTCGGCCATGTCCTCGGGGAGGTTGTTGCTGTCGAGAAAGAAGTTGGGCCAGCGCGCCGGGCCGCCGCTGAGGTGGAAGCCGAGCCGGCCGGCGGCTTCCAGCTGCGACTCGTTGAGGTTCAGGTCGCGGTAGATTTCGGCCAGCCAGTTCTTCAGCATCAGCCGCGCCTGCTCGATGCTGTGGGCGGTGGGCGTGCGCGTCGGATCCTGCCGGTGCGCCTCTGCGGCGCGGCGCAGGGTCTCGAGAATCAGCTGCGTGCGCCGGATGCGGTTGTGCAGCTGGTAGGAGCGGAAGTAGTCGGCCAGGCGGGCGTAGGCCTCGTTCCACTCCTGTTCGGTGCCCGTTGCGGGGGCGAATTGAATATTGACGGCTTCCATGGGGGCCCGGGGGCGAGCCGGCGCCAGCATGCGCAGATTTGGCCGCCTGGGAAGCGGATTTGCAGGCCCGGCGCACTTCCGCTCGCCGGTCGCGCTTCAGAGGAAGTCCAGGCCCAGATCCAGGGCGCGGGCGGAGTGCGTCAGCGCGCCGACCGAGATGGCGTTGACGCCGGTGGCGGCGACTTCGCGGATGGTGTCCAGGGTGATGCCGCCACTGGCCTCCAGCCAGCAGCGGCCGGCGTTCAGGCGCACCGCCTCGCGCAGCCGGTCCGGGCCCATGTTGTCGAGCAGCAGCATGTCGACCCCGCGCAGGGTCAGGAAGCCGGCCACCTGCTCCAGAGTGTCGGCCTCGATCTGCACGCGGATGCCGGGCCGTTCGGCTTTGACCCGGTCAATCGCGGCCTGCAGTTCCTCGAGGGTGCCGTTGGCGGCCAGATGGTTGTCCTTGACCATGACCTGGTCGAACAGGCCCATGCGATGGTTGGTGCCGCCGCCGGCCAGCACCGCCGCCTTTTCCAGCCGGCGCCAGCCCGGAGTGGTCTTGCGCGTGTCCCAGACCTGCGCCGGATGCGGCTGCACGGCCTCGACGTAGCGGCGCGTCTGGGTGGCGACGCCGCAGAGCCGCTGCAGGAAGTTCAAGGCGGTGCGCTCGC
>CAYYJK010000129.1:0-9743 GCA_964472185.1 uncultured Prosthecobacter sp.
GAGGCCAAGGCGCCGAAGGCGCGGCCGCGCGCCGATCGCGACGGTCGGACCGCCCTGGAGCGGACCTCCAACCAGTTGGCCCAGGCCGCGAAGCAGCTTGAGGATCAAGCCGCGCTGCGCGAGCAGAGCGGCCTGACGAACACGGCCGCGGCCCTGGATGGCAATCGGGTCAGCCGGGCGGCGGATCAGCTGGCCCGGCAGGCGGCGGCCGGCGATGTCGGGGCGCTGGAGCCGTTGCAGCAGAAAACCGAGCAGTTGCATCAGGCGGCCCGCCTGCTCGAGACGGATGCCCTGGTCCAGTCCGCTGTGGCGGCCAGTGCCGAGGCTGCCGAAACCGCCCCGGTCGAAGCAGAGGCAGGCGTCGCTTCCGCCCAGGCGCGGGCGGCGGCCGAGACCCTGCGCCAGCTGCCCGACCGTCTGAAGCGTCTGCGGACGCCCGATGCCCGGCTTGGCACCCTGGTCCAGCAGGCCGCTGAAACCAGCCGGCAGGCGGCCGACCAGTGGCAGTCCTTGGAGCGTCAGGCGGTCAGGCAGCCCGGGCAGCCGGTCGACGGCCAGGCCGCGGAGCAGGCGGCGCGTGCCGCCAGCGACCAGGCGGCCGAGGTCGCCCGGCAGATCAGCGATCAGGCGGCTGAAGCGCGGGCGGGATTGGCCGCACTGACCCCGCAGGTGAGCGAGATGATGCGGGCGGTGGCCCAGGAGATGAAGGCCGCCCAATCGGCGACGCAGGCGGCCGCCCAAGCGGCGGAAAATCAGCAGCCGGTGGCGGAAGTGGCCGGCACCGCCCGGCAGCTGCAGGCGGAGGCGCAGGCCAACGCCGGGCAGATGGAATCCCTGCAGGCCGCTTTGCGGCAGGAGGCCAATGCCGCCGACCTGCAGCAGGCCGGTCAGCGCCAGATGGCCCGGGCGGCGGATGTGGCGCTTGCGCAAATGCAGCAGAAAACTCCGCAGATCGCCCAGAACCTCCGGCAGGCGGCGCAGGCGGCCCAGAGCCAGCCGCAGGCCCAGGCTTTGCAGCAGGCGGCCGCCGCCCAGCAGCAGACGGCGCAGGGGCTGGAGCAGCTGGCGGAAAATCTGGCCAAGATGGAGCAGGGCCAGGAGCTGTCCGAGCAGGACCTGGCCGCCATGCAGCAGTTGGAGAAGGATCTGGGCGTGCAGGAGCCCCTGGATGAAGCCTACCAGCGGGCGCAGGAACTGGCCAAGATGGCTCAGGACGCCACCCAGAATCCGGCCGCCGTTCTGGCGGCGTTGGAGAAGGAGTTGCCGCAAAATCCAACCATGCAGAAGGCGTTGGCCGAATTGTCCCGCCAGACCGCCCAGAGCACCGAGCAGGCCGTGGCCGCCGAAGCGCAGCAGCCCAGCAATCTCGGTCTGGCTGCGGAACAGGCGGCGCACGACCTTGCCCGCATCGCCCGCCATCAGCAGCGTCTGGGGCGGCAGGAGGCGGCTCGCGAGGCGAGTCAGGCCAGCGGTCAGTTGCAGCAGCAGGCCCAGGCGGCGAAAGGCCAGCCGGGGCAGCCTCAGACACCGGTCGGCCAGGGCGCGCTGGCCGCTGCCGCCCAAGCGGCCAAGGCCGCCGAAGCTTCCGCCATGGCTACGGCTCCGCCAATGACGGCCAATCCGTTTCAGCAGGTTCAGGGCGCTTTGCTGGCCCAGGCGCTGGATCAGATCGATCAGACCCTCAATCCGAAGGCCAGTTCCTCCAGCCAGCCTCAGCAGGGCGGGGAACAGGGGCAGGCGGGCAGCCAGCAGAAGGCGCAGCAGAATCTGGCGGAGGCGCAGCAGAGCCAGCAGCAGTCGATGGCCAGCCAGCGCAACGACGGCCAGACGCCCGGTGCGCAGCCCTCCTCCCGCCAGCAGCAGGCGCAGAATTCGCAGCGGCCGAATCAGGGGGATCCGTCCCAGACACCGAATGAAGGCGGCAATCAGTCGATGCAGCTTGTCGACGGCGCGCTGGGGCCGGCCTCGGTCCTGGTCGAGGGCGACTGGGGGCACCTGCCGAGCAAAATGGCGGCCGACCTGAGCGAGGCCAGCCGTGCCGAAGCGGCGCCGGAGTATCGCGCCGCCATCGAAAGCTACTACAAGGCGATTGCCACCAAGGGCCGCCGTTGATTTCGGCCCGGCGGCACGAGGCGCTTGAACGGTCGGCGTTTCTCGGCCAATCCTGCAGGTCATTGACGGCATGAGCATGGGCACCCGGGATTGGCTGGCAGGCGGTTTGACGGAGAACAGCGATTCTCCGGCCGTCTCCCGTCCCTGGTTGGCGCATCTGGTTTTCCTGCTGATCTACGTCGATCTGGCCTGGCTCGGCATGCGGCTGGTCAGCCTGCCGCTGGGTAACCTCGCCGTGGTCTGGCTGCCGTCCGGCGTGGCTTTGACGGCCCTGTTGATCCTCGGCTGGCGCGCGGCCATCACGGTGTTCGTGGCCTCTTTTCTGGCCAACGCGCCCTGGCTCTACCTGGGGCACGCGCCGGAATTGCTGCTGCGCACCGGCCTGCACGCGCTGGTTTCCGCCGGTTTTGACACGCTGCAGCCCGTCCTGGCCTGCTGGATCTACCGGCGCCTGTTCCGCGATTCCCCGTTCCAGGACGGCCTGCAGTTCCTGCGTTTTGTCGGCCTGGTGGCCCTGCTGCCCTGCGCCTTGACGGGCTGGGGCGTGGTGCTGAACATGCATTTCATCGGCTTTTTTGGCGATCTGCCCATGGCCGAAGTCGGGCTGCGCATGGTCAACATCGTCATGGCCGACACGCTGGGAATCTTCCTGGTTCTGCCGCTGGTGGCCAGTTTCCAGCAGGGGTCCTGGCGCGACCGCACCCTGCGCGGGCTGCTCCGCCAAGCCGCGGCCCTGGCCCTGGTCCTGCTGGCCGCCTTCCTCACCTTCAGCCTGCAGGCTGAGCAGGCCAAGTACCTGATCATTCCGGCCCTGCTCGGCACGGCCGTCTGCGGCGGCCTGCGCGGCTCGGCCGTGGGCATGCTGGCCTGGTCCTGGTACAGCATCGTCTGCACGGCCCGCGGGCAGGGGCCGTTTGTCGAGGAGTTCCGTCTGCTGTCCTCCTACAATCTGATCCTGTTCATCCTGCTGGTCGGCTCGTCGATCCATTACGCCGCCATTGTTCTGGAGCAGCTGCACTGGCAGAAAGCCAACCTCGAACACCTGGTCGCGGAGCGCACCGAGTCGCTGCAGGCGGCGCTCGATGAAATCCGCACCCTCAGCGGCATTGTGCCGATCTGCTCCTACTGCAAGCAAATCCGCGACGACCGCGGCTACTGGGAGCAGGTCGAAACCTACGTCGAGCGGCACTCGCAGGCGACCTTCACCCACGGCATCTGCCCGGACTGCTTCAAGGAGCATTTCCCCGAGCTGCCCTGCGCGGGGCGGTAAGCGGGCGGCGCCAGCCACCGCGACTGGAAAAAGATGACGCTGGCCGATGAACCTGCTACTGGAGCCGCGTTGACTTCCTGCCGGCTCCGTGTCCGTCCCATGCGTTTCTTGTTCCGATCCCCGCGTTCTCTTCACCGCTGCGCCTTCGCCGTCTTGGCGGGCGCGCTGACGGCGCTGTCTCCGGTCCGGGCCGCTGCGCCCGCGCCGGAAATCATCAGCCCTCAGGTCAAGGGCGCTGTCGACCGTGCGCTGGCCTGGCTGCTCAAGCAGCAGACGCCGGCCGGTTACTTTTCCGACCAGAAGACCGACAAGGCCGCGCAGCGCGGCGACGTCCCCAGCCACAGCGCCGCGATGACGTCGCTGGCCCTCATGGGCCTGGCCTCCGTCGGGCACCTGCCGGGCAATCCGACGCCCGAGGGCGAGGCCGCCGCGCGCGCCCTGAAGTTCATCGTCGACAACGTCGAGCCCGATGAGAACGGCTATCTGGGGCGCAGCGACCGCAGCCGCATGTACGGGCACGGCATCATCACGCTCATGCTCACCGAGATGCTGGGCATGGCGGCCGACGGGGAGACCGACCGCAAGGTGCGGACCATGACAGAGAAGGCCATCCAGCTCATCATCCGCGCCCAGCAGGTGCCGAAGAGCGACGCCAACCGTGGCGGCTGGCGCTACGAACCCAGCAGCAGCGACAGCGACATCAGCGTCAGCGTCTGGCAGCTCATGGCCCTGCGCGCCGCCAAAAACAGCGGCATCCGCGTGCCCAAGGAATCGATCGACAACGCCATCGCCTACATCAAGCGCAGCTACCGGGCCGAGCGCGACAGCAACGGCAACCTCAAGCAGCTGGAGGCCGCTTTCAGCTACGAACCCTACGGCGGCCGGCAGACCTTCTCCACCACGGCGGCCGGCTTGCTGTCGCTGCAGGTGGCCGGCCAGTACGAGGCGCCGGAAGTGCTCGGCTCGTCGAACTGGCTGCTCAAGTACCCGCCCGAAATCAACGAACCCTGGTTCTTCTACGGCTGCTACTACTACGCCCAGGGCATGTATCAGCGCGGCGGCGACCATGCCGCCACCGCCCGCCAGAAGACCGAGCAGATGCTGGTGGGATCGCAGAGCGCCGACGGCGCCTGGTACCCGCGCAATGGCAACGAAAAGAGCGCCGGCGCGGTCTACGCGACCTCCCTGGCCCTGCTCAGCCTGAGCGTCTACCACCACTTCCTGCCGATCTACCAGAAGTAGGCGGCGGCCATTTCGGCCTGGAAGCCGGCCTTGACCGGAAGCTGTCGCCGCCTTCCATGCAGGTGCGTCCGACTGCGGCGCACGAACCCAACACCCACGATCCCCATGGCACTCTCCGCCGGCACTGCCGCCCCCGATTTCACCCTCACCACCCTCGGCGCCAACGGCCCCGAACTGTTCAAGCTGTCCGACCACGTCGGTTCCGCCAACCTGCTCCTGCTCTTCGTGCCGATGGCCTTCACCGGCGTCTGCACCGCCGAGTTCTGCGAGCTGTCCAAGAGCATCAACGACTACACCTCGCTCAACGCCCGGGTCGTCGGCATCAGCGGCGACAATCCGTTCGCGCAGAAGGCTTGGGCGGAGAAGGAAGGCATCACCCTGCAGCTGCTGAGCGACTACGACCACAAGGTCGCCCAGGCCTACGATGTCGCTTACGAGTCCTTCCTGCCGGCCAAGAACCTGATCATGGGCGGCGTGCCCAAGCGCTCGGCCTTCATCGTCGACAAGGCCGGCGTGATCCAGTATGCCGAGGCCTCCGACAGCCCCGGCGACCTGCCGAACTTCGAGGCCATCAAGGCCAAGCTCAAGGAGCTCGCCTGAGTCTGAGCGGAGTCAGGGGGCGCCGGATCCGGCGCCCCTTTTTCGTGCCTTCAGGCCGCGCCGCGGCAGGTGCGCAGCAGGAGGTCGTGCACGTCGGTTGCCCGCATGACCGGCCCGCCGGCCCGGCCGGACGGCGGACCGATCAGCACCGGCCAGTCCTCGCGGTCCTCGGGAATGCGGCCGTGCGAGCCTTTGACCAGCGTCGCATCCAGCGGGATGACGTCCATGCGCATGCGGAAGCCCAGGAGCTTGCGCAGCAGCCTGAAGGCGACCGCCAGCCGGGGGAAGCGCAGCGCCGGATCGAGGAAGAGTTCGACCGGGTCGTAGCCGCATTTGCGGTGGATGTCGACGCAGCGGGCGAACTCGGGCGCCTTGGCGTCGTCCAGCCAGTGGTAGTAGGTGAACCAGCTGCGCGCATCCGCCACCGCGATGAGGTCGCCGCTGCGCTCATGGGCGAGGCCGGCGGCGGCCTTTGCCTCCAGGCCGAGCACGCGTTCGACGCCCGGGGTCGCTTCCAGGACATGCCGGACTTCGGGGAGCAGGGCCGGATCGTTGAGGTAGACGTGCGCGACCTGGTGGTCGGCGATGGCGAAGGCGCGGCTGCCGCCGAGATCGAGGGTCTCCGTGCCGAGTTCATCCTTGAGCGAGAGCCAGCCGCGGCCGCGGAACACGCGGTTGAGGTGCACGGGCCGGTCGACGTCGGTGATGCCGTATTCGGACAGGATGACGACCTGGACGCGGCGTTCCGCGTAAAAGTTCAGCAGGTCGCCGACCACCGCGTCGATCTCGCGCAGGTCGCCGGCGATGCGCGCGAAATCGAGGCCGCAGCGCTGCAGGTTGTAGTCGAGGTGCGGCAGGTAGACCAGGCTGAGACCGGGCGAGTGGCGCTGCTCGAGCCACTTCGCCGAGGCGGCGATCCAGCGGCTGGAGCGGATGTCGGAGGCCGGCCCCCAGAAGTGCGGGAACGGGAAGGGGCCGAGGTCGGCCTTGAGTTGCTCGCGCAGGCCCATGGGCTGGGTGTGGATGTCGAACACCTTGCCGCCGTCCGAAAGATAGAGCGGCCTCGGCGTCACCGCATAGTCGGCGGTCGAGTACATGTTGTACCACCAGAACACCTTGGCGCAGGTGAAGCCGGGATCCTCGGCGCGCAGGCGGTCCCAGAGCTTGGGCCCCTGCACGAGCTGCTCGGGCTGCTTCCAGAAGCGGTGTTCGGCGTAGTCGCGGTCGTACCAGCCGTTGGCCACCGCGCCATGACCGCCCGGCGGCCGGCCGGTGGCGTAGGTGGCCTGCGCCGTGCAGGTGACCGCCGGCAGCACCGGCTCGATCAGCGTCAGCTGCTGCCGCTCGACGAACGCCTTCAGGTTCGGGGTGTGGTCGCCGATCAGGCGGCGGGTCAGGCCGACGACGTTGAGGATGGCGGTGCGCTGCATGGGCGTACTGAGAGCGGTGAAAGCGGCGGCGGGAAAGGGAAAACGGCTAGAGGCGCTCGCGCGGCCCCAGGCGCCGGCGCGTTTCGTCGCCGCTGTCGCGGGCGCGCACGGTGATGAAGGCGCTGGCGCCGACGATGCCCAGGCTGCACAGGACGCTGAGCGTCTGGAACGACATCAGGTGGATGGCCGCGAAGGCGAGTCCGGGGGCGAACAGGCCGCGCACGCCGGTGAGGAAGGTGTGCACGCTCATGTACTCGGCGACCGCGTGCTTGGGGGCGAGTTTGGTGACCCAGAGCCCCCAGGTGACGTTGCCGCCGGCGTTGGCGATGCCCCACAGGGCCATGCCGACGGTCCAGGCCAGGACGCCGCCGCCCAGGTAGAAGGTCAGGATGGCGGCGGCGAAGATCAGGTTGAGGATGGCGCGCACCTTGAACAGGCCGACCTTGTCGTAGATCAGGCCCCAGGGGTAGGAGCAGAGCATGCGGAAGACGACGGGCACGACGCCGGTGATCCAGGCCACCTCCTGGCCGGGGCGGTTGAGGCCGTGGCTCGGGTTGGCGAGGTACTCGACGAACAGGCAGGCGGCGACCAGGTTGCCGACGCCCATCATCATCCAGGAGATCAGCAGGGTGCGGAAGTCGCGATCCTGCTTCACCCAGCGCAGGGCCGACCAGAGTCCGCCGGCCGGCGCGCCTTCCGCGTCCCAGGCCACGGCGGGCAGGCCGTAGGTCCACCAGCCGGAGAACGCGCCGCTGGCGGCGAAGGCCCAGAGCAGCCAGCGGTAGTTTTCGGGGTCGAGGCCGAACAGCCAGCCGCCGAAAAAGCCGAAGGCGACGGCGGCGGCGGCGCGCGTGACTCCGGCCAGGGCAAACAATCGGCCGCGCTGCGACTCCGGGTAGTTGAGCCGGTAGATCTGCGTCATCAGCGGAATCTGCATCGAGAAGCAGAACAGGCCGAGGCTGAGCCCGCCGATGAACAGCCAGGAGGAGGTGGGCACGGCCGCCGAGACGGCCATGCAGCCGCCGCCGAGAATCTGCACCTTCGCCGCGGTGCGGGCGATCGTGCTGCGCGCCCGCAGCAGCAGCGGCACCACGAACAGGCTGACGATCAGGCCGCCGCTGGTCGCACTCAAAAAAACCGACTTGGCCACCTCGCCGAGATCGAAGATCCGCACGGCGATGAGCATGCCGAAGGTCGAGGTCAGCGTGTCGAGCACCCCGGCAGGCAGCGACCTCCAGAGCTCGTTCCGGAAGGTGCGGCGAATCGCTTCGGGCTGGGGCATGACGGGTGTCCTGCCTTGCCATACGTTTGGGCTCCGGGCAAGGAGGTGACGCGGTTTGCAAGGCCGCCCCCGCCTGGCTGCGTACATGCTTGCCATGCCCGCCCTGTTCCGCGCTCTGACCGTCTTCCTGCTGCTGGCCGCCGCCCGGGCGGACGATCCCTTCTGGCCGGGGCCCGGCTCGCCCCGGCTGACCACGCCGCAGTGGCTGGGCGAGGCGGGGGTTGACGCGGTCGTGGTGCTGGCGATCGACGACCTGCGCATCGAGTCCGTGCCCAAGTACGAGGCCTTCATGCGGCCCTTCCTCGACCACCTCAAGCGCAGCCAGGGGCGCGCGCCGGTCAGCATCCTCACCAACACCGTCGATCCCGGCGAATCCCAGCTGAAGGCCTGGCTGGCCGAAGGGTTGAACCTGGACGTGCACACCAGCCGTCATCCGTGTCCGCTGCTTAACGAAAAGGGTTTTCTGGCCGCGCGCGACACCGTGTTCGAGTGCCTGGACCTGCTGTCCAGCCTGCCGGGCAACCGGCCCGTCGGCTTTCGCATGCCCTGCTGCGACAGCCTGAGCAGCCCGAGCCCGCGCTTTTACGCGGAGATCTTTCCGCAGACCTCGCCCCTGGGCCGCCGGCTGCGCATCGACTCCAGCGTCATGAACCTGATCACGCCGGCCGATGCCGAGTTGCCGCGCGCGTTGGTTCTGGATGCGGCCGGCAAGGACCGCTTCGCCAAGTACTTCCCCGGCAGCCGCAGCGACGGGCCCTACAAGCAGAAGTCGCTGAAGAACTTCGGCACCTACATCGAGAACCATCCCTATCCCTATCCGATCAAGGGCGGCTGGGAGCTGCCCTGCGTGGTGCCGAGCGACTGGGAGGCCTACAACGTGCTCGACAAGGCGCACCCGCAGCTGCTCGAGGACTGGAAGGCGGCCCTCGACGCCATCGTGCTCAAGCGCGGCGTGTTCACCCTGGTCTTCCACCCGCACGGCTGGTGCACTTCGGAGCAGGTCCTGCAGTTCATCCGGCACGCCGAATCCCGCTACGGCCCGCGCGTGCGCTTCATGAACTTCGCCGAGGTTGAGGAGCGGCTGGCGAAGGTCGATCCCCAACCCTGGTCGCCGCCGGCCCGGCCGGCGCCGAAGACGCCGCTGCCGGAACTGGCCCGCCACGGCGGCGTACGCTTCGTCGACCTCAACGCCGACGGCCACGACGACCTGGTGGTGTCGAATCCGCAGGGGTACGGCGTCTACCTGTTCAACCCGGTCGAAAAGAAGAACGTCCAGTGGGAGGTGGGCTGGACCAACGTCCTGCGCGAAGGCCGGGCCGGCGACGCCAACAGCCTGCCGCTGATCGTGCGCGCCGACGGTACCGACAACGGCGTGTGGTTCAAGCACGGCGCGATGTGGGTGCAGAACGAAGACACGGCCGCGCTGCCCGACAAGGTGCGCCACATCCCGTACGCCGATCTGCTGCGCGTGCCCGGCCCGGCGCCGATGTCGCCGCAGGAGTCGCTGCGCGCCCTGCGCGCCAAGCCCGGCCATGCGCTGTCGCTGGTCGCGCACGAGCCCCTGGTTCAGGACCCGGTCTTTGCCGACTGGGATGAGCGCGGCCGGCTCTGGGTGGTGGAGATGGGCGACTATCCGTTTGCGCCGGGCGAAAAAACCCAGAACGGCGCCTTTGGCCAGGGCAGGGTCTCCGACCTGCAGACCGGCCGCGTGAAGATCCTCGAGGACGCCGACGGCGACGGCGTCTACGACCGGGCGACGCTGTTCCTCGACGGGTTGACGCATCCGACCGGCCTGGCGTTCTGGA
This sequence comes from uncultured Prosthecobacter sp., assembly GCA_964472185.1. GTDB lineage: Bacteria > Verrucomicrobiota > Verrucomicrobiia > Verrucomicrobiales > Verrucomicrobiaceae > Prosthecobacter. Next base: position 9,742 of record CAYYJK010000129.1, read on the forward strand.
AA
>CAYYJK010000130.1:0-1432 GCA_964472185.1 uncultured Prosthecobacter sp.
AGCATGGCTTCGAGCATGCGGCCGTACTTCAGGTAGCTGTCGTACTGCAGCTTGGCCTTGGCCTCGGGCGAGAGCTCATCGGCGGCGCCGGCGCCGTGGAAGACCACCGCGACGTGCGGTTCGATGCTGATGTAGCCCTGGTAACCGGTGTCGACCAAGTCCTTGAGGATGCGTTCGGTCTGGCCGTCGCCTTCGCCGGGGAAGGTGTACTCGGCGTCGTTCTTCTCCTGGATCCAGCGGCCGTCCTTGACGTGGACGTGGGCCATGAAGGGCTTGATGGCCTGGTACATCGCCCAGGAATCCTGCTTGTGGCCCGGGTGGTCGCGGTCGTCGATGAAGACCGGGTTGCCGGTGTCGAACACCCATTTCATGCCGGGCACGGCCTCGGCCATGCGCTGCACGTAGGTCGGGCTCATGCCGCCCCAGTTCATGCAGTTCTCGTGCACGACCGTCAGGCCGGCGTCGGCGAAGCGGCGGTGGATCTCGTTCATGCGGCGGATGCGCTCGGGCGCAAACTGCTCTTCCAGATCCTTGCCGGACTCGTCCTTGCAGACCGCGTAGCTCATGACGCGGATGAGCTTGGCGCCGAGCTTGTGCATGCGCGGGATGGCGCGGCCGATCTCGGCCTCGGTGATGCTGAAGTCGTCGGTGATCTTTTTGGCCCAGTTGCCGATGAGCGAACCGAAGCCGCAGACCTGCATGTTCTTCTCGGCCAGGCGCGCGCAGACCTTGTCGAAGACCGCGTCCGGGATCTCGTGAAGGTTGCCTTTGACGCCGTCGAACTCGACGACGCGGGACTCGATGCTTTTCCAGCCGAGTTCCTGGTGGGCCTGGATCTGCACGTCGAGGGACGCGCCTGCTTCATCTGCGATGCCGGTGAGTTGGATCATGATCGTCGGGGTGGGGAAGAGGGTGCTTTAGAACAGCGGCCGGGGCTGCGCAAGTGGCAGGGCGAAGCCGCGAAGCGCGGGCCGGGAGCGATTTTACGTCCCCGGCGGCTTCTTCTTGACCAATTCTTGCGATCAGAACACGTTGTTGCCCACCCCACGCACGCCATGAAAACCAAGATCGCCCTCGCTGCCCTTGCCGCCGCTTTCGCCACCACCGCCGCCGCCCAGGACGGCGCCGTGGATTTCGAGAAGCAGATTCTGCCCATCCTCAAGACCAGCTGCTTCAAGTGCCACGAGAAGGAGCACGAGGAGAACGGCAAGGTGAAGCGTCCGAAGGGCGGCCTGCGCCTGGACAGCGCCGAAACCATCCTGAAGGGCGGCAAGGAGTACCCGAACGAGAACGTCGTCGCCGGCAAGCCCGACGCGAGCTGGCTGCTGAAGACCATGGCGCTGCCGGAGTCCGACGACCTGGCCATGCCGCCGGAAGGCAAGGGCGACCGCGTCTCCGCCGCCGACCAGGCCCTGATCAAGAAGTGGATCGA
>CAYYJK010000130.1:1532-4139 GCA_964472185.1 uncultured Prosthecobacter sp.
GCCACCTACTACGCCGCCAGCAGCCTGGCGCAGCGGGCCTTCCACCTGATGGACCACCTGCGCCGCAAGCACGGCGTGCCGGGCATGAACAGCCGGGCGCTGAACAAGGCGATCTGGGAGGCCTGGGACTGGCAGGCGGGCGGCGAGGAGTGGACGCCCAGCGAGGCCTGGAAGGCCGGCATCCTCGAGCACGTGCTGCAGGGCTTCGTGCCGCGCGGCGGCAGCGTCCTTGAGATCGGTCCCGGCGGCGGCCGCTGGACCGGCGCCCTGATCGAGCGGGCGGACCGCCTGCTCGGCATCGACATTTCGGAATCCTGCGTCGACGTCTGCCGCGAGAAGTTCGGCGGCAGCGGCAAGGCCGAATTCCGCGTCGGCTCGGGCCAGGACCTGGCGGGCGTGCCCGACGGCAGCGTCGATGCGCTGTGGAGTTTCGACGTGTTCGTGCACATCAACCAGGCCGAGGTGGAGCGCTACGCCGACGAGTTCCGGCGCGTGTTCAAACCGGGCGCGGTCGGCATCATCCACCACGGCAGCGTCGGCGGCGGCCTGGGCGGCTGGCGCAGCAACCTGACCCATGCGGCCATGCTCGACCTGCTCAAGCAGCGCGGCTTTGAAATCGTCGATTCCTTCAAGGAATTCCAGCACGGCGGCCAGACCCACCAGACCGGGCTGTACGACGACGTCATCACCGTCTTCCGTCAGCCGGCGGCGCGGGCCGCGTAGGCCTGCCAGCAGCTGACAAAACCCTTGGCGAAATCCTGCGGGCGGGCGGCCACCCATGCGCCGATCTGTTCCGGGCTGAACCATTCGCCGGTGGCGATCTCCTCGGGCAGGCAGCGGACCGGGCCATTGTGCCGGGCCAGGTGCAGTTCGACAAACTCGAAGTCGGTGTGGCTGCCCGCCGGCAGGGTGGCGGCCAGTTCGGTGGCGGCGATGTCCAGGCCGATCTCCTCGCGGGTTTCGCGGAGGGCGCAGGCGGCGTAGGACTCGCCAACGTCCAGATGGCCGGCGGCGCTGCTGTCCCACTTGAGCGGGGCCACGTCCTTGAGGTGCGAGCGCTTCTGCAGGAAGATCTCGCCGCGGCTGTTGAGGACGAACACGTGCACGGCCCGGTGCAGCAGGCCGCGCGCGTGGACTTCGCCGCGCGGCAGCTGGCCGGTGACCTCGTTGCGCTCGTTGACCACGTCGAACAGCTCGCCGGCTTTCTGACCGGCGTCGGTGCCGCGGTGGCGGCCGTCGTAGCAGCGCGCCAGATCCACCCACTGCGCCAGGGACAGCTCCTCCGCGCGCATTGTCGCGGGCAGGCCGAGCGCGTCGGCGAGCGCGCCCCAGCCGCCGGGGGCCTCGGGCAGCAGGTTTTTCAGCTGCTTGCGCCGCTGGCCGAAGCCCAGGCGCACCAGGCGTTCGAAGTTGCGGCGGTCGTACACCGGCAGGCTGGCCGGATCGCGCGGCGTGAAGCGGACGATGCCGCTGTCGACCTTGGGGCGCGGCTGGAAGGCCTCGGGCGGGATCGTGCGCAGCATCTCGACCCGCCAGTCCTGCTGGATCAGCACGGACAGGCCGCCGTAGCCGGGTTCGCCCAGCCGGGCGGCCAGGCGTTCGCAGACCTCCTTCTGGAGCATGAACACCGCCGCCGTGACCGGCGTGGGCGGGGTCAGCAGGTGCTTGAGGATCTCGCCGCCGACGGAGTAGGGCAGGTTGCCGACGACCTTGACCTCGCCGTGGCGGTACCAGGGGCGCTTGTCGACGCGGGTGGCGTCCGCGTGCAGCACGCTGACCGCCTGGCCGGCGTAGCGCTGCTGCAGTTCCGGGGCGAGCAGGTCGTCCTTCTCGATGAGCAGCAGGTGCTGCGGCCGGCCGACCAGGTGGCGGGTCATCGCGCCCAGGCCCGGGCCGGGCTCGATCAGCAGCGGTGCGCCGTCGGGTTCGATCTGGTCGGTGATCCAGCGCGCCAGCGCTTCGTCGACCAGGAAGTTCTGGCCCATGCTTTTGCGGGGGGTCACGGCCTGGCCGCTGAAGGTCCGCGGCGCGCGGTGTCCGGTGCGTGAATTGCGCATGCCGGCACATGCGCAGTCGGGGCGCCGAGTGCAAGGGGAAAGCCGCCGGCGTGCTTTTGTCTTGCCAGGGGCGGGGGGGCGGCCTCAGCATCCCGCCTTCGCCATGCTGAAAAAGAACTGGTACCTGCTGACGCCCCTGGCCCTGATTCTCGTCCCGGCCCTGCTGTTCGCCCACTACACGACCAAGTTCGGCTACGAGACGGCTGACGCGCTGAACGCCACGCGCTACTTCCTGGTGTCGGGCACCCGGTACACCGCCAACTACTCCGAAGTCAATTTCCGCCGGCTGCGCCCCGGCATGGACGGCCGCACGGTTTACCAGGTCATGGGCATGCAGCCCTTCGAGCGGCACGACAACGACAGCCGCTGGATCTACGCGCTGCCCAAGCCGGGGGCGACGGCCTACCATGAGCGCGTCGTGGTGCTGGAGCGCGACGCCGCCAACGTGCCGCGGCTCAAGGAACTGGTGAAGCGCTTCCACACGCCCTGAGCGGCCGCCGGCGGCGCCGCTTGACGGTTGCAGGCCGGAATCTCCGCATGCACTGTCGCA
>CAYYJK010000130.1:4239-9712 GCA_964472185.1 uncultured Prosthecobacter sp.
CGGTGGCCAAGCTCAAGGCCGCCAACGGCCTGAGTTCGGACATGCTGCGCATCGGCCGCGTGCTGCGCATCCCGCGCTGAAGCGCGGGCGGCCTCAGGCCGGCTCGTCCAGGGTCCGGCAGGCCGGCAGGCCGGCGCGCAGGCTGGCCCAGGGCTCCTGGCTGGAGACGTCCTCCGGGTCGGGGATGGCCGCCAGGTCGTCCGGCAGCTTGGCCGGCGACAGGATGGCGAGGAACACCAGCGGCTCCGCGTGCGGGTTGTAGGTGGCGTGCACGACGCCGGCCGGGATGTGCGCCATCTCGCCGGCCTTGAGGATCCGGCGCTCCTCGCCCACCCACTGCTCGGCGCGGCCGTACAGCACGTAGATGATCTCTTCGCGGTGCGGATGGCGGTGGAAGGGGTGGCAGTGCATGGGCGCCATGTTGGCGCGCACCAGCAGCAACTTGTCCGCGTCGACGAGGTCCGGACGGCAGAGCCATTCGTTGTGGGTCCAGGGATTGATTTCGCGGGCGGCGTCGTCGATTTGAATGAAGCGGGCGGAGGGCATTGCGGGCAAGGTGGAAAGAGCGAAAGACAAGGCAAACGCTGATTCTGCGGGCGGCCTATCGCGCCTGATTTTCCGGCTTTGCGCTCCGGCCGGTGCCGGCTAGGCTGCGCGCATGAATCGAACCGCCTTTGGATGTATGACCGCCGCGCTGCTGGTGGCGCTCGTGTTGAGCGTGGGCTTCAATGTCCTGCAGTCGCTGGCCCTGCTCGGCCAGAGCGTCGGCCCGCTCAATCAGGCCGAGCCGAAGGAGCGGCTGGGCGAGAAGGTGCAGGTGGAGGGCCGCGCGGGCGTGGCCGACAAGATCGTCCACATCGACCTGGAGGGCATCATCAGTTCCGTCGGCGCCGAGGGCCTGCTGGGCAGCGCCCTGCCGAGCGTCGAGAGCCTGAAGCGCGGCCTCGAGCAGGCGGTGGCGGACGCTCACGTCAAGGCGGTGGTGCTGCGCATCAATTCGCCGGGCGGCGAGGTGACGGCTTCCGACACCCTCTATGCGGCGGTCAAGAAGGCGGCCGGCCAGAAGCCGGTGGTCGTCTACATGGATTCGGTGGCCGCCAGTGGCGGCTACTACGTGGCCTGCGGCGCGACCAAGGTGGTGGCCAGCGAGACGACCCTGACCGGCAGCATCGGCGTCATCATGGAGTCGATGAGCTACCACGAACTGTTCGGCAAGGTCGGCCTGGGGGCGCAGACCTTCACCAGCGGCGCGTTCAAGGACACGCTCAGTGGCGCGCGGCCGATGCGCGACGATGAACGCGCCTACGTGCAGGATCTGGTGAACCGGATGTACGACCGCTTTCTGGGCATCGTCGCCGGCGCGCGCGGCGTGCCCAAGGACGTGCTCAAGGGCACGGTCGCCGACGGCCGGGTCGTGACGGGACGCCAGGCGTTGGAGGCGAAGCTGGTCGATCAGATCGGTTATCTGGAAGACGCGTACGCGCTGGCGATGGACCTGGCGAAGGTGCCGGGGGCGACCGTGGTCAAGTACCACAGCGCGCCGGGCCTGCTCAGCGCCCTGGGCCTGGCCGGCGCGCGCGCGGCGGTGCCGGCGCGGGTGGAAGTGGACCTGACCGCCGGCCTGCGACCGAAACTGCAGCCCGGCCTGCTGTACTACCTGCCCGGTTCTTTCCTGCGCTGAACGGTGGCGACTCCTGATGCCATGGATGCTGCGACCGTTGGAGTCTTGCGCGACGTGATGCTGCTGGTCTGGCTGGCGCTGCTGCTGGGCGTCGTCGCCTACAAGGGCGTCCGGCTCAGTCGGCCGGCCGCCAGTTGGAACGCCGCCGGCCGGGTCGACGCCGGGTCCTACCTGCCGGCCGACGGCCTGGTCGTGGCCGCGCTGGCGGTGCTGCTGGTGGGCGGTCTGCAGGCGCCGCCGGCCGGCGAGGCCGCCCGCACGGCCTCCGAGCTGGCGATCGGGCCGCTGATCGGGGCCATGGCCACGCAGCTGGTGTTCTGCCTGCTGCTGCTGTTCTACCTGCGTTCGGTGCGCGGCCTGAGTCCGGCCGAGCTGTTCGGGCTGCGCCGGCTGTCCGCGCTGCGCGTTCTGGGCTGGTCGCTGCTGCTGATTGCGCCGGTCCTGCTGGTGGTCAACACCAGCGCCGCGGGCGTCATGGAATGGCTGAAGGCCTTCTGGCCGGATCTCGCCTCGCAGGATTCGGTGCAGGCCTTCCAGAAATCGAAGGATCCCGCGGCCCGGGTGCTGATGATGGTGGCGGCGGTGGTGGTGGCGCCGCTGGTCGAGGAGACGATTTTCCGCGGCTTCATCTACGGCGTGCTCAAGCGCTTCACGGACGGCTACTTCGCGGCGCTCTGCTCGGCCCTGCTGTTCGCGGTGGTGCACTTCCACATCGGCAGCCTGCTGCCGCTGACCGTGCTGGCGCTGCTGCTCTGCCTGGCCTACGAACGCACCGGCAGCCTGCTGGTGCCGATGGGCCTGCACGCCCTGTTCAACGCCACCAGCCTGATGGCGCTGCTGTTTTTCACGCCGCCCGCTCCCTGATGCAGACCCTGGCCGACATCGGTGAAGACGCCCTGATCCGCCGCCTCGTGGCGGGGCTGGAGTTCGATGCCTCGGTCATCGCCGGCCCGGGCGACGATTGCGCCGTGGTGCGCGCGCCGGCGCGCGGCGAGCACCTGCTGCTGAAGACCGACACGGTTGTCGAGGGCGTGCATTTCACCGCGCAGACCCCGCCACGGCTGATCGGCCGCAAGGCGATGGCGCGGGTGGTCAGCGATTTCGCCGCCATGGCGGCGGTGCCGCGGCACGCCCTGGTCACTCTGATCGCGCCGCCGCACACGCCGGTGCAGCGGGTGCTGGCCGTGTACCGCGGCCTGCGCGAACAGGCCCGGGCCTGCGGGGTTCAGGTGGTGGGCGGTGAGACCTCGAGCGGCGGCCAGCTCATCCTGACCGTCAGCCTCAGCGGCACCGCTCCGGCGAAGGCCTGGATCGGCCGGCACCGGGCGCGCGCGGGCGACCTGCTCTGGGTCACCGGCCGCCTGGGCGGTTCGATCCGCGGCAAGCACCTGCGTTTCGATCCGCGGCTGGCCGAGGCGCGCTGGCTGGTCCGGCAGGTGCCCGTGCATGCGATGATGGACCTGAGCGACGGTCTGGCGAAGGATCTGCCGCGCCTGGCCGCGGCCTGCGGTCTGGATTACCGCGTGGACAAGGCCCTGCTGCCGCGCAGCCGCGGCTGCAGCCTCGAGCAGGCCTGGGGCGACGGCGAAGACTACGAGCTGCTGTTCGCGACGCCGGCGCGGGTGCGCGTGCGCCTGGCGGCGGCCTGGCGCCAAGCCTTTCCGAAGCTGCCGCTGACCTGCATCGGCACGCTCGGCCCGGCCGGCCGGAAGCGCGTTGCCGAAACCGGCGGCTGGGAGCATTTTCGCTGAATCATGGAGCTTGTTCTGCCCACGCCGGAAGCCACGTTTGCCTGGGGCCAGTCCCTGGCCGGATCGTTGCAGGCGGGCGACGTCGTGGCCCTGTGCGGCCAACTGGGCGCGGGCAAGACCCAGGCCAGCAAGGGCATCGTCGCCGGCCTGGGCTCGCAGGCGGCGGTGACCAGCCCCACCTTCACGCTGGTTCATGAGTATGTGGACGGCCGGCTGCCGGTGTTCCACTTCGATTTCTACCGGATGCAGCGCCCGGAAGAGGTGCTGTCGGTGGGCTGGGACGACTTTCTCGACGAACCCGGAGTGGTCGTGGTCGAGTGGGCCGATCTGTTTCCCGATCTGCTGCCCGCGCACACCCGCTGGTTTCAGCTTGAGGCCTTGCCGGACGGGCAAAGGCGTGTGATGGAACGGCTTTCCGCATGATGTCCGCCGCTGTGCTCGCCCTGGATCTGTCCACGCCTCATGGCGTGCTGGCGGTGGTGCGCGGCGAGGCCGTGCTGTTCGAGGCCGGCTTCACCTCCGAACGCTCCCACAACGCCCAGGTCTTTGCGCCGCTGGCGCAGGCGCTCGAGGTGCTAGGCCGGCAGCCGGCGCGGCTGGTGGTCGGCACCGGGCCCGGATCCTACACGGGGGTGCGCATCGCCATCGCGGCGGCCCAGGGCGTGGCGTTGGCGCGTGGCTGGCCGGTGATCGGCTGGCCGTCCATTGCCAGCGCCGACGGGCCGGAGTTGCACGTGCTCGGCGACGCCCGCCGCGGCCTGTTTTATGCCGCCACGGTCCGCGCCGGAGTTCAGGACGGGCCGGTCGCGCTGCTGGACGAGGCCGCCGCACGGGCGCGCGTCGAAGCCGGCGGCCGCTGGGTTTCCTTTGACGCCCGCCCGCCGCTCGGCCTGGCGGCGGTGACCCTGCTGCGGCCGGATGCCGTGCGGTTGGCGCGCCTGGCCGCCGGCCTGTCCGAGGCGCAGATCGCCGAACAGGCCGCGCGGCCGCTCGAGCCCGCCTACCTCCAGGAGGCCTTCATCACCACGGCCCGCAAACCCGGCAAGCAGGTCGCTCCCGAGCGGGCCTGAAGATTTGCTGTCCAGTCCGTTTCGCCGCCGTCCTTTCATTGACTCCATGAACCGCCGTCACTTCCTCACCAGCGCCCTGGCCGCCAGCCTGTCCCCCGTCGCCGCCCGCGAGAACCGCGCGCCGCGGCTCATCCTGCGCTCGTCCTGGCAGACCGTGAACATCGGCGACATCGCCCACACGCCTGGCGTGCTGGCCCTGCTGGAGAAGCACCTGCCGCAGGTCGAGGTCCGGCTGTGGCCGAGCAAGGTGGACAACGGCGTCGAGGCGATGCTCCGGCAGCGCTTCCCCAAACTGGTCATCCTCAAGGATGCCGAGGCGGTGCAGCAGGCCTTTGCGGAGTGCGATTTTCTCCTGCACGGCTCCGGCCCGTCGCTGGTGGCGCAGAAGGACGTGGCGCGCTGGGCGCAGGAGACGGGCAAACCGTACGGCGTGTACGGCATCACTTTCTCGGTCCAGGGTTCGACGGCCACCCGGCCCTCGTCGGAGAAGGCGGTTGCCGAAACCCTGCGCGTGCTCAGCGGCGGCAAGTTCGCCTTTTTCCGCGACTCGGTGTCGCTTGAGCTGGCCAAGGCCAAGGGCTGCACCTGCCCGATCCAGGAGTTTGGTCCGGATGGCGCCTTTGCCACCGACCTGCGCGACGACGCCAAAGCCGAGGCTTTCCTGAAGGCGCACGGCCTGGAGGACGGCAAGTTCCTCTGCTGCATCGCCCGTCTGCGCTTCACCCCCTACTGGAAGATGAAGCCCGGCGTCAAATTCGACCCGGTCAAGCACCAGCGCAACGAGGCGATGCGGGAGCACGACCTGGGGCCGCTGCGCCAGGCGATCATCGAAGTGGTGCGCAAGACGGACCTGAAGGTGCTGCTCTGTCCGGAGGACTCCAGCCAGATGGAGGTCAACCGCGAAAACCTCTACGACCCGCTGCCGGCCGACGTGAAGGCCCGCGTGGTCTGGCGCCCGACCTACTGGCTGA
>CAYYJK010000131.1:0-9648 GCA_964472185.1 uncultured Prosthecobacter sp.
CCTGGAAGTGGCTGCTGTTCGGGGTCAGTCTGCCGCTGCTCGCCGGCAACGCGCTCATGGGCGGTGCGCGCGCTTCCGTCGTGACCCTGGCCTTCGTCACCGCCGGTTTTGCGGTGGCGACGCTGGGCGGCCGCATCGGCTCGTCGAAGCACTTTTTCGCCATCCTGGCCGCCGGGGTCGTGTTTGCCCTGGCCGGGGTGAGCTACATGTTCACGGATGCCTGGGCCAACTGGATGACCCGCTTCCAGATCTCCGGCGACAGCATGCGCTCGCGCGTCATCGAGCACCCGATCTATGCCTTGAGCATGGCCGCCGAAGACGGGGGCTTTTTTGGCTACGGCATCGGCACGGCCCATCCGGCCACCGACGCCATCCGCAGCCGGCTCAAGATTCCCGCGACCGAGAAAAAGGTGCCGGTCTACGACAACGAACTTGGGCAGATCCTGGTGGAGTTGGGGGCGCTCGGTTTCATCGGCTGGTACGGCCTGCGCCTGCTGCTGCTCTGGCTGGCCTGGACTTCCTACCTGCGCTCGCCGCCGGGCGCGGTGCGCGCTTTGTCGCTGACCGGCGTGCTGATCACCGGTCCGTTCATGCTCATGTCGGTGGTTTACAACCACACCGCCAATTTCTTCATCTTCGGCCTCGCCGGTTTTGCCCTGATCCCGCTGGTCGAGCCGCGTGTGACGCGCCGGGTGCAGCCGCGCAGCGTCACCGGCCGTCGTGACCGTCCCCAAGCCCTGCCCAGTCCGCCGCCGCCGGCGGTTTGAGCGGTTTTGCCCCTGTGCGCGTGTCGACTGCCGATGCATCCAGCCGTTTGGCGCCAATCTCGGCGATTCTGCCCGCGTGCCGGCGGGTGGCGGCGCTGCGCAAAAGCTTGGAGAGCGTGCTGGCCTGCCGGCCGGCGCCGGCCGAGGTGATCGTGCATGCCGACGGCGCCGATCCGGCCGTGGTCGACAGCGTGCGCCGGGAGTTGCCGCAGGTGCGCTTGCTGATCAACACGGGGCCGCTGCTGGGACCGGGGGGCTCGCGCAACCGGCTGGTCGAGGCGGCGACGCAGGAGTTGGTGGCCAATTTCGATGACGACTCCTTTCCGCAAGATCCGGACTACTTTGCCCGCGTGCTGGAGTTGGCGGCCCGGTTCCCGCAGGCGGCGATTCTGAGTGCGGCCAATGCCAGCGATGCACCGCGGGCGGTGCGCTTCAGCCGCGAGCCAATGGCCTCCGGCTGCGGTTGCGTGTTCCGCAAAAGCTGGTTTCTGCGCGCCGGCGGTTTTGTGCCGTTGCCGGTTGCCTACGGCATGGAGGAGGCCGACATGGGGCTGCGCCTGCATGCCCTGGGCGGCGTCATCGTGCGCGACGACGCTCTGCGCGTGGTGCATGACAAGCTGCCGTCGGAGCGGATCGAAGCGGAGCTGAACGCGCTTGTGCTCGCCAACACGGCCCTGCTGCCCTTTCTGCGTTTTCCGGTCTGGCTGTGGCCGGTCGGCCTGCTGCAGGTGCTGCAGCGCGTGCGCTTTCTGGTCGCCCGCGGCTGGACCGCCGGGCTGGGACGGGGATTGCGACTGACGCCCGGCCACTTGTACCGCCACCGCGCCTGGCGCCAGGTGCTGCCGACGCGTGCCGTCCTGTCCTGGCTGTGGCTGAAGCGCGCTCATCAACCTCTGTCCGAGCCGGCGGCGCCGGACGCTTCCTCCTGCCCGTGATTCGCCCGATTTTTCATGCCTGGCACGAAGGCCGGCAGGCGGCGCGCCTGGCCGATGACGCCGCTTCCGCGCGCCGCCTGCGGAGCGATTTCTTCTGGAGCCGCTGCCTGCGCTTGGTCCGCACGCCGGGCTACAACCGCGAGCGCTCGGTGCGTCTGGCCGGCTGGACGCTGCACTACCGCTTCAATCGCGGCGACCTGCAGAGTCTGCGCGAAGTGATCGTCGAGGAAGTTTACCGCTGCGCGCTGCCGCGACCGGCGCGCACGCTGCTGGATCTGGGGGCGAACATCGGGCTGACCTCGCTCTGGCTGTCCCGCCACGCCTGCGGCACTTCGGGGCCGGTGCAGGTGCTGGCGGTCGAGCCGGTGGCGGACAATGCGCGCATGACGCGGCTGAACTTCCGCGCCAACGCCGTGCCGGGCGACGTCGTTCAGGCGGCGGCGGGGCTGGAGGACGGCGAGGCCTGGTTCGCGGCGCGCGCGGAGTCGAACCTGGGCGGACTCAGCGCGCAGCCGACCGGGCTGCGCGTGCCGGTGCTGGGCATCCGCAGCCTGCTGGCGCGGTTTCCCGGAGGACGGGTGGATCTGGTCAAGATGGACATCGAGGGCGCCGAAGCGGCGCTGCTGCGGCCGGACGCGGGCTGGCTGGTGCAGGTCGGGGCGCTGCTGGTCGAATGGCACGATGACCGCGCCGATTCGCGGCCGCTGATCGCGCGCGCCGAGGCCGCGGGCTTCATCCACCGGCGCATCAATGCCGTGCGCCAGGACAACCTGAGCCTGCTGGTCAGGCCGGACCACTTCTCTTCCGAGCATGCAGGGACCTGACACCCACGGGCCGCCGCAGCCGGTCACCTTCATCACGATGATGCCTTCGCCTTACCAGGTGGAGCTCTTCGATGAACTGGCGCGGCAGGGGCGTTTTCAGCCCTTTGTCATCTACCTGCGCGGCTCGTTGCCGGACCGTTCCTGGCAGCGGATGCCGCTGCAGCATCAGGCGCTGGTGCTCGACGAATCGCCCGGGGCTTGGGCGGAAGCTTGGCGGCAGGTGATGCAGGCGCCGCTGGTCGTGTTCGCCTACTACACGCACGCCTTTGCCCTGGCGGCGCTGCACTGGCGGGCGCGGGTTGGCCGTCCCTGGGCCTACTGGGGCGAGCGACCGGGCTTCCTGCAACTGGGCCGACTCGGGCGGCTGCTGCGGCGCTGGCTGCTGCGTCCGCTGCGCCGCAGTCAGGTGCCGGTCTGGGGCATCGGCGAATTCGCGCTGGAGGGGTACCGTGAAGAGTTGGGCGCGGCGCGCGAGTACGCGAACGTGCCCTACGCCTCCAACCTCAACCCCTACCTGAAGATCCGGCGCGCGCCGCCGGCTCGGGGCGTGCGTTTCCTGTTTTCCGGCGCCCTGATCCGCCGCAAGGGCGTGACGGCGTTGGCGCGCGCCTTTGTCCAGCTGGCGCGCGAGGACGCCTCAGTGAGCCTGGTGATCATGGGCTCGGGTCCGTTGCGGCCGGTGCTGGAGAATCTGCTGGCGCCGGTGCGCGAGCGGGTCGCCTGGCTGGGGTTTGTCGACTGGCGGGAGCTGCCGCGAGGCTACGCCGGTGCGGACGTGCTTTGCGCGCCGTCGCGCTACGACGGCTGGGGGCTGGTGGTGGTCGAGGGCATGGCGGCAGGCATGCCGGTGATCGCCACGCGCAGCATGGGCGCGGCGCGCGAGCTGATCGATTTGGGGCGCAACGGCTGGCTGATTCCGCCCGACGACGAGGCCGCCCTGCTGGCCGCCATGCGCCAGGCGGCCGGCCTGGATCCGGAAGCGCTGGCCGGCATGGGCGCCGCGGCGCGCGAGGCGGCCCGGGCCCAGCATGTCTCCGCCGGGGCGGTTCGGCTGGCCGATGCGGCGGCCAGCGCCCTGCGCGCCGCCGGCGTGGTGCTGCGGCCCGCGGAGCGGCTGCGGCCGCGCGTCCTGCTGGTCGGCAACTACCTGCCGGACCGCCAGCACAGCATGCAGCGCTACGGCCAGCTGCTTGAGCGCGGACTGGGCGCGGCCGGCATGGAGGTGACGGTGATCCGGCCTGCCGTGCGCCTGGGCGGGCTGGCGCGTGCCGGCAGCCGGGCGGCGAAATGGCTGGGTTATGCCGACAAGTTCGTCTGCTTCAGCCCGGAGCTCTGGCTGCGGGCCCGCTGGCATGTGCGGCGGCCGCGCAGCCTGGTGCACATCATCGACCAGGGCAACGGCTCCTACCTGCCGCTGGTCCAGCAGCTGCCGCACGTGCTGACCTGCCACGATCTGATCGCCGTCCTGGCCGGCACCGGCAAGTCCGGCGGCCGCCGTTCGGCCTACCAGGAGTACAACCGGCAGGCGCTCAGCCTGGCCCGCTGGATCATCTGCGTGTCCGAAGCGACGCGCTGGCAGTGCGTGCTTGATCTCGGGCTGGCGGCGGAGCGCTGCGTGGTCATCTACAATCCGCTGGATCCGTTTTTCCTGGCGCCTGCGGCCGGGCGGAGGCCGGCGGAACTGCCGGCGCAGTACCTGCTGCACGTCGGCAGCAGCGCCTGGTACAAAAACCGTGCCGGGCTGCTGCGCATCTACGGCGAGCTGCGCGCGCTCGGCTGCCAGCTGCCGCTGGTGCTGATGGGCGAGCCTCTCAACGCCGCCGAGCAGCAGCTTGCCGACGCCCTCGGCGTGAGTGCGCATCTGGTGCGGATCGGCCACCCGACGGACGAGCTGGTGCGCGCGGCCTACGCGCATGCCGAGGCCCTGGTGTTTCCCTCGCTGCGCGAAGGCTTCGGCTGGCCCATCATCGAGGCCCTGGCACAGGGCGCGGCGGTGTTCACCACCGGGCGGGCGCCGATGACCGAAGCCGGCGGCGGCGCCGCGGCCTACTTTGACCCCGAGAAGCCGCGCGCGGCGGCGGAGCTCATCCTGGCGGGGCTGGCGCAGCGGCGCGCCGATCCGGCGGCGGCCGCACAGGGCAGGGCGCATGCCGCCAGTTTTGCCATGGACGAGTTCGTTGCCCGCCATGCGGCCTTGTACGCCCGTGTCCTCGCCGATGCGCAGCTGCCCCAATGCCCATGAAGATTCTGCACGCCATCCACTCGCTCGACCCCGCTGCCGGCGGCACCACCCACGGTCTGCGCGGCCTGGTCGACTGCCTGCTCGGCCATGGCCATGACACCGAGATCCTGGTGCTGGACGACCCGCATAGCCCGTGGCTCGGCGACTGGCCCTGCCCGGTGCATGCGGCCGGGCGCGGGTTTGGCAAGCACGGCTGGAACCCGCGCTTCGACCGGCTGGCCCGGAGTCTGGTGGGGCGCTTCGACCGCGTGATCGTCCACGGTCTCTGGCAGCATCATGGCCGGGCCGTGCGCCGGGTCTGCCGGCGTGCCGGCGTGCCGTATGCGGTGTTTCCGCACGGCATGCTCGATGCCTGGTTTGCCGTGGCCTATCCGCGCAAGCACGTCTTCAAGCAGCTCTACTGGTGGCTGGCGGAGCACCGGGTGCTGCGCGACGCCCAGGCGGTGTTTTTCACCACGGCGGCGGAGCTTGAGGCCGGTCGGCACACCTTTCGGCCGTTCCAAGTGCGGCCGGCAATCGCGCCCTTCGGCATCGCCCCGCCGCCCCAACCTGCGGAGGACTACGCGGCGGCGTTGCGGCGCCGCGCGCCGGCGCGCGCCGGCCGGCGCACCCTGCTGTTTCTCGGCCGCCTGCATCCGAAGAAGGGCTGCGACCTGCTGGTCCAGGGATTTGCCGACTGGCGGGCCGGCCTGCCCGAGGCGGAACGGCGCGACTGGCAGCTGCGCCTGGTCGGCCCGCGCGAGGATGCGGCCTACTGCGCCCGCCTGCAGGATCTGGCCGCACGCCTCGGCCTGCTGGAGGCCGGCGCTGTGGCGTTTGCCGAGCCGGTGCAGGGCGAGGCGAAGTGGCAGGAGCTGGCGCATGCCGAGGCGCTGGTGCTGCCGTCGCACCAGGAGAACTTCGGGGTGGTGATCGCCGAAGCCCTGGCCTGCGGCACGCCGGTGCTGATTTCCGACAAGGTCAACGGCTGGCAGGCGATCGAGCAGGCCGGCGCCGGCTTTGTCGCGCCGGACAGCGTCGCTGGCGTGGTCGACCTGCTGCGCCGGTGGCAGGGCCTGGATGCCGAAGCCCGCCGTGAAAGCCGGCTGGCGGCGCGCGCCCATTTCGACCGCGCCATGTCGGCGGAGGTCAGCATGGCGGCGGTGCTGCGGGCTCTGGAACCGATGCCGGCATGAGTGACGCTGCGGGACAGGACCGGCTGGTAAACGTCGAGATCGGCAAGTTTGCCGCGGCCTGCGGTGTGGCCATGATTCATCTGGCGCCGAACACGCCGGCAGCGGAGTCGCTCACACGCGTGGCCTTCCTGTTTCCGGTCTACTTTTTTTTCAGCGCCTCCGTGTTCTTCACGCTGCAGCGCGCTAGCCGGCGGGGCGGTCCGCTGCTGCAGGTGCTGCGTCTGGAGCGGCTGCTGGTGCCCTATGCGAGCTAGACGCTGATCTATCTGGCGCTGCGGCTTCTCTCGGGCCGTTCCCTACTGCAGGCGCCGGCCGCGGAGTGGGTGAAAATCCTCGGTTTTGGCGGTGCGGCCGTGCATCTGTATTTTTTGCCGCTGCTGGTCTTCTTCCAAATCCTGGCCGTGTCGGGATGGCGGCTGCTGGCCGGGGATCGCCGCGCCGCGGGCTGGCTCCTGGGCTGCGTGCTCCTGCAGGCGTCCGCCTGGGAGCTGGAAGTGGCCAACTGGCGGCATGCGGCGTTCACCGGGCTGGTGTATGCCCTGCTGGCCTTGGCCGTGGCGCGCCTGCGGGCGCTGACCGACCGGCGGAGCATCATTCTGGCGGGCACGGCCGTTCTGCTGCTGGGCCTGGCGTTGCTGACCGGCTTGGAGGTCGATCCGGGCTGGCTGGGGGTGCAGATGCGCGGGCCGCTGTTCGGCGCCCTGGTGCTGCTGGCCCTGCTGCGCCTCCCGCAGCCGGGCCTGCACCCGCGCTGGCAGGCGGTGCTGAGCTGCTCCTACGGGTTGTACTTCTGCCATCACGCCTTCGAAGAGGGACTGGAGCGGCTGGCCCTGCGCCTGGAGCTGCCGCTCGTGCCGTACACGGTGGCCGGGCGGCTCGCGGTCACCCTGCTGGTGGTCGTGCTCGGCGTGCTTTTCACGATGGCGGTGCGGCGCATTCCGTGGTTGGCTTGGCTGCTTCTGGGGGAGCCGCGCCCGGCGGCCCGCTGAACCCTTGGCTTCCGTTTTGAACCTGTCCTCCATCACGCCGCTGATCCTCACCCGCAACGAGGCGCCCAACCTCGCGCGCACGCTGGCGCGCCTGAGCTGGGCGCGCGAGGTGATCGTGCTCGACAGCGGCAGCACAGACGCGACCCGCGCTATCGCCGGCGGCTTTGCCAACGTGCGCTGGCTGGAGCGGCCGTTCGACGGGCACGCGGCCCAGTGGAACCACGGGCTGGACGCCGCCGGCACCGACTGGGTGCTGTCGCTCGACGCGGACTACGTGCTCGGCGCGGGTTTCGAGGACGAACTGGCGGCGCTGGCGGAACGGCCGGCAGCGGACGCCTGGTTTGCCGGGTTCCGCTACCTGGTGGCCGGCCGGCCGCTGCGCGCCTCGCTGTATCCGCCGCGGGCGGTGCTGTTCCGCCGCGACCGCTGCCGCTACGTGCAGGACGGCCACACTCAGCGGCTGGTGATCCTGGGCGCCACCGGCGAGCTGCGCACGCGGATCGATCACGACGACCGCAAGCCGCTCGGCCACTGGCTGGCGGCGCAGGACCGCTACGCGCAGCTCGAGGCGGACAAGCTGCTGGCCGCCGATCCGGCGCACCTGCGGCCGCAGGATCGCCTGCGCCTGAGCCTGTGGGCGGCGCCGCTGGCGAGCCTGGGGTTCACCCTGTTCGTCAAGGGCGTGATTCTGGACGGCTGGCGCGGCTGGTACTACGCCCTGCAGCGCCTGCTGGCCGAGGTGCTGCTGCTGCTGCGGCTGCTGGAAAGGACCCGCCTGTCATGACGCCGCCGCGACTGCATCTGGTGGTGCCCTGCTTCCACGAAAGCGGCCGCATCGGCGCTTTCCTGCCGGCGCTCTGTGCGGCGATGGACGCGCTCGGCGGCGTCCGGGTGCTGGTCGTCGACGACGGCTCGGGCGCGGCGGAGGCGGGCCGGATGCAGGCCCTGGTGGAGGATCTGCGCCGGCGGCACGCCTGCCTGGCGCCGCTGCTGGCGCTGCCGGTCAATCAGGGCAAGGGCGGCGCGGTGTGCGCCGGCTGGGCGCAGGCGGAAGGGGCCGACTGGCTCGGCTTTGTCGATGCCGACGGCTCCTGCACGGCGGAGGAGGTGACCCGGCTGGCGGCGCTGGCTTTCGCCCAGCCGGCGGCGGCGCCGGCGGCGCTGTTCGCTTCGCGCATCAAGATGCTCGGGCGCACGGTGCGCCGGCTCTGGCAGCGCCACCTGCTCGGGCGCGTCTTCGCCACGCTGGCCTCGGAGCTGTTGAGCATCCCGGTCTACGATTCGCAGTGCGGTCTGAAGCTGGTCCCCAGGGCGGCCTTCGCACGCCTTGCCGGCGCGCTGCAGGTGCGCGGCTTCGCCTTCGACGTCGAATTGCTGACGGCCCTGGTCGACACCGGCTGCCGGGTGCAGGAGGTGCCGATCGACTGGCACGAGACGCCCGGCGGCAAGGTGCGCCTGCTGCGCGATTCCTGGCGCATGGCCTGTGACGTCTGGCGCATCCGCCGGCGGCGCCGGCACGGCTGGCCGCTGCGCTGAGCGTGCCGCTCTTGCCAGCGCGGCCCGTTCCTGCTACTCAGAATCCGCAATTCACCCCGCACCCGCCTCGCGACCCCCCACGCATGAAGAAAGCACTGATCACCGGCATCACCGGGCAGGACGGATCGTATCTGGCGGAGCTTCTTCTGGGCAAAGGCTACGAGGTGCACGGCATCATCCGCCGCTCCTCCAACTTCAACACCCAGCGCATCGACCACCTGTACGTGGATCCGCATCAGCACACCCGCCTGCACCTGCATTACGGCGACCTGCTCGATCCGGTGGCCCTGGTCAAGCTGGTCCACGAACTGCAGCCGGACGAGGTCTACAACCTCGGCGCGCAGAGCCATGTGCGCGTCTCCTTCGACGTGCCGGTGACGACCGGCGACATCGACGGGCTCGGCACCCTGCGCCTGCTGGAGGCGATCCGCGAGGCCGGGCTCGTCGACAAGGTGCGCTTCTACCAGGCGTCCTCGTCCGAGATGTTCGGCAAGGTGCAGGAGGTGCCGCAGACCGAGACGACGCCGTTCTGGCCGCGCTCGCCCTACGCCTGCGCCAAGGTCTACGCCCACTGGCTGACGGTCAATTACCGCGAGTCCTACGGCATCCATGCCAGCAGCGGCATCCTGTTCAACCACGAGTCGCCGCGCCGCGGCGAAACCTTCGTCACCCGCAAGATCACCCGCGCCGCCACGCGCATCAAGATGGGGCTGCAGGACCGCCTGTACCTCGGCAATCTCGATGCCCGGCGCGACTGGGGCTTCGCCGGCGAGTACGTGGAGATGATGTGGCTGATGCTGCAGCAGGAGCGCCCCGACGACTACGTCGTGGCCACCAACGAGACGCACAGCGTGCGCGAGTTCTGCCAGGAGGCCTTCCAGCTGCTCGGGCTCGACTGGGAGCGGCATGTCTCGCACGACTCGCGCTACGAGCGCCCGGCCGAAGTGGACCTGCTGATCGGCGATCCGGCCAAGGCGAAGCGCCAGCTGGGCTGGGAGCCGAAGATCCGCTTCAAGGAACTGGTCCGCCTCATGGTCGAGGCCGATCTGGCCCTGGCCGAGCGCGAGGCGCAAATCGCCAACCTGGGGAAAGCCGGATGAAGCTGTTCATCGCCGGACATGCAGGCATGGTGGGCGCGGCCCTGCTGCGCCGCTTCCAGCGCATGCCCGGGATCACCCCG
>CAYYJK010000132.1:0-9475 GCA_964472185.1 uncultured Prosthecobacter sp.
CGGCGGCGGAGAACTCGAGGGTGCCGCCGTTGAGGTATTTGGGTCCGGAGCCGAGGCGGGTGACGTCGTCGAAGGCGAGGGTGGCGGCGCCGGTGACGGCGGTGGTGCCGGAGTGGGAGTTGGTGCCGGTGAGGACGGTGCGGCCGGTGCCGGTGAAGACGACACTGCCGCCGCCGAGGTTGGCGGCGAGGGTGATGTCACCGGAGGCGAAGTTGTGGACGATCAGATCGCCGCCGGAGGCGCTGAGGGAGGTGCCGGGAGCGAAGGGGGAGCCGCCGGGATGGTTGCTGGTGATGAGCACGCCGCCGTCGCTGAGGGAGACGGAGCCGGAGGCGATGGAGCCGGCGGCGGAGTTGAAGCGCAGGCTGGCGACGCTGGCGCCGGGGATGGCGGCGGAGACGTCGACATGGGCGGCGTCGTAGGCGGAGAAGGCGACGAGGTTGCCCGCGGCGTCGGTGGCGGCCCAATCGGTGGCGCGGGGGTCGGCGTTGGGGCTGGCGCCGAAGGTGGCCCAGGAGCCGAGGCGGGAGCTGGCGGGGAGGTTGGGTGCGCGGAGGGAGCCGCCGGCGATGGACTGGAAGTGGAGGGAGCCGAGGGAGGCTCTGGAGAAGGCACCGTTGAGGTTGAGCTGGGCGGAGCCGATGGCGGCGAGGGCGCTGCCGCCGGGGCGGACGGCGAGGGAGGAGAAGTCCTCGACAGGGGAGCCGGAGGAGCCGTCGAGGGCGAGGATGCCGCCGGCGGTGAGGAGGGAGGCGTTGGAGGCGAAGCGGCGGTCGGGGTGAACGGCGTAGTTGGCGAGGGTGAGGGTGCCGCCGAGGAGGTGAAGGGCCTCGACGGAACCGGGGCCGGCGCTGGAGCCCAGCAAGTTCACCTGGCCGGGGCCCGTCTTGGTGATCGAGGAGTTCACCAGGCTGCCCGAGTCGACGAGGTTGGCACGCAGGTTGACGGTGCCGCCCTGGGCGGCATGCAGGCGCAGGTCGCGGTTGTAGGCGCTGGTCTGGCGGGTGGATTGGGTGAAGATGACGCTGCCGTCGTCGGTGCCGAAGGTGACGGTGCCGCTGCGGTTCTCGCCGCCCAGGATGCTGTTGCCGGTGGTGTTGCCGCGGCCGTAGTTGTCGTTGTTGGACAGATTGAGGGGGTCGTGGGTCTCGACGCCGACTTCCCAGCTGCTCAGGTTGAAGGTGCTGCCCGGGTTGGCGAGGAAGAAGGCGAGGTTGGCGGCACCTTCGCCGTTGCCGTCCAGGACTCCGCGGCCGCCCAGGTTCAGGCCGACCATCGGGTTGAGCGGGTTGGAGTTGACGGCGGCGGCGGCGGCATCGGTGTAGAAGTTGCCGGTGCCGTTGTAGCGCAGGATGCCGCGCTTCAGGGAAATCGCCCCCGCCGCGTCGTAGGCCTGGTTGAGCTGGACGGTCATCTCGTCGTTGTTGGCCAGCACCTCCATGCGCAGGAGCTGGTTCTGGTTGGCGGCCGTGATCGGAGCGGCCAGGGCGCCGGTGGCGGTGTCGCGCACCGTGCCCAGGAAGTCGAACAGGCCAAACGCACCGGTGAAGGTGGAGAACTGGCGGGCCTCGGTGGCGGCGGTTCCCGCCAGGATCGGGCTGCTGCCGCCGACGATGTCGCCGGCCAGCGTGCTCAGGCCGGTGAAGTTGCCGAAGATGCGCGGCGTGAAGTTGCGCGCGTAGCTGCCGGCCGAACCGGCGGCGTCGATGTTGTCGATGACGACCCGGCCGCCCCAGTAGGCGCCCTCCTCGAGCTGCAGGGCGTTCTGGTTGCCGGCGATGTCACGCACCAGCAGTTCGACGCCTTCGATGCGCGCGCCGTAGCCCGGCGAGAAGGCGCCGCCGCCGGTGACGGTGACGCGGGTGGCGGCGCCGAGGGCGTTGTCATGGCGGGCGTAGACGTAACCCTGGTTGATGAAGACGTCGCCGCTGTTGTAGTTGGGCGCGGTCAGGAACAGGGCGTTGCCGCCGGTTTTGACGATGTTCGTGGCGTTGGTGATGCTCGAGGCCATCCACAGGTAGCCGTTGTCGCCGTCGGTGGCACGGTAGGCGTTGGCGGCGTCGCTGGAGTTGTAGTGCGCCCACAGGCCGGCGATGTTGAAGTGCGCCTCCTGGCCGTTGAAGTTGATGCGGCCGCCCTGGATGGTACTCCGGATGTCGGCATTCCAGTTGGAGTTCTGGGTCGCGCCGCCCTCGTTCTGCACGGCGGTGTTGGCCAGCACGACCATGCCGGACTGCAGGGTCAGCTCGCCCGCCGGCCCGAGGGTCAGGGTGGTGAAGTTGCCGCGACCGCCGCCGAAGGAGGTGTTGTTGACGGCGCGGTTGTCGGAGATGTAGCTTTCGCTCTGGAAGGTGAGCGAGTTGACGGTCTTGCTGCTGCCGAGGGTCAGGATCGAGTTGCGGCGGTCGGTCAGTTCGCCGGCCCCGATGCCGGTGTCGCTGGTGACCCCGACGACTTTCAGGTTCTGGTTCGCGGTCGGCGTGAGGCTTTCCAGGGCGACCGATTCCGTGACCGCGGTGCTGGGGTGGCTGGCCACCAGGTATTCCGAATCGAGCAGCGGGCGCAGGAAGATCTGGCCGGCGCCGTTGGTCACCGCGGTGACCAAGCGGTTGGCGGTGTAGTCCTCGTTGTAGATGTTGCCGGTGCCGGCGAGGTTGATCCAGCCCGGGCGGGTGCCGCCAAAGAAGCCGGGGACGACGCGCTGGTCGCCGTTGCTGCCGTCGCCCGCGCCGCTCAGGGCGGGCAGTTCGTTCAGCCGGACCACGGCGCGGTTGTTGCTGTCGGAACCGCTGACCAGCGGGTTGAAGCCGGCGCCGGCGTAGTCGGTGCCCCAGTCGAAGTTGCGCAGCTGCACGGTCGTGCCGGGCTCGCGCACGATGCGTTCGAAATGCCAGCCCGAGTGATCGCCCTGCAGTCGCGGCGCGCCGGCGACCAGGTCAGCGCCCAGGTCGTGCTCGATGGCGACCTGGCCGCCGTTGCGGACGGTGAGGGTGCCGACCTTCTCCAGGCCGGAGAACATGCCCAGACCCGCTTCCATGCGCAGGCGGGTCAGGCTGCTGGCGTTGATCGGCAGGCTGTCGGGCAGGCGGTCGCGGATCTCGTCCGGAGAGGCGGAGCCGCCGCCATAGCCGACGTAGCTGTTGCGGGTCAGATTCATCGCGGTCATGCCCTGCAGGCGGCTGACGCTGTACAGGCGGACGGTGCCGTTGGCGTTGTGGAAGGCGCCGGTCCATTCGGGGGCCTGGCCGTAGAAGCGCAGCTCACCGCCGCTTTTGCGCAGGATGTCGCCGCTGCCGGACAGGTCGCCGCCGCCGTCGTTGAGGTTGAGGCTGGAGCCGTTGTTGAGGTGGATGAAGAAGTCCTCGTCCAGGCGGATCTGACCGGCCAGGTAGTAGGTGCGGGCGGTGCCGAGCGTGCGGATCGTGCCGCCGCCCTCGTAACCCTGGCCGCGCACGGTCAGCCATTCGTAGAAGCGCGAATCGCTGGCGGCGGCCAGTTCGAGCGTGCCGTTGGCGCCGATGACCGTGCCGTCGATCCAGGAGCGGTTCGTGCCCAGGGCGCCTTCGGCGGAGTTGCCGTGTGTGGCGATGCGCAGCAGGCCTTCGTCGATCCAGGTGATGCCGCCGTAGCTGTGCTGGGCGTTGACGCGCACCGTGTTGTCCGGCGCGCCGGCGATGACCACCGTGCCGCCGCCTTTGACGGTCAGGTCGCCGATGTCCGGATTGCGGTTGCTGTAGGGCTCGTCCGCGCCGCCGACATGGTTGGCGGTGAAGCCGTTGACCGGGTCGATGTGGCTCGCTTCGCCGGTGATGTAGCCGTTGATGGTCAGCAGCTTGCCGGGCGCCACGTCCAGGGTGCCGCCGTTGGCGCCGAGGAAGACCGTGCGGCCGCCGTCGAGCGTGATGTCCTCGGTCGCGCGCAGGGTGCCGCCGTCGAAGCGCAGGTTGCCGCTGTTGAGGATCGCCCAGACCATGCCCTGGTTGCCGGCCGGAGTCGCCTTGGTGGAGACGTACAGGCCGCTCGTGTAGCCGCTGCCGCCGTTGCTGAGGGTGGTCGCGGAGATGTTGTTGGTCGAGTTGGTGCTGAACACCGCGCTCAGGCCGCTGCCGGCGCCGCCGCCGAGGACGGAAAAGGCGGCGTTGCTGAGGCTGTTGCCGCCGTTGTCGGTGCCGCTGTCGACGCGGGCCAGGCGCAGGACGCTGCCGTTGAGGGTGGGCAGCTGCGCTTCGCTGGAGATCTCGAGCACGCCGCCGTTGAGGAAAACCTCGCCGGTGAAGCTGTTGGCGGCGGTGAGCACCGTGGTGCCGGTGCCGCTGACCACCAGGTTCACGCGGTCGGAGCCGTTGTCGGTGATGGTCGCGCCCAGGGTCAGGCTGCTGCTGCCCCAGTGGTGGATCATCAGGTCGCGGACCGTGCCGGCGGCGGTGAGGTTGGCGTCGTAGGCGCTGGTGAGCGCGCCGCCGGTCAGCGAGGTGGGACCGCCGTTGGCGGAAGTGACCAGCAGGCCGCCCTGGTCCAGGGTCAGGCTCTGGCCGTCGAGCGTGAGGTCGGCGGCGGCGTTGAAGCGCAGGGTGCGCGCGGTGGCTGCGGCGGTGAAGGCGACATCGCCGGTGACGTTGACGTGGTTGGCCGGAGCAAAGCTGGCCGCGTCGGCGCCGGCCACGTAGCCGGCGAAGGCGGCGATGGCACCGGAGGCGCCGTTGCTGGCGAAGTCGGTGACCACGCCCGGGGCGGTGCCGTACACCGCCCAGGGCATCAGGCCGGTGTTGGTGAGGCCGGTGGCCTGGAGGGTGATGTTGGCGGTGCCGGGGCCCTGCTCGATGAAGGCCATGGTGCCGCCGGCGGACTTCGAGAAGGCGGCGGCCGCGGCGCCGAAGTTGAGGTTGAAGGTGCGGCCGGTCGGGGCCGAGAGGGTGACGGTGGAGCTGCCGTTGAGGAGGCGGAAGGCGCCGTTCATCGTGAAGTTGCGGTTGGCCGCGGTCTCGCCAATGACGGTGAGGTCGCCGCCGCCAAAGAGCATCTGCGCCGTGGTGACGGCGTAGCGGTCGTTGGCGAGCATGCTGCCGTCGGAGGCGCGCGGCGCCCAGACCGCCTCGCCGCCCATGAAGTTCCAGCGTTCGGTGCCGGAGCCGCCGGCGCCGTTGGCGTTGAAGCGGACGGTGCCCGGGCCGGAGACGGTGGCGATGGTGTTGACGCTGGTGCCGTTGTCCACCAGTCGGGCGTTGACCTCGAGCGTGCCGCCGCGCACCTGCAGGAAGCGCAGGTCGCGGTCACCGCCCTGGTTTTCGTAGATGATCTGGTAGTTGGACGAATCCGCCGAACCGAAGCGGACGGTGCCGGTTTCGTTCTCGCCGCCGATGCTCAGGGTGCCGTCGCGGTTGTTGTTGTAGACGTAGAAGTTGTTGGCCCAGTTGAAGACCTGGCCGTCGCGCGTGAGCAGCAGGTGCGAGTGGTAGGTGCCGGTGCCGGCGCCGTCGGGACCGAGATGCGCGCGGGTGAAGTAGTCGTTGGCCAGCACGCGGCTGTCCGCAGTGTCGGTCAGGAAGCCGGTGCCGTCGAGGCCCGCCGCGGCGGGGTCGTATTGGATGCGGAAGTAGCCGCGGTCCATGGCCAGGCGGCCGGTGGCATTCCACTGCTGGAAGACGTTGACGTTCATCTCGTCGTGGCCGGTCATCTGGAAGCGCAGGGCGTGGTTGGCGTCCCAGACCGTGGCGGAATCGCCCCAGCGGAAGACCTGGCGGTCGAGCGCGCCGGACTCGACGTCGCGGAACTGGCCGAACAGGTTGACCGTGGCGGACTCGCCGATGTTGGTTGTGACCAGCATGGGGTCGTTGAAGCTGTCGCTGTCCGAGATCGCGGTGTTGTTGGCGGTGTAGACGTTGCCGTAGAGGGAGAGCACGCCGTTGTTGCGGGCGGTGATCGTCGTGGCGGCGCCCTGCATGCTGCCGGACGCGTCGATGTTTTCCAGGATCACGTCGCCGCGCCAGAGGCTGTGGGTGGCGCCCTCGTTGCGCAGCGAGGTCTGGCTGCCCGACAGGGTTTTGACCCGCAGGTTGATGCCGCTGATTTCGGTGCCGTACTCCATCAGGAAGTTGCCGACGCCGGAGACCACCACCTCCCGGCCCGGGGCGCCGGCGCCGAGCGCCCCGTGGTGGCGGACGACCAGACCGCTCTGGTCGCTGACGTAGATGTTGCCGGTGATGTCGTTCCAGGTGTCCAGATAGAGGTTGTTGGCGCCGGTCTTGACCAGGCCGGTGGCGTTGACGATGTGGCTGCGGATGAAGGAGCTGTTGCCGTTGTTGATCTCGTACCAGTTGTTGGTGTTGCGGTCGAGGTCCTGCCAGGACTGGGCGGAGTTGATGATGGCGGGGCGGCCGTTCATGCTGAGGCTGCCGCCGCGGATGTTGCCGGTCATGTTGAGGGTGTTGGCCTCGGCGTAGCTGGCGAAGTTGATGACGCCGGAGCTGATGGTCAGCGTCGCGGTCGGATTCAGGATCAGCCACTCGCGCTCCCCCGTCGGCCCCGTCTGGCCGGAGCTGGCGGCGTCGAAGGCGAGGGTCAGCGAGTTGACGGCGATGTCGCCGTCGATGTTGCGCGCGGCGTAGTTGTTGCGGTCGCTGTAGTTGCCGGGCGCGATGTAGCGGTCCACCCGCCAGTTGGCTTCGGCCACCGGGGCGCCGCCGGTGGCGTATTCGGCGTCAGTGAGCGGGCGCAGGTAGCCGCCGTCGTTGGTCATCAGGCCGATGCCGCTGCCGCGGTAGACGATCTGGTTGGCGACGGAGGTGGCGTCACGCTGGTAGTTGTAGCCGCTGCCGCTGAGCGTCGGCGTGGTGAAGGCGGGCACGCTGCCGCCGAACAGGCCGGGGATCACGGCCGCCTGGTTGCCGCCCACGGCGCCGCCGACCCCGGCGGGCACGGCCCCGGTCACGCGGAAGGAGACGTCGGCCCCTGTGGCGCCGAACGTCTTGGCGTTGTTCAGGTTCCAGAGCTTGAGCACCGCCCCCGGCGTGAGGCTCAGGCTGCTGGCGCCGCCCTGGAAATCGCCGCCGGTCCGGGTTTCGAGCAGGACCAGGCTGGTGCCCTGCTGCACCTGCAGGTTGCCGATGTTCTCGGTGTTGGCCGTCGTGGCGTGGGTTTCCAGCAGCAGGTTGCCGTTGCGCAGGTTGAGCAGGCCGGCATCGTTGAGGCGGTCGTTGTGGTTGGCGGCGGCCTCGCCGCTCGGGCTGGCGCGGTTGTTCCACAGGGCCAGGGAGCCCCAGCGGTCGAGGGTGATGGAGGCGGCCTGGTTGAGGCTGCCGGTGGCGCCGGCCAGGGACAGGTTGACGTACTGGGATTCCAGGGCCGCGGCCGCGCCGCCGCGGTCGCCGCCGTTGATGTTGAAGCCCAGGAACCGGCCGGTGTTCTGGTGGACCAGGATGTCGCCGTTGAACGCCGACTGGTTGCCCGTCACCCGCAATTCGCGGTCGCCGCGGACGATGAAGCCGGTGCCGGCATTGCCGGGGCTGGTATTGTCGATGCGGCCGCGCAGCTCGGTGACGCCGGGCTGGTCGTAAGCCAGGATGGCGCTGTTGTACCCGCCGGAACCGCCGGTCATGTCAAAACGGTTGCCGGTGCCGAGGGCGTCCGGGGCGATGCCGCCGCCGACGAGGTTGAAGACGACGTTGGCGCCGAGAACCTGGTCGAAGGTGGTGCCGGCGGAGGTCAGGCCCTCGCGCTGCCAGGCGCCGTTGTGGAGGTTGACGGTGAAGTCGTTGTACGACTCGACGACATGGCCGAAGGTCGCCGGCGTGTAGGTGCCGATGGAAAAACGGGCGTCGTTGACCGTGTTGCCGTTGTTGGGCACGGGCGTGAACACCGGGTTGAAAAGGTCCGTGGAAGTGCGGCTGCCGTTGGCGGGATCGGTGCCGTCGTAGCCGTTGCGGTTGTAGGCGAGGTTGATGACCAGGCCGGAGAGGTCGTTGCCCCAGGTTTTTGCCGCCGGGTTGACGCTGCCGCCGATCAGCGGGCCGCCGTTGTTCTCCAGGCGCAGTTCGCCTTCCCAGACGTTGATGACGGCGCCACTGCGGTTCTGCAGGTCGGCGTTGCGCAGGACCCAGTCGCCCGTGCCCATTTTGGTCAGCGCCTTGCCGTTGAAGTCGAGGATGCCCTGGATGTCATCCGTGCCGCCGGCGCCGGTGTGGCGGTACAGGTCCGTGCGGCCGGGGCCGCCGATGAAGGCGTCGTCGTCCAGGATGAGGTGCGAGATTTCGGCGGTGCCGGAGGTGTTGCGCAGCGCGCCGAGGCCGGTGACGCCCCGGCCGGCGATGCGGAAGATTTCCGTGGTGCTGCTGCCGTTGGCGCGCAGATCGGAGTCGCGCAGGTCGACGCTGCCCGTGCCGGTGACGATGGTTTCGTGGCCGACCCCGGTCAGGCCCGCCTTGGTGTTGGCATTGGCGCCGTCGTAGCGGAGCAGGCCCGACTCCACCCGCACCTGGCCGGAGAAGGTGTTGTTGGCGGACAGGATCAGCCAGGCGACGTTGTTGCCGACCGTGTCGTTGACCGTCAGGGCGACGTTGCCGGCCCCCGTGCCGCCGGAGATGACGCCGTTGAGGCTGATGCCGTGCGAGCTGGTCGGGTCGTTGAGCAGCACGTCGAGCTGGTCGTTGAGCACGATCGCCGAATTGATCGTGTCGTTGGCGCCGTCGTTGATCTTGTTCAGCTTGGCGGTGCCGCTGGTGACGTCGAAGACGAGGGTGCCGCCGGTGATCGTGTAGCCGTGCGTGTTGCCCGAAACGTCGCCGATGTTCAGCGTGCCGAGGGTGATCGTGGTGCCCGGAACCCCGCCGTCGATGGTGATCGTGCGGTTGTTGGTGATCTGGTGGGTGAGGTTGACGATGTCGTCCAGACCGCCGGTGGGATTGGTGCTGAGGCCGGGGATGGCTCCGCCGGTCCAGTTGGCGGCGCTGCTCCAGTTGCCGTTGTTGTCGAGGATCCAGGTGCCGGTGACGGGCGTCTGTGCCGCGGCGGGGGGCAGAAGGCAGGCGCCGATTCCCGAAAGCAGCACCAAGGCCAGCCTTCTGGCATGCTCCCTGCTGGTGTGAATCCTGAGTCCGGCAGCGAATCGCTTGACGGGCGCTGCAGCAACTCGGCAAAGAGCATTCCGGTGGGTCATGGGGGAGCGGTGTTGAATTCAGGCGCACGCCGCCGTGAATTCGGCACGGCGACGCGCAGCATCGTCATACCGACCCGCTGAAGTTTTGGGAATTGGCCTTGGGCTTAGTCTGGAATAAGGGATGGCTTTATCGGGTGCCGGTGTTTGCTTTGCCTGGCGCTGACCCAAGGGTGGCCGGTGGAAGGGGCGGGCTTGTGGCCGGAATGCTTGGAGCGTTAGGCGTTTGGCGTAGCCGGGGCGGCGTTCCGCCTTCTGCGGAGAGCGAGGGCGGAGAGGGCGGCGAGGAGGAGGAGAGCGCGGGAGGGTTCGGGGACGACGGCGATG
>CAYYJK010000133.1:0-9353 GCA_964472185.1 uncultured Prosthecobacter sp.
CAAGAAAGCCGCCGCCAAAGCCCCCCGCCCCGAGCCCCAGGAATCGCGCATCCGCCCGATCCGCAAGCTCATGGTCGCGAACCGCTCCGAGATCGCCATCCGCGTCATGCGGGCAGCCACGGAACTGGGCATGAAGACCGTCGGCATCTACGCCCAGGAGGACCGCTTCTGCCCGCACCGCTTCAAGGCCGACGAGGCCTACGAGCTCAACAAGGACAAGGGCCCGCTCGGCGCCTACCTGGACATTGAGGGCATCGTCACCCTGGCCAAGGAGAAGGGCGTCGACGCCATCCACCCCGGCTACGGCTTCCTTTCCGAAAACCCGCAGTTCGCCCAGGCCTGCAAGGACGCCGGCATCATCTTCGTCGGCCCGGACTCGAAGATCCTCGAGATGATGGGTGACAAGACCGCCGCCCGCAACGTCGCCCGCAAGCTCAACGTGCCGATCCTCGAGGGCACCGACGAGCCGGTCAGCGACCGCAAGCAGGCCCTGGCCATCGCCAAGAAGATCGGCTTCCCGCTGATCATCAAGGCCGCCTTCGGTGGCGGCGGCCGCGGCATGCGCGTCGTCCGCGAGGCGAAGGATCTGGAGAAGCTGCTCGACGAAGCGCAGACCGAGGCCGCGCGCGCCTTCGGCAACGGTGCGGTCTTCCTGGAAAAGTTCGTCGGCAAGGCCAAGCACATCGAGGTGCAGATCCTCGCCGACAAGCACGGCCACGTCCTGCACCTGCACGAGCGCGACTGCTCGGTGCAGCGCCGCCATCAGAAGGTCATCGAGCAGGCGCCCAGCTACGGCGTCGACCAGAAGATCATCGACGGCCTGTGCGACGCCGCCGTCAAGCTGGCCCACGAGGTCAGCTACACCCACGCGGGCACCGTCGAGTTCCTCGTCGATCACGAAACCGGCGAGTGGTACTTCATCGAGATGAACCCGCGCATCCAGGTCGAGCACACGGTGACCGAGGAGATCACCAGCATCGACATCGTGCGCAGCCAGATCCTCATCGCCCAGGGCTACCAGCTCCACGAGGAGCCGCTCGGCCTGCCGGCGCAGGACAAGGTGGAGAAGACCGGCTTTGCCATCCAGTGCCGCATCACCACCGAGGATCCGGAAAACGGCTTCACCCCCGACTTCGGCAAGATCCTCAACTACCGCAGCGCCGGCGGCTTCGGCGTCCGCCTCGACGGCGCACTTGGCGCCACCAACGCGGTGATCACGCCCTACTACGACTCGATGCTGGTCAAGCTGACCGTCTACGGCCGCACCTACCAGCAGGCGCTCGACCGCATGGACCGCAGCCTGCGCGAGTTCCGCATCCGCGGCGTCAAGACCAACATCCCGTTCCTGATGAACGTGGTGCATCACGACGACTTCAAGACCGGTCAGGCGACGACCCGTTTCATCGACAACAACCCCGACCTGCTGAAGTTCACCGCGCGCCGGGACCGCGCCACCAAGCTGCTCAACTACCTGGCCGACACGATCGTCAACGGCAACCCCTTCGCCAAGGGCCACAAGCCCGCCGGCACCTTCACCGCGCCGCCGCAGCCGAAGTGGGACCACCGCACGCCGCACGCCCGGGGCACCAAGCAGCTGCTCACCGAGATGGGGCCGGAAAAGTTCTGCAAGGACTGGGTCGCCAAGCAGAAGCGCCTGCTGATCACCGACACGACGATGCGCGACGCCCACCAGTCGCTGCTGGCCACGCGCATGCGCACCTTCGACATGCTCGCCGTCGCCGACGCCGTGGCGCACCGCACCCCCGACCTGTTCTCCCTGGAAATGTGGGGCGGCGCCACCTTCGACGTGACCATGCGCTTCCTGCGCGAGGATCCCTGGGAGCGCCTGCGCGCGATCCGCGAGAAGGTGCCTAATCTGCTCCTGCAGATGCTCTTCCGCGGCTCCAACGCGGTCGGCTACAGCAACTACCCGGACAACGTCGTCAAGGGTTTCGTCAAGCATGCCGCCGCCAACGGCATGGACCTGTTCCGCATCTTCGACAGCCTCAACTACCTGCCCAACCTCACCGCCGCCATGGACGCGGTGCGCGAGGAGACGAACTCGATCTGCGAGGGCACCCTCTGCTACACCGGCGACATCCTCGACCCCAAGCGCGACAA
Organism: uncultured Prosthecobacter sp.; assembly: GCA_964472185.1. GTDB lineage: Bacteria > Verrucomicrobiota > Verrucomicrobiia > Verrucomicrobiales > Verrucomicrobiaceae > Prosthecobacter. The sequence goes on from CAYYJK010000133.1 coordinate 2,122, forward strand.
GTACGACCTTAAGTACTACGTCCGCCTGGCCAAGGAGCTGGAGAAGATGGGCGCCCACATGCTCTGCATCAAGGACATGGCCGGCCTGGTCCGACCCTACGCCGCCAAGAAGCTGGTCAAGGCCCTCAAGGACGAGGTCGGCATCCCGATCCACTTCCACACCCATGACACCAGCGGCCTGAACGCCGCCAGCATCATCGAGGCCGCCGAAGCCGGAGTCGACGTCGCCGACGCCGCCATCGCCTCGCTCTCCGGCGGCACCTCGCAGCCCAACCTCAACTCCATCGTCGCCGCCCTGCAGCACACCCCGCGCGACACCGGCCTCGACACCGACGCCCTGCAGGAGTTCAGCGACTACTGGGCGGCCGTGCGCGGCTTCTACAAGCCCTTCGACACCAGCGAGCCCTACGGCACCGCCGAGGTTTACCTGCACGAGATGCCCGGCGGCCAGTACACCAACCTCAAGGAGCAGGCGACCGGCATGGGCATGGCCCACCGCTGGCCCGAGATCGCCCACGCCTACGCCGAAGTGAACCAGCTCTGCGGCGACATCGTCAAGGTGACGCCGTCCAGCAAGGTCGTCGGCGACCTCGCCATCGAGTGCGTCGCCCGCGGCGTCAAGCCGGGCGACATCTTCAACCTCCAGGGCACCAAGTGGAGCAAGGACGTCACCAGCATGTTCGAAGGCTGGCTGGGCGAACCCTTCTACGGCATGGAGGCCGCCAAGGCCGCCGACAGCCGGAAGAAATGGAACGCCCTGGCCGACGCCATCGTCGGCAAAAACGGCAAGCGCCTCAAGGGCCGCCCCGGCACCCACGCCGCCAAAATCAAGCTCGACGACGTGCGCGCCGAACTGAAGGCCAAGCTCAAGAAGGACCCGACCGAGGACGACGTCTGGAGCTACCTGATGTACCCGGACGTGTTCCTGAAGTTCGCCGAATTCCGCAAGTCCTACGGCGACGTCGCCGCCCTGCCGACGCCGGCCTACTACTACGGCCTGCAGCAGAAGGAGGAGATCAACGTCGAGCTGGAAGCCGGCAAGACCCTGTTCATCCGCCTGCTCAACCTCACCGAGCCGGACGCCAACGGCCAGCAGACCGCCATCTTCGAGCTCAACGGCTACCCGCGCCACACCACGGTCACCAACAAGGCCCTGGCCAAGAACGCCGTGACCCGCGCCAAAGCCGACCCGGCCGATCCGACCCAGGTCGGCGCGCCGATGCCGGGCATGGTCGCCAGCATCGCCGTCAGCGTCGGCCAGAAGGTCAAGGAGGGCGAGACCCTGGTGACCCTCGAAGCCATGAAGATGTTCGCCGCCGTCGCCGCCCCCATCGCCGGCACCGTCAGCGAGATCGCCATCAAGGTCGGCGAAAGCCTGGAGAGCAAGGACCTGCTGGTGCGGCTGAGCAAGTGAGTTCCCCGCCCCTGCCAAAGCTGCACGGCCTCCGGTCGTGCAGCTTTGGCGTGTTTGCAGCGGCTGCATGCCGGCCCCACGCCGGCCCCGGCGTCACTGGTGGAAGCCGTGCTTGAGGTTTTCCGGGAGCGGGTGGGCGGCGTCGACGTCGTGCAGCTCGACGATGCGACCGTCGTCCATCGAGGCGATGCGGTTGGCGTGGGCGAAGATGCGGTTGTCGTGGGTGACGATGAGCACGGCGCGGTCGGGGCTGCGCGCGACCCGCTCGAACAGCTCCATGACCAGGGCGCCGTTCTTGGCGTCGAGGGCGGCCGTCGGCTCGTCGCAGATGATCAGGCGCGGCTCGTGCACCAAGGCGCGGGCGATGGCGACGCGCTGCTGCTGGCCGCCCGAAAGCTGGCCGGGGCGGTGCTTGAGCCGGTCGCCAAGGCCGACCTGGCCGAGCACCTCGCGGGCCTGGCGTTCGGCGAAGCGCGCGGACTTGCCCTGGATGAGCAGGGGCACGCTGACGTTCTCGACCAGGTTCAGCGTCGGGATGAGGTTGAAGGCCTGGAAGATGAAGCCGATGTTCCTTGCCCGGAAGCGGGTGACCGCCGAAGCCGGCAGCTTCTGCAGGTCGTGGTCGAGCACGCGCAGTTCGTCCGTGCCGGCGTCGGGCCGGAGGGTGCCGGCAAGGATGCTGATCAGCGTCGTCTTGCCGCAGCCGGAGGGGCCGATGAGCATGGTGATGTCGCCCTGGCGCACCTCCAGATCGACGTCCTTGAGCACGTGCAGGCGCGCGGCGCCGTCACCGAAGGATTTGTTGAGCCCGCGCACGCGGGCGGCCAGGGCGGGAGCGGACATGGGTTCAGCCGCGGAAGACCATGGCCGGCTCCAGTCGGGCCACGCGCCAGATGCCGAGCAGCGCCGACAGGGCGCAGATCACCAGGATGACCGCCAGCACCACGGGCGGCACGAGCTCCGGCATGTAGAAGGGCGGCTGCTCGCTGGCCAGGGCGCCCTTGGCGAAGCCGGCAGTGAAGAACAGGCCGATGCCGTAGCCGATCAGGCCGACGGTGAGGGCCTGGGCCAGCAGCATGCGGCAGAGGGTGCCGTTGGACGCGCCCATGGCCTTGAGCGCGCCGAGGTGGCGCATGTTCTCGAGCACGAAGGTGTAGAAGGTCTGGCATGAAATCGCCGTGCCGACGACGAAGCCGACCAGCACGGTGATGCCGAAGCTGATCGGGATGCCGGTGTTGCGGATGTACCAGGCGACGGTGGTGGTGTTGAAGTCCTGAATGGCCGGCGGCGTGCCGGCGGTGTAGTCGTCCCAGTTGAAGCCGCGGTTCAGGTAGACGCGCAGGCCGGTGACCCTTTCAATGTCCGCTGCGCAGGCCGCCTCGCCAACACCGGGCCGCGGCGCGGCGATGACCGCGGACAGCATCTTGCGCTGGGGCGGCGTGTACTGGAGCGCGCGCTCGTAGGTGGTCCAGACGTAGGGGCCGCCGGTGAAGGACTGCACCGTGTCGGCAATGCCGACGACGCGCGCCTCCTGGTCGTTGATCTCGAAGCTGTCGCCCAGTTTCACGGCGCCGCCGCGTTCGCGGGCGAGGCGCTTGACGCCGAGGTCGTCGATGATCACCGCATGCGGCAGGCGCAGGTCCTCGAGCCGGCCCTCCTTGAGTTTCACCGGCGCGCCGGCCAGGGAGGTGGCGTCGATGCCGATGAGCTGGATGATCTTGAAGCTGCCGTTGTCCAGGCGCACGCGCTGGATGCCCGAGTAGATCGGCGCCGCCCAGGCGACGGAACCGACGCTGCGCACGCGCGCGACGTCGGTGTCGAGCAGCGGGTTGGTCTCGTTGACCTGCTCGACCTTGGATTCGACCACCCAGAGCGGCGCGGGCACGTTCTTCAGGGTGGCCGTGGTCCAGCTCATCAGGCCGCAGAACACCGCGGCCTGCTGGGCCATCAGGAAGGTGGCGAACACCAGGCCGGCCACGAGCATCAGGTACTTGCCCGTGTCGCCGAACAGCATCTTGAGGGCGAGGCGGAGCATGGCGGTCGTACAGCGGTTTACGAAGGGGACGGCGTGCGCAGATGCCCCGGGAATCCCCGCGCCAGGAAGTCAGCCGCGCCGGTTGAAGAAGCTGCTGACGCCGTCGCGCATGACGCCGGCCAGGATGTCCTGAAGCTGGCCCGGGCCCGGCAGGCCGCCCTCGACGGCGCCGTTGGGCGTGAGGCGGTCGATGACTTGCGGCAGGAACTGCGAAAGCAGCGGCAGCAGGGTCGGCAGGTCGAAACCGAGCTTGCGCGCCAGGTCCTGCAGGCCTTCGAGCCCAAGCGCCTGCTGGAGCTGGCCCGGCTGCACCGGCAGATTCTCGCCGTTCGACACCCAGGAGGCGAACACCTCGCCAAGCTCGGCTTCCTGGAAGCGGTTCATCAGGCCGTCCAGACCGCCCGACTGCTGCAGCAGGTCGGCCAGCATCTGCGACTGGCTGGTGCCGAAGAATCCGCCCAGCGCCTGCTTGGCCAATGCATCAAAGAGTCCCATAGGACGCCCAGCATGCCGGCAGGCGCGGGCAAAGTCAACGCGGCGCGGTCAGGAAACCGGCAGGCCGAGATAGGCCTTGGCGTTGGCGTAGCAGATGTTGCGCACCATGCCGCCGACCAGCGCCTCGTCGTCCGGCAGCAGGCCGGCCTCCAGGTCGGCGCCGAGCAGGTTGCAGAGCGTGCGGCGGAAGTACTCGTGGCGCGGGAAGGACATGAAGCTGCGGCTGTCGGTGAGCATGCCGATGAAGCGGCTGAGCAGGCCGAGGTTGCTGAGCGCGTTGATCTGCCACTCCATGCCCTCTTTCTGGTCGAGGAACCACCAGCCGGAACCGAACTGCACCTTGCCCGGCGTGGTGCCGTCGGCAAAATTGCCGGCCATGGTGCCGAAGACGTAGTTGGCGGTCGGGTTGACGTTGTACAGCACGGTCTTCGGCAGCGCATTCTCGCCGTCGAGCGCATCGAGGAAGCGGCTCAGCGGCTCGGCCTGCGGCCAGTCGCCGATGCTGTCGCAGCCGACGTCGGCGCCGACCTGGCGGGCGAGGCGCGAGTTGTTGTTGCGCAGCGGGCCAAGGTGCAGCTGCAGGGTCCAGCCGCGCGCCGCGTTCAGGCGGCCGACATGCAGCATGACGTGGCTGGCAAAGCGGTCCTGCTCGGCGCCGCTGACGGCCTCACCGCTGCGCGCCCGGGCGAACAGGCGCTCCAGTTCGGCCGCGCTGGTGAAGCTGCCGTGGGCCTGGTTGAGGCCGTGGTCGCTCAGGCGGCAGCCGACGTCGTGGAAAAAGCCGTGGCGCTGCTCGAGCGCGGCCAGCAGGCCGGCAAAGCTGCCCACGTCGACGTTGGCGGCCGCCGCCAGCCGGTCGCACCAGGCGTTCCAGGCCTCGGGCTGGTGCACCGCCAGCGCCTTGTCGGGCCGGAAGGTCGGGTAGACGCCGACTTCGAAACCGTCGGACGCGCACTGGCGGTGCCAGGCGAGGTCATCGACGGGATCGTCGGTGGTGCACAGGGCACGCACCTTCTGGCTGCGCAGGATGGCGCGCGCGCTCATTTCGGGCCGGGCCAGCGCGGCTTCGGTCTGCTCCCAGATCGCCGGCGCGGTCTGCTCGTTGAGCAGGGTGTCGATGCCGAAGTAGCGCTTCAGCTCGAGGTGGGTCCAGTGGTAAAGCGGATTGCGCAGGGTGTGCGGCACCGTCTTTGCCCAAGCCAGGAACTTGTCGCGCGGGCTGGCGCCGCCGGTGATCAGCTCCTCCGGGATGCCGTTGCAGCGCATGGCGCGCCACTTGTAGTGATCGCCCTCCAGCCAGATCTCGAACAGGTTCTTGAACTGCCGGTCCTGGGCGATGTCCTTCGGCGGCAGGTGGTTGTGGTAGTCGAGCAGCGGCTCGTCCTTGGCGAAGCCGTGGTACAGGCGGCGGGCCGCCGCGGTGGAAAGGAGGAAGTCGTCGTGAATGAAGGCCATGGGAGGAGGGAAAAGCAGTTCCGGCTTGGAGGCCGCCAACTTTCCCTGCATCGTGTCGTGATGACGGACAAAGGCAACAGGAACCGCGGGGCCAAAATCGGCCGGCTTGCCGCCCTGCTTCTGCTGCTGTCGCTGCTGCCCGCCTGCTCAACCGCGCGCTTCTACGGCCAGATCCTCCAGGGCCAGGGCGAGCTGATGCGCCGCGCCCGGCCGGTGTCCGCCGTGCTCGCCGATCCGGCCGCAAAACCCCGGCTCAAGGACAAACTGCGCACGACCCGGGATCTCCTCGCCTTCGCCCGCAGCGAGCTGCACCTGCCCGCCCGCGGCCAATACGAACGCTACAGCGACCTGGGCCGCCGCTACTCGGTCTGGGTCGTGTTTGCAGCGCCCGAGTTCAGCCTTGAGGCGCACACCTGGTGGTACCCGCTGATCGGCTCGCTCAAGTACCGCGGCTACTTCCGCGAGAGCTTGGCCGAGCAGGAGGCGGCCCGGCTGCGGGCGCGCGGCCTGGACGTCTTCGTCGGCGGCGTCGAGGCCTACTCCACGCTCGGCTGGCTGCGCGACCCGCTGCTCAACACCTTCATCGGCCGCCCCGACGCCGAACTCGCCGAGCTGCTGTTTCACGAACTCACCCACCAGCGGCTGTACCTGCCCGGCGACACCGATTTCAACGAGGCCCTGGCCACGGCGGTCGGCCGCGAAGGCGCCCGGCGCTGGCTGCGCGCGCGCGGCCGGCAGGCGGAACTGGCCGAGTACGAGCGCGATCTGCGCACCGAGCACGCCTTGGTCGGCGAAGTCCTGCGCAGTCGTGCGGAGCTGCAGGCCCTGTATGCGCGCCGGGATCTGGACGAGGCGGCGCGCCGCCAGGGCAAGCAGGCCGCCTTCGACCGCCTGCGGCAGCGTCTGCAGGCCCTGAACCGCCGCCAGGCCGGTGCGCTGGCGCTGGATCGCTGGTTCGCCAAGCCGGTCAACAACGCCCGCCTCAACACCCTGGCGGCCTACCACGACCTCGTGCCCGGTTTTGAAGCCCTGCTGCGCCGGCATGGCGGCGACCTGCCGGCCTTTTACCGCGCCGTCGCCGCGCTGCGCTGGCAGCCCGCCGAGCAACGCCGCGCCTTCCTGCACCGCCTGGCCGCCCAGCCATGAAGCGCCTGCTCTTTTGCCTGCTCCTGCTGACCGCCGGCCTCTGGCTGGCGCGCACGCCACTGCGCCGCTGGGCGGATCAGCGGCGGGATGCCCCGCACGAGTCGGACGCCCGCGGCCATGACTGGCGCGCCGGCCGGCCGGGAAACGTCAGCACGGAAGCCCTGGCACGGCTCGGGCAGGATCGGCGGGTCCGGCAACAGCGCCTTCTGGAAACCGACCGGGAAGCGGATCTCGAGACCGGGGTCGAAGCCGAATTCACGCTCTGGTGGAAACAGTTCGAAGATCCGGTGGCGCGCCAGAACCGGCTGGCCGGCCAGCGGCTCGACGAAGCCGCCCTGCGCCAGCGCATCCGCGCCGCCCAGCTCGACCAGGCCTGGATCGAGGCCCGGATCGCCCGGGAATCCGCGGTCACGGAGACCGAGGTGCGCGCCTGGGTCGAACAGCACCGCGACCGGTTGCGTCTGCCGCTGCGCCACCGGGTCGCCCACCTGTTTCTGGCGAAGGCGGACGGACGCAACCGCCGTGCGGAACTCCAGGCCCTGGCCGGCCGGCTGCAGCGCGGCGCCACCCCCTGGGCCAAACTGGTGCAGGCGCATTCCGAAGACCTGCGCACCCGGGGCCTCGGCGGCGACCTCGGCTGGCTGAGCGCCGGGCGGCTGCCCGCCGAATTCACCGCCGCCGTGGCGG
>CAYYJK010000134.1:0-7447 GCA_964472185.1 uncultured Prosthecobacter sp.
GCGGCGTTCAGTTCTAAACGAGAATCTGGGGCTTGGCGAGGCGCAGCTTCCTTGACTCGCCCGCGGTTCCCGGCAACGTGCGCGCCCCATGACCGACGCCATTGCCAATGTCCTTGCCGAACGCTACGCCACCCCCGCCATGCGCGCCCTCTGGTCGGGCGAAGGCAAGGTGCGCCTCGAACGCGACTACTGGATCGCCGTGCTGAAAGGCCAGCGCGACCTGGGCATTCCGGTGCCGGAGGGCGTCATCGAGGCCTACGAGCGGGTCAAGGACCAGGTCAACCTGACCTCGATCATGGAGCGCGAGCGCGTCACCCGCCACGATGTCAAGGCGCGCATCGAGGAGTTCTGCGATCTGGCCGGGCACGAGCACATCCACAAGGGCATGACCAGCCGCGACCTGACCGAGAACGTCGAGCAGCTGCAGGTCTTCCGCGCCCTGCTCGAGGTGCGCAAGAAGAGCCTGGCCGCGCTGGCCGGCTTCGCCCGCCGCGCCGCCGAGACCCGCGACCTGCCGCTGACCGCGCGCACCCACAACGTCGCCGCCCAGGTCACCACCGTCGGCAAGCGCCTGGCCATGTTCGGCGAGGAGATGCTGCTCGGCGTCGAGGCCCTGGAGGCCGTGATCGCCAGCTACCCGGCGCGCGGCCTGAAGGGTGCGGTCGGCACCCGCCTCGACCAGATCACCCTGTTCAACGGCGACGCCGGCAAGGCGCGCCAGCTCGAGGGCCGCATCCTGCACCACCTCGGCATTCCGGCGGCGCTTGACGCCGTCGGCCAGGTCTACCCGCGCAGCCTCGACCTGCAGGTCGTTTCCGCGCTCTGCCACGTCGCCAGCGGCGCCGGCAGCTTCGCCCGCACCCTGCGCCTGATGGCCGGCCAGGAGCTGGCCAGCGAGGGCTTTGCCAAGGGCCAGGTCGGCAGCTCGGCGATGCCGCACAAGATGAACAGCCGCTCCTGCGAGCGCATCAACGGCTTCCACGTCATCCTCAAGGGCCACCTGGCCATGGCCGCCGGCCTGGCCGGCGACCAGTGGAACGAGGGCGACGTCTCCTGCTCGGTGGTGCGCCGGGTCATGCTGCCCGATGCCTTCCTGGCCATGGACGGCCTGCTCGAGACCCTGCTGACCGTGCTCAACCAGATGGAGGTCTTCGAGGCCGTCGTCGAGCAGGAGCTGATGCGCTACCTGCCGTTTCTGCTGACCACGACCGTGCTCATGGAGGCGGTCAAGGCCGGCGCCGGCCGCGAGGCTGCGCACGAGGCGATCAAGGAGCACGCGGTGGCCGTGGCCCGCGACCTGCGCACCGGCCGGGTCTCGCACAACGATCTGCTGACCCGCCTGGCGGCCGACGCCCGTCTCGGGCTCAGCGCCGAGGCCCTGCAGGCGGTCGTGGCGCACGGGCGCGCGAACTCGGGCGACGCGCCGGCGCAGGTGGACCACTTCGTCGGGCGCGTGCAGGCCCTGCTGGCGGGCCACCCCGATGCCGCGGCCTACGAGCCGGGCTCGATTTTGTGAGGCTTGGAGTTTCCGGCAAAACGGTTGCGCGATGCGGGCGGCGTTTGACGCCGCCCGCGCCTGCGCCTTAGCGTGCCTGCATGCAGTCCCGGCCGCTCCGCACCACCGTCATTGGCAGCTATCCGTTCCCCGGCTGGCTGGAGTTTGCCGCCCGCCATCTGGACCAGTTCGGCTCGGCCGACCGGCGCGAGCTGCAGGAGGACGCCGCCACCGTGGCGATCCAGGACCAGCTCGCCGCCGGGCTGGACGTCATCACCGACGGCGAGCAGACGCGCCTCGACTTCAACCTGTCGTTCTACGGCTTTCTCGAAGGCCTGGCGCTGGAGCCGGCCAGCCCGCGCCGCTTCGGCCCGCCGGCGCACGACCAGCGCGGCCGGCACGAGATCATCGGCGAGCTGGCGGCGCCGCGCGGCCTGGGCGTGGTCGAGGAGTTTCAGCGGCTGAAGCGCCTGGCCGGCGGCACGGGCCGGACCCTCAAGGTCAGCGTGCCCGGGCCCTACACCCTGAGCGGCCGGCTGGCGCCGAACGCGCAGTACCCCGACCGCTACGCCGTCACCGAGGCCCTGCTGCCGATCGTGCGGCAGGAGATCGCCGACCTTGCCGCCGCCGGCGCCGAAGAGATCTGCGTCGATGAGCCGAGCATGAGCTGCTACGGCTACCGCGAGGATCCGCGGCGCTTTGTCGACCTGTTTAACCGCACCGTCGAGGCTGGCCGCGGCCGCGTGCGCCTCTGCACCCACCTCTGCTTCGGCAACTTCAAGGGCCACCCGGTCGGCTACCGCAAGTACGCCCCGCTGTTCCCCGCCTTCCTCGACTTGCACTGCGACGAGATCCACGTCGAGATGGCGAACCGCGAGTACGCCGAGCTGGAGATCATCGGCGAGATCGCCCGGCGCACCGACGTCGCGGTCGGGGTCATCGACGTCAAGAGCTACTACATCGAGAGTCCGGACAACGTCGCTGACGCGGTGCGCGCCTGCCTGCGCCATGCGCCGGCCGAGCGCCTGGTGCTGGCGCCCGACTGCGGCCTGAGCCAGACCGCGCGCTGGGCGGCCCGGCAGAAGCTGGCGAATCTGGTGGCCGGCGTGGCCCAGGTGCGCGCCGCGCTGTGAGCGCGCTCAGACGATGCGGCCGCCTTCCAGGCGCAGCCGCAGCTGGCCGAGGGCCTCGGCCTCGGCGCGCGAGTGGGTGACGTGCAGCACGGTCAGGGCGTGCTGCGCGTGCAGTCCGCGCAGCAGCCGGACCGCCTCGGCGTGCATCGCCTCGTCGAGCGCCGACAGGGGTTCGTCGAGCAGCAGCAGGCGCGGCCGGCCGGCGAGGGCGCGGGCCAGGGCGACGCGCTGCTTTTCGCCGCCGGACAGGCCGTCCGGCAGGCGGTCGAGCAGGGGTTCGATGCCGAGTTCGCCGGCGAGCTGACGGACGCTGGCGGCGACGGCGTCCGGCGCGTCGCCGCGCAGGCGCGGGGCGAAGCCGATCTGGTCGCGCACGCGTTTGCCGGGGAACAGCGCCAGATCCTGGGGCACGTAGCCGATGCCGCGCTGGCGCGGCTCCAGGTCGGTGACGTCGCGGTCGTCGAGCCGCACGCGGCCGCTCTGCGGGCGGCGCAGGCCGCAGAGGATTTCCAGCAGGCTGGTCTTGCCGCAGCCGGTGGCGCCCATGAGCACGGCGTAGGTGCCGGTCGGAATCTCCAGGCAGACGTCGCGCAGGGCGAAGCCGGCGGGTGACTGCCAGCTGATGTGGTCGAGGCGGATCATGGGCGGCAGAGGGAGGCGGTCAGAGGCGTTCGCCGGTGGTGCGGACGACGATCAGCACGGCGATGGCGACCAGGATCATGACCAGGCTGACGGCGACGGCGGACTCGAGGTTGCCGACGCTGAGTTCGAGCCAGACGGTGGTGGGCAGGACTTCGGTCTTCATGCGCGTGGCGCCGGCGAAGACCAGGATCGGGCCGAACTCGCCGAGGCTGCGCGCCCAGGCGATGCAGAAGGCGGCGACCATGCCGCGGCGGGCGCCCGGCAGGGCGACGTGCCAGAGCGCCTGCAGGCGGCTGGCCCCCAGGGTCAGCGCCACCTCCTCCGGCCGCGCCGGCAGGTGGTCGAAGGTGCCGCGCAGGGTGCGGATGGCGAAGGCGGCGGCGACGACGAACTGGGCCAGCACGACGCCGGCGACCGTGTAGGTGAAGGGCACCACACTCTCCAGCAGCTGTCCGAGGCGGGTTTGGAAAAAAATGAGCAGGCAGAGGCCGACGACCATCGGCGGCAGGACGATGGGGATGTCGAGGGCGGCGTCGAGCAGGGCCTTGCCGGGAAACTGGCGGCGGGCCATCAGGTAGCCGACGGGGATGGCGACCAGCAGGGCGGCGGCGGCGGCGGCGGAGCAGGTGAGCAGGCTCAGCCAGGTCGCGTAGCGGATCTCCGGCTTGACCAGGGTGTCCAGCCAGGCCTGCGGGCTGCTGTAGGTGGCGGTGGCGCCGAGCAGCAGGCCCCAGAACGCCAGGTAGGCGGCGGTCACGGAGGCGAGGCAGAGCCAGAAGACGCGGGAGGACATGCAGGGGCTAGTTCGAAGCGCCCGGCGGCGGAGTCAAGCGGGGCGGGGCAGGGAAACCGCGCTGGCGGCCGCATCCTTTCACTTGCCGTGCCGGCGTCCCGCTCCGAATGCTTGCGGCCGCATGACCGTCTTCCTCGCCTACTACCTGCACGACCTGAGTCCGCACCTGGTGCGCTTCAACGAGTCGGTGGCGGTCCATTGGTACGGCCTGGCCTACGTGCTCGGCTTCTACCTGACCTACCGGGTCATGCTGTTCCTGGCGCGGCGCGGCCTGTCGGAGATTCGGCCGGCGCAGGTGGCGGACTTCATCACCCTGGTGGCGCTGTTCGGCGTCGTGCTTGGCGGCCGCCTCGGCTACATGCTGCTCTATGACTGGGACAACTTCGTCCGGGCGCCCTGGAACCTGTTCCTGATCAACCAGGGCGGCATGGCCAGCCACGGCGGCATCGCCGGCGTCGCCCTGTTCTGCCTCTGGTATGCCCGCAAGCACCGGATCTCCTGGACCGGCATCGGCGACACCCTGGTCTGCGGCGCCCCGCTCGGCGTGTTCTGCGGACGCATCGCCAACTTCATCAACGGCGAGCTGTTCGGCCGCGTCACCACCGTGCCGTGGGCGATGAAGTTTCCCACCGAGCTGCTGCACGAGGACTTCGTCGCCCAGGGCGGGCCGGCGGTGAGCCTGCCGCCGGGGCTGCTGCACAGCCCGGACATCATCGCCTTTTTCCAGACCCAGCCCGGCGGGGTGGCGGCGCTGGAGGCCATGCTGCATCCGCGCCACCCCTCCCAGCTGTACGAGGCGCTGGGCGAGGGCCTGTTCCTGTCGGCCATCCTGCTCGCGGTGCGGCTGCGCTTCCCCAGGCTGCCGCACGGCATCCTCACCGGGCTGTTCTTCCTGCTCTACGCCGTGGCGCGCATCAGCCTGGAATGCGTGCGCCAGCCGGACTCCGGTTCCGAGGCCATCCTCGGCCTGACGCGCGGCCAGTTCTTCTCGCTGTTCATGATCGCCGTCGGCGTCGCCTTCCTCGCCTTCGGCTGGAGCCGGGGCCGCCGGGCGCCGGCCGCCTGACCGGCCGGCGTGCTTGCGCGCGCCGCGGTCCGCCGCCATGATCGGCCATGCCGTCCGACGTCCAGATCTCCAAGCGCAAGGATTTCCTCCCGCTCACCGACGATCTGGAAACCTACCTGGACGAGTTCGGCCGCCACTACTCGCTGCCGGCCTCGTACAAGGACCTGCTCGGCTTCACCGAGAGCTATCCGCTCGACGACAAGAACGGCAATCCGACGCACTGGTCGAGCGTGCTCTACCCGCGCGAGCTGCAGGACGAGCTCTACCCGCGCCTGACCAGCATCTACTCGCTGCTGCGCACCGGCGATTTGCACGCCGTGCCGCACCTTTACGTCGAGCGCGTCGACTACTGCGAGTTCGGCAATTCGCGGCCGTTCCGGGTGCGCGTGGTCAACCAGTACAACGACAACTACGACCACTTCTACGTCAAGACCGCCGACTCCTCGCGGGTGTACGGCCTGGAGCTCGAGCACCTGCTGTCGCCCAACCGCATCAACTACCTGGCCAACGGCGGCACCCTGGTCGAGGAGCACATCGCCGGCGTGCCCGGCGACGTCTTCATCCGCGACTACCTGGACCGCCCGGACGTCAACAAGGTGCGCATCGCCAAGGAGTTCGTGAAGTTCAGCGAGCGCTGCTTCATCCGCCTGCTCGGCGACATGCGCAGCTACAACTACGTCATCGACATCACGCCCGACTTCGAGGACGTGCAGTACCGGGTGCGCGCCATCGACTTCGACCAGCAGAGCTACGAGGGCCGGCGCAACCTCTACCTGCCGCAGTTCTTCAAGGAGAACAACGCGGTCGTCTGGCTCTGCGGCAAGCTGCTCAACCTGCCGACCATGAGCCAGTACCAGGACGAGGAGCGCAGTCTGATCGCCCGCCGCTACATCAGCGAGCACCAGCGCCTGGGCGCCCTGGTGGAGTGCATGAAGGCCAACCCGCGCGAGCCGGCGGACAAGGTGCGGCAGCTGGCTCTCGAGCTCGGTGAGTACCACCACACCGACGCCTTCGACCGCTGCGACACTATGGGGGCGATCGTCGAACGCAACCTGGAAATCACCCTCGGCAAGCACATCGTCTGAGCCGCCATTTTATGCTTCCCAAGCGCGGCCGGGCTCCGCTAGCCTGACGGCATGTCCGACCGCATCTGGCACCTGATCAAGTCCGCCGACAACCAGGAACACGGCCCCATCGGCACCGAGACGCTCATCGGCTGGGCCAGCGAGGCCAAGATCTCGCCGCTCGACAAGCTGTCCTGCGACGGCCGCCAGACCTGGCTGCGCGCGCCGATGGTGCGCGAACTGCAGATGGACTGGCTGATCCAGATGCCGGACCAGTACCTCTACGGGCCGACCAACATCTCGACGATCCAGGAGTTCCTCGCCACCGGCGAGATCGACGGCAATGTCGTGCTGATCAACTGCGTCGACGGCAGCGAGTCGCGCCTCGGCGACCAGCCGTTTTTTGCCGCCAGCCCGCACCACGCCCGCAGCGCCGAGAACACCCATGTCGGCACCCAGTGGCCGGAGGCCGGCCGCGGGGCCGGCGACGCCGTCCTGCAGCAGCGGCTGGCCCTGCTGGAGAAGCAGGTGCTCGAGTATCAGCACGCCCTCGGCGAGTGGGAGCGCAGCTACCAGAGCCTGCGCCAGCAGTTCATCGAGGCCACCGGCAAGGAGCCGATCTGAGGCCGGTCAGGGGGCGCCGCGGGTGCGGAAGCCGGGCAGGCGCAGGTTCCAGCGCATGGCCGCCAGGCGCAGGCCCAGGATGACGGCGATGCCCACGTAGCGGTGGCTTGCCGCGGGCGGCAGCCAGCGGTCCAGCAGCACCAGCGTCGTGGCGCCGAAGAACACCGCCGTGGCGTAGAGCTGGATTTCAACCTGCAGCACCACGGGAATCTCGCCGCGCAGCAGGTCGCGCAGAATGCCGCCGGCGACCCCGGTGACCACGCCGAGCAGGACGGCGACCAGGGCGGGCGAGCCGGCCAGCAGGGCCTTCTCCGTGCCGACGACGCCGAACAGCGCCAAGCCGAAGGCGTCGGCCAGCGCCAGCGCCCGCCGGGGCGGGTGGACAAAGCGCGCCAGCACGAAGGTGGCCAGCGCGGCGACCAGGGCGGTGGTCAGGTGGGCGGGGGCCTGGATCCAGAAAATGGGCCGGATGCCCAGGCAGAGGTCGCGCAGCGTGCCGCCGCCCAGCGCCGTCACCAGGGCAAGGACCAGCGCGCCGAACAGGTCCATGCGTTTGCCTTCGGCGGCCAGCACTCCGGAGATGGCGCAGACGGCGCAGGCAAAGTATTCGATCCAGGCGGGCATCCGGCA
>CAYYJK010000134.1:7547-9248 GCA_964472185.1 uncultured Prosthecobacter sp.
AAACGCTTGTGAAATTTTTCACAAATTCGGGTTGCCGCCTTTCCCGGCATCCTGATAATGCCGCGCCCCATGGCAGCACTCCTCGCCAGCTTCGACGTCGCTTTCCTCATCACCTCGGTGGTGAAGATCGTGTTTCTGACATTTTTGGTCATTATGCCGATGGTGGCCTACTCCGTGTATGCGGAGCGCCGCTTTTCCGCCGTGATCCAGGACCGCGTCGGCCCCAACCGCACCGGCCTGCCGCTGACGCTCTTCGGCTTCAAGAAGGACGTCCAGCTGTTCGGCATCGGCGGCCTGATCCAGCCGCTGGCGGACGGTCTGAAGTTCCTGCTCAAGGAGGATTTCACGCCGCGCACGGTGAACACCTTCTATTACTGGCTGGCGCCGGCCCTGACCATCGTGCCGGCCCTGCTGACCTGCGTGGTGCTGCCCTTCGGCAGCGAGCTGGACCTGAGCGTGCTGAACGCCTTCCTGCCCGCCTCGGCCGCCCTCACCGAGCCGGTCAAGGCGGTGATCGCCGACCTCAACGTCGGGCCGCTGTTCATCTTTTCGATCGCCTCGCTGAGCGTCTACGGCATCGTGCTGGCCGGCTGGTCCTCGAATTCCAAGTATCCCTTCCTCGGTGGCGTGCGCTCCTCGGCGCAGATGATCTCCTACGAGATCTCTCTGGGGTTGTCGATCATTCCCGTGCTGATGATCTTCGGCGAGCTGAACCTGTCGAAGATGGCGGCTTTCCAGGACGCCAACGGCTGGCTGCTGCTGCCGCTCTGGGGCGAGGGCCTGTCGCTGTCGCGCTGGGTGCTGCTGGTGCCGATCTTCATCTCGTTCTGCATCTTCACGGTGGCCATGTTCGCCGAAACCAACCGTCTGCCGTTCGACATGGCGGAGTGCGAGACCGAGCTCGTCGCCGGCTACCACACCGAGTACAGCTCGATGAAGTTCGCCCTGTTCTTCATGGGCGAGTACGCCGCGATGATCATCGGCTCCGGACTGGCCGTGACGCTGTTTCTCGGCGGCTGGAGCATCCCGTTCGCGCCGCTGCTCGGGCTTGACTACAAGCCGGGCGCGACGCCGCTCTGGCTGGGCCTGCTGCACATCGCCAGCTTCTTCGCCAAGATCGTCGTCTTCATCCTGTTCTTCATCCTCATCCGCTGGTCCCTGCCGCGCTTCCGCTTCGACCAGCTCATGAAGCTGGGCTGGCTGGTCATGTTCGAACTGGCGCTGGCCAACGTCATCCTGACCGCGGTGCTGATGATCTGGTTTCTCCCGGTGAAGTAACCCCCCTGCGCATGGCAACCATTACCGTCCAACGCCCCAAGCTCGCCTGGCACGAGCGGTGGTACCTTTCCACCCTGGCCAAAGGCCTGAAGATCACCCTGGGTCACGCCTTCCGCACCCTGCGCCAGATCGTCCGGCGCGAGGAGAAGGTGACCATGGAGTATCCGGAGCAGAAGTGGGACGAGCACCTGCCCGACTACTACCGCGGCGCCCCGACCCTGGTCACCGACGAGCAGGGCCGCGAGCGCTGCGTCAGCTGCCAGCTCTGCGAGTTCATCTGCCCGCCCAAGGCGATCACGATCACGCCCGGCGAGATCCCGGGCGACGATCCCTGGGCCAAGGTCGAGAAGCGCCCCAAGGAGTTCGAGATCGACATGATCCGCTGCATCTACTGCGGCATGTGCGAGGAAGTCTGCCCGGAGC
>CAYYJK010000135.1:0-6867 GCA_964472185.1 uncultured Prosthecobacter sp.
GGAAGCAGGCGCCGCGCTCGCCATGCTCCAGGACCAGCGCGTTTCTCCCGTAGGCCCGCGAGCGCGGCGCCTGCTTCCTCAAGGCCGCCGCCACCACCCTGCGCAGCGACTCGCCAAACGCCTGCGTCCCCCAATACCAGCCCCGTCGCAGGTGACTCGCCCGTGCATCCGTTTCTTCCGCCCTGGCGGGCACTCCGCAGCTCTTCACCGCCTCCTCCCTGGCCCGCTTGTCCAACCGCTCCACCATCGCCCGCCGACCCGCCACCGTGTCGGCCAAGTCAAAGGCCTTGAAGCCGCCCTCCGCCGCCAGCCACTTCGCCCGCTTCGCAGGCGGCAAGGCGTACCCGCCAGCCAAACTGCTCCAGGGGTAATCCAGCACGCTCGCACCGGCCTCAGACCGGATGATCCCCGCCCGCACGGGGTTGAGGTGCAGGTAATCCAGGAGGGTCTGGTAGTGATAGCGATCCTCGCCCTCGACCACGACCGACTTGTAGCGGTCGCCAAACAGGCGCCCCCACTGGCGGTGGCGCACGTTGTAGCGCCGTGTGACGGTGTTCTGCAGCCAGGACATGCCCGCCACAAGGTTCGGTTCCGGGGTTTGCAGGAAAAGGTGGTAGTGGTTGCCCATCAGCACCCAGGCCTGCACGCGCCAGCCCGTGCGCGCACAAGCCTGGCCCAGGGTGTGCAGGAAAAAACGGCGGTCGTCGTCATCGTGGAAAATGGCCTCCCGGCGATTGCCGCGCGCCATGACGTGATAATAAGCCCCCGCCGCTTGGATGCGGATGCTGCGTGCCATGCGGACGGGATCAGCTCAACGGGTCGTTTTGTCAAGCCGTTGCACACTGACCCCGTTTCCCCGCCAAACAGGCGCCCCCACTGGCGGTGGCGCACGTTGTAGCGCCGTGTGACGGTGTTCTGCAGCCAGGACATGCCCGCCACAAGGTTCGGTTCCGGGGTTTGCAGGAAAAGGTGGTAGTGGTTGCCCATCAGCACCCAGGCCTGCACGCGCCAGCCCGTGCGCGCACAAGCCTGGCCCAGGGTGTGCAGGAAAAAACGGCGGTCGTCGTCATCGTGGAAAATGGCCTCCCGGCGATTGCCGCGCGCCATGACGTGATAATAAGCCCCCGCCGCTTGGATGCGGATGCTGCGTGCCATGCGGACGGGATCAGCTCAACGGGTCGTTTTGTCAAGCCGTTGCACACTGACCCCGTTTCCCCAAGATGACCTCGCTCACGCTTCCTAAATTGGGCTTAATTCAGTGCCATTCCACACTGACCCCGTTTCCCGATGACTGCCCAGCTCAGGCACGGGCGGGGTTGGCGAAACGCACCGCAGGCCGCAGAGACGTTGCACCTGCCCCACGCTCACGAACGCCGCTTGAGCACCAACCACAGTAGGCCGCATCCCGCCACGATCAACACCACGATGATGCTCCACGGCGTTGATGAAGTTGGTCCTTCGCTTGGTATCGAAGTAGATTTCGATTCAAGTGACTTCTTCGAAGAAGACGGCTCGATTGCTCGCAAAGTTTGCGACGGAGGCTTTGGCGACTGAGAAGTTGGGAGCAGTGTTTCGCCTTTTTGCGGTGGACCTTCCAAGCGAGCAGCTATTTGCTTTCGGAGATGGGGATTTATTGCCAGTTCATTCAAAGGACCAGGATCTTTCAAAGTCTCCTCGATCACAGGGGCAATAGCCTCTGCAAGACTCAAACTCCTCATCGCCGCCCCCCGGCTCACATCATCTGACGGCGAAGCCCAAAAAGAATCATCCTTCAATATCGCTACTGCCATGCTTGCCCTCAGTTTTATGTCTTGGGAGGCTTGATACTCAGATAGAACGTATGAGCTAGTCCTTGGGTGAACTAAGAAGAACGCAAGCAAGCTCACGTCCCGCTGCTCAAAGGCTGCGTGGACGAGCCCAAGCGCCTCGCTGTTAGATGCGTTTATTAACTGCTGTTCTAGTTTCACTCGATCATGCTGCGCCATGACTGGATCCGTAATGCTTAGCGCCAGCAACGAAAACAACATCAACAGCAAACTGGTGTTGCAGGACTTCATGGATGTAGGTTTCCAGAGGTTGTGGCTGAGGGGCGGGGGAAACGGGGTCAGTGTGCAACTGGCTGACAAAATGCGACTTTTCAGGTTTCACTGGCCTCCGCTGCCTGCAAAAAGGTTTCCAGCGTTTCGGGCACCCTGCCCAGCGCGCGCCTCCTGTCCAGCCGCAGGGTCATGAAGCCGGATTCACGGAACGCGCACCTGTTTGAGCTGCAGGTGACCGCCCGTCTCGCCCTAAACTTCGATCACGCGCAGCACCTTGCCGCCTTCCACCCAATCCACCGGCGCCATTTCGTCATCGGCGCCGCACTTTCGCTGTGCCTGGGAGCTCAGTTCCCCCGTGCGCCGGTCCTGAATCATGAGCTCCTTGGCATGCAGCGCGCCGTTCCGGAGGAGTTGGGCCGTGAACGCCACGCATCTTCCATCCGGCGAGATGACAGGCCGCGAAGCGTGCACGTCCGGCGGCGAAAGGCGCTCGGCGGGGCGTTGCGAAGACCGGGCCGGAGGCGGGGTTCAGGCGGCGGCCAGACGGCGGTAGAGCCGCTCGAGGGCGTCGGCGTTGCGGCAGGCCACCGCCGCTTCGGCGAGCAGGCGGGCCACCTCGAGGCGCGAGATTTTCAGGCCCTGCAGGACCTCGGGCCAGGAGGCTTCGCCGAGGCGCGCCACGGTGCGGATGCCCAGCAGCAGCGGCAGCGCGGTGGCGTAGCGCAGCTTGCCGTCGGCCACGTGGCGGACGTACTGCAGCCCGGACTCCAGATGCTCCCGGCAGACGCCGAGCCAGCGCCGCCACTCCGCCTGCAGGGCCGCTTCCCCGCCCTGGCCGCCGGGCAGGTAGCCGCGGCCGTCGCGCAGGTCCTCGCCGACGTCGCGCAGGATGTTGAGCAGCTGCAGGCCCTGGCCGTAGCGGGCGCCCCAGGCCTTCATCGCCGGCAGGTCCGCGGCGGCGGCCAGGGAGCCGGGTTTTTCCACGGCGCACATCTCGGTCCAGAACTCGCCGACGCAGCCGGCCACGAGCCAGGTGTACTCGTGCAGCTCCGCGTCGCTCTGCAGCCAGCGCAGCTGGCCGTCGCCGGGGAAGCGCTCGATGTCGAGGATCTGGCCGCGGATGATCGGTTCGAGCACGGCGCGGATGGCCTGCAGGGCGGCGCCCTGCATCGTGCCCAGCCAGTCGAGCGCGTCGGTGAACCGTTCCATCAGGCGGCGTTCGGCGGCGTCCTGCTGGTGCGGCACGAACTGGTCGCGGATCGCGGCTTCAAGCGCGCCGCCGGCCTGCGGCCGCCCCTGCACGCGCCCGGCAAAGGCGCGCAGGCACTCCAGGCGCACCGGCGCCGGCACCGCCGCCGTGTCGGCGATCGTGTCGGCCGTGCGCGCCAGCAGGTAGGCGAGCGAGATCGGCTCGCGCAGCTCGCGCGGCAGCGCCTTGAGCGTCAGGTAGAAGGAGCGCGAGACCGAAGCCAGCAGCTGGCCGCCGAGCGCGCGCTCGTGGTGGGATTCGTCGGACATGCCCGCTGACTTAGGCCGGGGAGCGCGCCGGCTCCACCGCGAATTCGCCGTATGCAGGATTCGGCGGCGGCCTGGGTACATTCCCGCACTTTTCTTTTGCCGGCGCCTGCGTCAGTTTGGGCGGCATGCCTGATCCGACCGCTCTTCCGCCCCTGCGCAGCTCCCACGACCTCGAGCGCGTCCTCGAGTTCGAATTCGTGCGCGCCACCGAGAACGCCGCCCTGCAAAGCGTGCACTGGCTCGGCCGCGGCGAGAAGGAGCTGGCCGACGCGGCCGCCTGCAGCGCCATCTACGGCGTCTTCGACATCCTCGACATCCGCGGCGAGGTGGTGATCGGCGAGGGCATCAAGGACAACGCCCCGGGCATTTTCGTCGGCGAGCACTTGGGCACCTGGCGGCAGGGCAGCCCGCGCTTCGACATCGCCCTCGACCCGATCGACGGCACCACCAACATCGCCAAGGGCACGCCCAACAGCATCTCGGTCATCGCCGCGGCGCAGAAGCCGGACGGTGCGCCCTGCGCGATGAAGCACATCCCGAGCTTCTACAGCCACAAGCTCGCCTACGGCCCGGCCGTCAAGCGCGCCCTGGCCGGCCGGGGCGCCCGCTGCCTGCTCGACCAGCCGCTCAAGGAGGTCATCGAGTTCACCGCCGCCGCCCTGGGCAAAAATCCGCGCGACGTCGTGGTGGTGACCATGGACCGCCCGCGCCATGCCGGCCTCATCGAGGAGGTGCGTTCCTGCGGCGCCGCCCTGCGCATGATCACCGACGGCGACATCACCGCCGCGGTTGCCCCGTCCCTGCCCGACAGCGGCGTCGACCTGTACGTCGGCATGGGCGGCAGCCCCGAGGCGGTGCTGGCGGCGGCGGCGCTGAAGTGCCTGGGCGGCGACATGGACGTGCGCATGTGGTTCCACACCGAGGCGCACCGCGCCGAGGTCGCCGCCACCACCAGCGCCGAGGAGATGAACCGGGTGTTCCGCAGCGACGACCTGATCATGGGCGAGAGCGCGCTGTTCTGCGCCACCGGCATCAGCGACAGCCCGCTGCTGCCCGGCGTCAAGATCATCGGCCACCGGGTGGAGACCCACAGCATCCTCATGCGCGCCCGCAGCGGCACGGTGCGCCACATCCACGCCAGCCACGATCTCGACCGCAAGATCGTGCCGCTGCGCGACTGAACCGGGCGCGGCGTTCAGGCCGCGGCCAGACCGGCGCGCATCGCCTCCAGCGGCGCCGGCGCGCCGGGGAACCAGTGCTCGAACGAGATGGCGCCCTGGTGCAGCAGCAGGCACATGCCGTCGGCATGCTTGGCACCGGCGGCCTGCGCCGCGCGGACCAGGTCGGTGGCGCCGGCGGCGCGGTAGACCATGTCGTAGACCAGGTGCCGCGGCGTCAGCGCGCCGGCCGGCAGCAGCGGCGGGTCCTCCGCCTTCATGCCCACCGCGGTGGCGTTGACGATCAGGTCCACCTCGTCCAGCCGCTGGGCCAGCGCGGCGGGCTCGAGCGAGCAGGTGCGCACCGCAGCCGCGCCTAGGCCGGCGAGTTCCGCCTGCAGCGGCGCCAGCTTGCTTTCCGTGCGGTTGGCCAGCGTCAGCGCCCGGCAGCCGGAGAGCAGGCTCTGCACGGCCACCGCGCGGCCGGCGCCGCCGCCGGCGCCCAGGATGAGCACGCGCAGATCCTGCAGTTCGGCGGCAAACGCCTCGCGGACGCTGCGCACGAAGCCGGGGCCGTCGGTGTTGTAGCCGAACAGCCGGCCGGCGCGGATCGCCAGGGTGTTGACGGCGCCGAGGCGCTGCGCCAGCGGGTCGAGCACGTCGACCGCGGCCAGCGCTTCAAACTTGTGCGGGATGGTGATGTTGACCCCGAGGAAGCCGTGGCGGACGAACAGGCCGAAGGCCTCTTTGACCCGCCCTTCCGGCACCTGCACGCGGACGTACTGCGCGTCGACGCCGCGGGCGCGCAGGGCCGGGTTGTGCATCTGCGGCGAACGCGAGTGGCCGATGGGATCGCCGATGACCGCAAAACGCGCCGGCGGCGTCAAGGCGGGGGCGACATCGCCCCAGTGCTGCAGTTGCTCGAAGGTGAAGAAGGTGGCCACGGTGGATGGAAGGGTCGGAGACCAGTGGAAAGGCCGCGGCAAAAAGCAACGCCGGGCCTGCGCGCCGATGCGCACTTGCCGGCGGGCGCAGCCTGCGGCATCAGGGCGGATGCACGCTTCGCTTTCCCGTCTGCACGGCGCCGTCTGGGGCGCCTTCGTCGGCGATGCCGCCGCCCTCGGCAGCCACTGGATCTACGATCCCGCCGAGCTGGCGGCCCGGTTTCCCAACGGCCTGCAGGGCTTCGAAACCCCGGCGCCCGGCCACTATCACGCCGGCAAGGTTTCCGGCGACTGCACCCACTACGGCGACGCGGCGCTGCTTCTGCTGGAGTCGCTGGCGGACACCGGCGGCGGTTTCGACGCGACCGATTTCGGCCGGCGCTTCGAGGCCTTCTTCCGCGCTCCGGACTGCCGCAGCTACCGCGACCACGCCACGCGCGAGACCCTGGCGCGGCTCGACCGGCAGCCGGGCGACTACCAGAACGGCGCCGACGACGACCAGCTCGCCACGGTCAGCCGGCTGGCGCCGCTGGCGGCGGCCGTTCACCAGGCGCCGCGCGCGGAACGGCTCGACGCCGTGCGCCGCCTGACGCGCGTCACCCAGAACCACCCGACCGCCCTCGGCTGCGCCAGCGCGCATGCCCTGCTGCTGCAGAACCTGTTCGAGGGCCGCCCGCTGGAGACCGCCTTGGAAAACACCCGGCGCGCGGCCGAGATCGGCTGCGACATCGCCGACTTCCTCGAAGCGGCGCACAGCCTGCGCCGGCTGGATCCGGTCAGCGCCACGCAGCGCTTCGGAGCGAGCTGTCCGCTGCCGCAGAGCTTCCCGGCGGCGCTGCAGACCGCGCTGCATCACGCCGGCGACTTGCCGGCGGCGATCCTCGCCACCCTGCGCGCCGGCGGCGACAGCGCCGGCCGGGCCGCGCTGATCGGCGCCTGGCTGGGGGCGCAGCACGGCCTCGACGCCGTGCCCGCCGACTGGCGCCGGCGGCTGAGCGCGCACGACCGCATCGTCCGCGCGCTCGAGCGTCTGCCGGCGCTGCAAAACCCGGGTTGACGCCGCCGGCCGGGCGTTCCACGCTTTCCGTCTATGCGCTTCGCGATCTGCAACGAAACCTACCCGAACTGGCCTTTTGAAAAAGTCTGCGAGGACGCCGCCGCCGCGGGCTATCAGGCGCTGGAACTGGCCCCGTTCACCCTGAAAGAGGA
>CAYYJK010000135.1:6967-9242 GCA_964472185.1 uncultured Prosthecobacter sp.
GCCGCCGACACCGTGCGCGCCGTGGCCGAGGAAGCCGGCAAGTACGGCGTGGTCATCGCCATGGAACCGCTCGGCCGCAAGGAGACCAACTTCCTCAACACCGCCGAGGAGACGATCCGGCTGTGCCAGATGGTCGATCATCCGAGCTGCAAGCTGCACCTCGACGTCAAGGCGATGAGCGACGAAGCCAAGCCGATTCCGGACATCATCCGCGACAGCAAGGACTGGTTCGTGCACTTCCACGTCAACGACCCCAACCTGCTCGGCCCGGGCATGGGCGAGGTGAAGTACGAGCCGATTGTCGCCGCGCTGCGCGAGGTCAACTACCAGGGCTACCTGTCGGTGGAAGTCTTCGACTACCGCCCCGGCCCCCAGCACATCGCCCGCGAAAGCATGCGCTACCTCAAGGACGTGCTGGCACGCTGAACCGGCCGGGCGCCGCCGCTAGGGACAACCGGCGGCGGCCGTGGCGGAACGCAGCCAGGTCAGCAGCAGGAGCAGGAGTGCCGGCAGCAGCACGGCCAGGTCGGCCCAGACGCGGAAAGCCTCGGCGGAAAGCGCGCGCCGGCAGCGCCAGAGCAGGCCGAGTGCGATCAGCCCCGCCAGCGCAGCCAGGACCAGGCTGAGCAGGCGCTCCGGCAGCCAGCCCTGCAGGGCGGCGGTCGCGGCGGCCGCCAGCAGCAGCCCCGTGGCCAGCAGCGTGGCGCCCGCGGCTTCGCTGCCGCGCCGGTCGCCCTCCTCGTGCCGGGTGATGGCGGCGAGATTGGCGCTGAACAGCAGCGCCAGCACCAGCGTTTCCACCCAGCCGTCCGGGCTGGACTGGCCGAGCTGGTGGAAGCGGTTCCAGGTCGTGCAGCCGAGCGCAAACAGCAGGCCGGCGGCGACTTCCTTGCGCAGCCACGGGGTGGAGCCCTCCTGGCCGGCGCGGCGCACGAACCAGACGTAGCCGCCGAGCAGCGCCAGGGAGGCGGCGATCTTGACCGCCAGCGCCAGCGGCAGGGCATTGACCACCAGCAGCAGCAGGAAGACGCCGGCATGCATCAGCCATTGGCGCACGCGCGGCGCGGCGCCGCTGTAAAAGGCCAGATACAGCGCCACCGGCAGCAGCAGCGTCAGTGACAGCACCATCAGGCCGGCCGGCACCACCCACAGGCCCAGCCAGACCAGGCCGGCCAGCCCCAGCCCGACGGCGGCGGCCAGCCAGCCGCGGTGCCGCTGGTGGAAGCGGTGGCGCAGGCTCAGCGCCGCCGCGGGCAGCGACAGCGTGTCGAGCAGGCGGTCGGTCACGTAGATGATCCAGACCACGAGCCCGAGTCCCGGCAGCACGCCCGGCAGAACCGGCAGGTCGTTCAACCGCGCCAGGGCCAGGGTCCAGACCACGGCCACCGCCGGCGCTTCCAGGCTCAGCACATGCGGCCAAAGCCACCAGGGCGGTGCGGAAGCGGCGGGCGGTTCGGAGGCGGGCACGGAAAGCGAGTTCGGGGTTGTCGGCGGGCGGTTCTTGGCCACACATAGCGCAGAACCGGCCGACCACCACCCTTCTGCATGCCCTTCCCGCTCTCGATCGCCATCATCTCCAAAAACGAGGAGGCGAATCTGCGCCGCTGCCTGGCCAGCACGCAGGGCTTGGCGGAGGAGATCGTCGTGGTCGACTCGGGCTCCACCGACGGCACCGCGGCGGTGGCCGCCGAATTCGGCGCCCGTTTCGTCAGCCAGCCCTGGCTCGGTTTCACCGACCAGAAGAATTTCTGCAACGGCCTGTGCACGCAGCCCTGGATCCTGGCGCTGGACTGCGACGAGGAGCTTTCGCCGGAATTGCGCCGCTCGATCGAGGCCTTTTTCGAAGCCGGCGACAGCGAGCGGTTCGCCGCCGCCTGGATGGCCCGGCGCGTCTGGTTCCTCGGCCGCTGGATCCGCCATGGCGACTGGTATCCGGACCGCAAGGTGCGCCTGTTCCGGCGCGAGCGGGGCCGCTGGGAGGGCCATGCCTCCAGCCAGGTGCATGAGCGGCTGGTCGTGGACGGTCCGCACACCACCCTGGCCGGCGACCTGCATCACTACTCCTTCACCGACATGCGCCACTACCTCGTGAAGCATGTCGGCTATGCCGACGTCTTCGCCGCGCACGAACAGCAGGAGGGGCGGGGCTGGTCCCTGGCGGACGCCGTGTTCCGGCCCTGGTGGCGGTTTTTCCGCGCCTACGTGCTGCGCCGCGGTTTTCTCGACGGCTTCCCCGGCTTCTGGATCGCCGTCGCCACGGCCTTCTTCACGTTCA
>CAYYJK010000136.1:0-9133 GCA_964472185.1 uncultured Prosthecobacter sp.
TCGTAGATGACGCTGAAGGCCAGCACACGCGCGACGTAATCGCGGGTTTCCTTGTACGTCACGGTTTCGATCCAGAAATCCGGGTCGAAGCCGGGACGGTCGCGGTTCCAGCGCTGCACCGGGGTCGGGCCGGCATTGTAGGCGGCGATGGCCTGGTAGGCGATGCCGCCGTGCTGGTCGAGCTCGTGGCGAAGGTGGGCGATGCCCAGCACCAGGTTGGTTTCCGGCTGGTACAGGCTGGCCGCGCCGCCGAAGGCGATGCCCAGCTTGCGGGCGGTGCGCGCGGCGGTGGAAGGCAGCAGCTGCATCAGGCCGCGGGCGTCGGCGTGCGAGCGCGCGTTGGGCATGAAAGCGCTCTCGGCGCGCGTCTGCGCGGCCACCCAGGCCGGGTCGATGGCGTGCCGGCGCGCTTCGCGGCGCAGCACGTTTTCATGGTGCAGCGGGAAACGCAGCGAATAGTGGCGCAGGTCCTCGGGCGTGTCGCCGATGGTGAACACGGCGCGGTCGTACCAGTGCGCGTCGCGCGCGAATTCAATGGCGACCTTGCGCTCGTCCGGGCTGAGCGCGCGCAGCAGCGCCGCCCATTCGCGGGTGGCCAGCGGCACGCGTTCGATTTCCCACAGCTCCAGCGCACGCACCAGGCCCGGGTGGCCGGCGACGCGGGCGCGCAGCGCGGCGTCCTTCGACGGCTCCAGCGGGCACAGCGCGTAAGGCTGGCCGCTGCGGTCGGCGGCGAGGAAACCGTGGAAGGTGGCGGTGGTGGCGGCTTGCCGGTAGAGCGCCTTCGCGGCGTCGTGCTGGCCCAGGCGCTCGCGCAGGCGCGCTTCGAAATACTGCCAGCGCGGGTCCTGGCGCTGCGCGGCGGGCATGCGTTCGATCGCGCGCAGGGCGCCGGCGTCGTCGCGCCGGTGCATGGCTTCGCGGGCGCGCCATTCGTGCAGGCGTTCGTCGTAGGCGGCCTCGGGCACGGCCTCGAGCCGCTGCTGCGCGCCGGGCAGGTAGGAGGCCACGGTCCACAGCGCCACCTGGTAGAGCACCTTGCCGCGCTCGGCTTCGCCCAAGTCCAGCGCTGGCGCCAGCGTGGCCAGCTGCGCCTCGGCGGCGTCGGGCGAACGCTTGGCCAGGCGCGCCAGGCCTTCGGCGGCGACGGCGCGGCTGCGCGGCGTCTTCGGCCAGCCGGCGGCGCGGGCGTGCGGCGCGTCGAGGAAGTCGGCGTAGTCGCGCGCCAGCGCGGCGTCGCTGGCGGGCAGTCCGCCGGCGAGGAAACGCACCAGGCCGGTCTGCCCCGCGAGCGCGGCCAGTTCGATGCGCTGCCAGCGCAGCTCGGCGCCGAGCTGGCCCAGCGACTGCAGCGATTTGAACGGCGTGTCGCAGGCCGCCGGCAGCGTTTCGGCGCTGAGCCAGAGCGCGCGGCCGTCGGCGATCCAGGCGGCGTCGGTGGCGCCGGTGGCCAGGCGCGCGGCGAGGTGGGCGCAGCGCAGGTCGGTGGCGGGGCTGTCGCGGTAGTCGGCCAGGAAATCGGCCCAGCGCGATTTGCGCGCCAGTTCGCGCAGCCAGGCCTCGCGCAGCCAGTCGGCGGCGGCAGTGCCGTCGTGGCGGCGCAGCGCGGCGCGCACTTCCTTCGCCGGCGCGCCGGCCAGCTGCTTGCGCAGCTGGGTGGCGTCGAGCCAGGGCAACAGCGGGTGGTCGGCCACGCGGGCGCGGGCGGCCACGTCCAGCTGGCCCAGTTCGGCCAGGCGGAAGGCTTCGAGCAAGGCGCGGCGTTCGCCGGACAGGTCGGGAGGGCGGTCCTGCGCCAGGCTGGCACCGGCCAGCAGGCAGAAGGCCAGGAAACTCGGAATTCGGCGCGACATGAGGCAGAGTCTAGCCCATGGTTCCCGACTCCTCCGCCCACCGCGCGGCCCACGCCGCATGAGCCTTGCCTGGTTGATCTACCTCGCCCTCGGGGCGGTGGCGGGCGTGCTGGCCGGCCTGCTGGGCATCGGCGGCGGGCTGGTGCTGGTGGCCGCGCTGGTGTGGCTGCTGCCCACCCAGGGCGTGCCCGCCGAACAGGCCGTGCACGTGGCCCTGGCCACCGCGCTGGCCAGCATCGTGCTCACCGGGCTGTCGTCGGCGCGCGCCCACCACCGGCGCGGCAGCGTGCTCTGGCCCACCGTGGCCTGGCTGGTGCCGGGGCTGGTGCTGGGTGGCTGGCTGGGCAGCGGCCTGGCCACGTCGCTGGAGGGCGTCTGGCTGCGCGCCTTCATCGCGGTGTACTGCTACCTGGCCGCCGCGCAGATGGCGCTGGACTGGCCGCGCTCGCGGCTCGAACGCGCCGACGCCCCGCGCGGCCCGGGTTACACCGCCGCGGGTGCCGGCATCGGCGCGGTATCGGCCCTGGTGGGCATCGGCGGCGGCAGCATGACGGTGCCGCTGCTGGTGTGGCGCGGCGTGCGGCCGGTGCGGGCGGTGGGCACGTCCAGCGCCTGCGGCGTGGCCATCGCCCTGGCCAGTGCCGCCGGTTACGCCCTGCAGGGCGCGCCCCAGGGCCTGCCCGCGGGCAGCTGGGGCTACGTGTTCCTGCCCGCCGCCGTGGGCATCGCCCTGGCCTCGGTGCTGACGGCGCCCTGGGGCACCCGGCTGGCCCACCGCATCAGCGGCCCGGCCCTGCGGCGGCTGTTCGCGGCCTTCCTGGCGGTGGTCGGCACCAGCGTCTGGCTGGCTCCCTGAACGAAACCGCCCCCAGCTGTCCGGTAACGCTAACGAGCTGAGAATTCGTGACCGTTGTCACGTTTTGACGAATTCTTTACAAGGGAAGGCAGCCGGGGCATTGGGGGCAAGGCGCCGGCACCACCAACCCATGGGGAATGCAATGAAGACCATCCGTACTACCCGCCTGAGCCAGGCGGTCCGCGGTGCATTGCTGTTCGCGCTGATCCCGGCGGCGGTCGCCGCGCAGGACGCGCCGGCCGAAGACGAGGTCAAGACGCTCGATCGCATCGAGGTCACCGGCACGCGCATCAAGACCTCGGAAGCCGAAGGCCTGGTGCCAGTGCAGCGCATCACGCGCGAGGACATCGACCGCAGCGGCCTCACTTCCGTCGCCGACATCATCCAGTCCCTGACGGGTTCGGGTTCGGCGCTCAACACCAAGTTCAACTCCAGCGGCAACTTCGGCTTCCCGCCGGACGGCAGCGGCGTCGGCGCGGGTTCCGCGCAGGCCGACCTGCGCCACCTGGGTTCCAAGCGCGTGCTGGTGCTGGTGGACGGCGTGCGCTGGGTCAACGAAGCCTCCGCCTCGGGCGTGGGTTCGGCCACCGACCTCAACACCATCCCGCTGGCCATCATCGAGCGCATCGAAGTGCTCGAGGACGGCGCGTCCTCGCTGTACGGCTCGGACGCCATCGCCGGCGTGATCAACATCATCACCCGCAAGGACTTCGAGGGCATCTCGGTCAACGCCCAGTACGGCCAGTACGGCGAAGGCGACGGCGCCACCTCGTCCATCGACCTGGCCTGGGGCGGCAGCACCGACCGCGCCAACTTCTTCCTGGGCCTGAGCTACACTGACCAGGAAGTGATCTATTCGCGCGACCGCGAGCAGTCCAGCTTCCCGGTGCCGGGCACCGGCCTCACCTTCGGCAGCTCGGGCACGCCGACCGGCCGCTTCATCTTCGTCGACCCCAACACCGGAGAAGTGCTCGACATCACGCCCAACAACGGCGCCAGCGACCCGACCTACGACGGCTCGCAGATCGGCTGCGTGCGCACCGACGACTACCACTGCTTCTCCACCGCCGACCGCTTCAACTTCTCGCAGTACAACCTGCTGCTGACGCCGTCCGAGCGCATGGGCGCCTTCGGCCAGGTGCGCTTCGAGTTCAGCGACGCGGTGAGCGGCTACGCCAAGGTGCTGTACAACCGCCGCGAATCCACCAACCAGGCCGCGCCCGAGCCGCTGTTCTTCGGCCCCGAGGCCGGCACCGGCAACCCGCAGGCCGACAACATCTTCATCTCGGCCCTGAACCCGTACAACCCGTTCGGCTTCGACCTGGATTCGGCGACCAACCTGATCCTCATCGGCCGTCGCCCGGTCGAGGGCGGCGCGCGCGTGTTCGAGCAGGACGTGGACACCTGGTACCTCGGCGCCGGCCTCGAGGGCGTGTTCGACGCCGGCCAGCGCACGCTGTACTGGGACGTCAACGTGGCCTTCAGCGAGAACAAGGCCGAACAGACCAACTACGGCAGCTACAACATCCGCAACATCGCCCTGGCCTTGGGCAACCCGGCCGCCTGCGCGGCCGTGGCCGGCTGCACGCCGCTCAACATCTTCGGTGGCCCGGGCACCATCACGCCGGCCATGCTGGCCTGGATCCAGCCGGTGGTGCGCGACGAAAGCAAGAACGAACTGGCACTGTTCACCGCCAACCTCTCCGGCAGCCTGTTCGACCTGCCGGCCGGTTCGGTGGATTTCGCCGCGGGCCTGGAACACCGCCGCCTGAAGGGCTGGTACCAGCCCGACGCGCTCACCATCGCCGGCGACTACAACGGCGTGCCGTCCCTGCCCACCTCGGGCAAGTACGACGTGAGCGAGCTGTTCTTCGAGCTCAACTTCCCGCTGCTGCAGGACACCGAGATCGGCCAGAAGCTCGACTTCACCGTGGCCGGCCGCTACTCGGACTACTCCACCGGCATCTCGGAGTTCACGCCCAAGTACGGCCTGCGCTTCCAGCTGGTCGAGGAACTGGTGCTGCGCGCCAGCTACGCCGAAGGTTTCCGCGCGCCGTCGATCGGCGAGCTGTTCGGTTCGGCCAGCCGCTTCGACGCCCAGCTCAACGACCCCTGCGACACGCCGCTGCTGAACCCGTCGCTGGCCGGCAACTGCGCGGCGCTCGGCGTGCCGGCCAACTACCAGCAGCCGAACCCGCAGATCTCGGTCACCACCGGCGGCAACGACCAGCTGGACCCGGAAAGCTCCACGAGCTTCTCGGCCGGCTTCATCTGGAGCCCGGGTTTCCTCGAGGATTCGGCCTGGGCCGAGCGCGTGGACTTCGAGGTCACCTACTACCGGCATGAAATCGAAGGCGCCATCCAGGCCATCGACGCCCAGACCCAGCTCGACCTGTGCGTGCAGACCCTGGACGCGCTGTACTGCGACGGCATCAGCCGCGCGCCCACCGGTGGCATCAACGGCTTCAACAACCGCCTGACCAACCTCGGCACCATCGACACCGACGGCTGGGACGTGGACCTGTTCTGGGTGTTCCCGGCCACCGACTTCGGCCAGTTCAAGGCCTCGTGGCGCAACACCTTCGTCGGCGACTACCAGGCCGTCGGCGCCGCCGGCCAGGTGCAGCCGCAGGGCCCGGGCATCGAGGTGGTCGACAGTGCGATCCCGGAGTGGACCTCGAACTTCACCCTGGACTTCAAGCGCGGCAACTTCGATGCGTCGTGGACCCTGCGCCACATCAGCGAGCTGCGCGAGGAGTGTGGTCGTGCGGTGGGCTTCCCGGTCTGCAGCAACCCGGCCACGGGCACCAACGTGCTCGAGGCCACCACGTACAACGACCTGCAGGCGGGCTACCGTTTCGAGCAGTTCAACGACCTGCGCATCGCCGTGGGCGTGAACAACGTCTTCGACAACGACCCGCCGATCTGCCTGTCGTGCTCGCTCAACGGCTACGACGCGTCCACCTACGACATCCCGGGTGGCCGCTTCTGGTACCTGCGCGCCGACATCAAGTTCTGACCGGTTCGCGTATCACCGCGTGACGAAGGGCCGGCGGGAAACCGCCGGCCCTTTCATTTGGGCAGCAGCTCCACGCCCACCGCCATGTGGTCGGAACCGGCGGCCGGCACGGCCTTGTAGTCGAGCACCTTGAAGCCGCCCACCAGCACGTGGTCCAGGCCGCGCTGCGGCGACCAGCTGGGGAAGGTGGCGATGCGGTGCGGCGGCGGCTCGAGCGAGGTGCCGCGGTAGAGCGCGCGCATCTCGGGCGCGTCGAAATCGCAGTTGAAGTCGCCCATCAGCACCAGCCGGGGCGAATCGGCCAGCAGTTCGGCCAGGAAGCCCAGCTGCAGCTGGCGCGACTTCACGCCCAGCGAGAGGTGGGTGATGGCCAGCTGCCAGGCATCGGTGCCTTCGCCGAAGCTGGCCAGCAGCACGCCGCGGCCGGCGATGCGGCCGGGCAGGGCGTAGTCGAGCAGGTCGGTGGGCTGCAGGCGGCTGAGCAGGGCGTTGCCGCTGCCGGCGATGCGCGAGATGCGCCGGTTCGGCTGGTGGCTCCAGAACGGGAAGTGCGCGCGCTCGGCCAGGTAGTCCGCCTGGTTGGTGAAGCCCGAACGCAGGCTGCCGGGGTCGGATTCCTGCAGGCCCACCAGGTCGTAGTTGCTGGCCAGCTCGGCCAGGCTGTCGAGGTTGAGGCGCTTGCCGCTGGGCAGCACGTGCGACCAGCTGCGGGTCACGTAGTCGCGGTAGGCGCGCGTGCTGGAGCCGGCCTGGATGTTGGCGCTCAGGAGGCGCAGCGTCTGGGTCGGGGCGTCGGCCATGGAAAGATGGTGCGGCCACACGGCGGCGGGGACAAGGGCGGCGGTGCGCGTGACTCAGGCCCCGGCAAGGCTGGCGCGCAGCCAGGCGGCGAAAGCCTGCGCCGCGGCGGACAGCGGGCGCGCTTCGGGATAGATCAGGTAATACGCGCGCCGCGCGCGGATGCGCGGCCCCGGCAAGCGCACCAGGTGGCCCGCGGCCAGGGCGTCGGCGACCAGCAGTTCGCGGCCCAGTGCCACGCCATGCCCGGTTTCGGCCGCCTGCAATATCACGCCGCTGTCGCTGAAGGACGGACCCTGCCGCGTGGGCCGGCCCAGCACGCCGGCCCGGCGGAACCAGCGGTCCCATTCCTCGTCGGGATTGATCAGCGGGTAGTCGAGCAGTTCGCGCGGGCTGCGCGGCAGCCGCGCCTGGCCCATCACGCCGGCGGCGGCCGCCACCGGGAACATCGTTTCGGTGGCGACGCGTTCGGCGACCATGCCCGACCAGCGCCCGCCGCCGTAGCGGATGCCCAGTTCGATGTCCTCGCGCGCCAGGTCGAGTGGCGTGACCGTGGCGATCACCTCGACCGCGATGTCGGGGTGCCGTTCGCGAAAGGCGGGCAGGCGCGGCAGCAGCCAGCGCGTCGCGAAGGACGGCAGCATGGTCACCGTCAGTCGCCGCGGGGCCTGGTGCCGGTCCTCCCGCAGCGAAGTGATCGCGTCGGCCATCTGCTGCAGGCCGGCGGCCACGGCCAGCTGCAGGCGGCGCCCCTGTTCGGTCAGCACCACGCGCTGGCCCGTTCGCCGGAAAAGGGGTACGCCGAGCTCCGCCTCGAGCGCCCGCACCTGCCGGCTGACCGCGCCATGCGTCAGGAACAGCGCGTCGGCGGCGGCCCGGAAGCTCCCGTGCCGGGCGGCGGCCTCGAACACCTGCAGGTTGCGCAGCGACGGAAGGGGCATCGGCCAAGTGGTGACCTGAAGTCACCATGACGGTAGCACATTTGTCGTTTTCCAAGGCCGTCGCGGCGACCTAGGCTGCACGCCTTCTTCCGCCGGGTGCCTGCGATGAAACGAAGCGACCTCCTGCTTGGCCTGTTCGTCACCCTGCTGTGGGGCGCGAACTTTTCCGTCATCAAGCTCGGCCTGGCGACGGTGGATCCGTTCCTGCTCACCGCGCTCAGGTTCCTGTTCTGCGCGTTGCCGGCGATCTGGCTGTTGCCGCGCCCGGCGCTGCCGCTGTGGGTCCCGGCGTCCTACGGGCTGCTGTTCGGCCTCGGCCTGTGGGGCGCCGTGAATTTCGCCATCCACATCGGCTTGTCGGCGGGCCTGGCCTCGCTGGTGCTGCAGTCGAGCGCCATTTTCACCGTGCTGCTGGCGGCCCGGCTGTTCGGCGAACGGGTGGCGCCGTCGCAGTGGTTCGGCATCGCACTCGCCACGGGCGGCCTGCTGGTGATCATCGCGTCGACGCAGGGGCGGCTGTCGCTGGCCGGCACGCTGCTGGTGGTGTTCGCCGCGCTGTGCTGGAGCATCTGCATGCTGCTGGTGCGCCGCCACCGCCCGGAGGACATGCTGGCCTTCGTGGTCTGGTCGGGCGCGTTCGCCGTCGTCCCGCTGTTCGCCCTGACCTGGCTGGTGAAGGGCGCGGCTCCCTTCGTCGCCCTGGTGCATGACGCCAACGCCGGCACGGTGTTTTCCGTCGCCTACCAGGCCTATGTCGTCACCCTGTTCGGCTACGCGGCCTGGAACCGGCTGGTCGGCCGCTACCCGGCCTCGACGGTGGCGCCCCTGAGCCTGATGGTGCCCGTGACGGGGCTGCTGGTGGCCTGGCTGGCCTATGGCGAGGAGATCGGCGGCGGCAAGCTCGCCGGTGCGCTGGTGGTGCTGGCCGGGCTGGCGGTGTATTCGCTCGCGCGACGCTGGCCCGCCCGCTGGGTGCCGGCCGTGCGCCGGGAAGCCTGACGTGCGCGCCCGCCGGACGGCGGCGCAAGAAAAAGGGGCCGCATCGGCGGCCCCTCGTTCGTTCGCGGCGGGGATGGCTTACTGGCCGGCTTCCGCGCGCTCCTTGGCGACCAGGAAGTCGACGGTGTCGAGCAGGCCCTGCATGCCGCGGTCGCCGGTGGCGACGGCGCGGTACTTGCCGTTGATGATCATGGTCGGGGTGGACTGCACGCCGCTGCGCAGCGCGAACTGGCGCGCGCGGTTGAGCTTGGCGGTCACGGCGAAGCTCTGCATGGTGGACAGGAAGGTGTCGCGGTTGGCGCCCTGCTTGGCGTACCAGTCGGCGATCTCCTCGACCGAGGCCGTCTGGAAGCTGCGCTCGATCAGCACGGCGCGGAACAGCGCGTCGTGGGTCTTCTCCACCAGGCCCATGGCCTCGGCGGCGTAGTAGCCGCGGGCGAAGTTGTCGCTGATGCCGCCGAACACGCCCGGCACGTAGACGAAGCGCACGTCGCTGGCGATGTTGGGCTTCCACTGGTTCAGCACCGGCTGCAGGTTGGCGCAGTGGATGCAGGTGTAGGCGAAAACCTCGGCGACCTCGATGCCACCCTGGCCGAAGGTCGGCTGCGGCTCGGCCATGACTTCGTAGTCGATGCCCGGGCGCGGGGCCTTGGCCGGGTCCAGGGCC
>CAYYJK010000137.1:0-9121 GCA_964472185.1 uncultured Prosthecobacter sp.
AAGGCGCCGAAGATGATGCCGAGCACGCAGCCGGCGAGCACGGCCCACTGCATCCAGCCCAGCAGCGGGATGAGGCCGGGGATGAGGAACACCGCGCAGGCCAGGCCGATGAGAACGGAGAGCGTTTGCATGACAGGCGCATTGAGCGGCCCGCGGCCCGGAAAGGCAATGGGAAAAGCGCCGCCGTTTTGCAAAGGCGGGCTCAGGGGCGGCGCACCGCCACGGCCTCGATCTCGTACTTGAGCGACGGCGGCAGGCAGTTGGTGATCGTCGTGCGGCTCGGGTAGGGGGCGCTGAAGTACTCGCGGTACAGGCGGTTGAACTCGGCGACGTCGCCGGCCTCGCGCACGTAGTTGCGGGTCTGCACGACGTGCGCCAGGTCGCTGCCGGCGGCCTCAAGCACCCTGGCGAGGTTTTCCACCGAGCGGCGAAACTCGCCCTCGAAGCTGTCGCTGACGATCGCGCCCTTGTCGTCGACCGAGGCCTGGCCGGAGACGAAGATGAGGTCGCCGACGACGACGCAGGGGCTGAACGGCAGGTGCGAGGTCGGCGTGTCCGGCAGGCAGGGGTGGGAGACTAGCGGGTGGTTCATGGTCAGCAGATGTGGGCGCCGCGGATGTTGACGTGGACGGAGAACAGCGACTGGCCGGCGGTCATGAACAGGCGGTTCCGCTTCGGGCCGCCAAAGCACAGGTTGCTGCCGGTCTCGGGCAGCTTGATGAAGCCGATGAGCTGGCCCTCGGGCGAGAAGACGTGCACGCCGTCAAAGCCGTCGCCCACCCAGCCGGCGCTGGCCCAGACGTTGCCGTCGATGTCGCAGCGGACGCCGTCGGAGCCGCCTTTGCCGTCCTTGTCGGCCAGCAGGCCCTTGTGGGTGGCGAACACCCGGCCGGCATCGAGCTGGGTGCCGTCGCGGACCTCGAAGACCAGGGTGTTCTTGGGTGCGCCGGTGTCGACCACATAGAGCTTCTTGTAGTCGGGCGAGAAGCAGAGGCCGTTGGGTTTGGTGAGCGCGTCGGTGACTTTGGCCACCTTGCCGGAGGGATCGATGCGGTAGACCGCTTCCTTGAGGTGGAGTTCGCCCTTGTTGCCCTCGTAGTCCATCATGCTGCCGTAGCCGGGGTCGGTGAACCAGACGCCGCCGTCGGGATGCACGACGACATCGTTGGGGGCGTTGAAGGGTTTGCCCTCGAACTCTGCGGCGAGGACGGTGACCTTGCCGTCGAGTTCGTAGCGGACGACGCGGCGGTTGGCGTGCTCGCAGGAGAGCTGCCGGCCCTGCCAGTCGAAGGTGTTGCCGTTGCTGTTGCCGGAGTTGCTGCGCATGACGCTGACGTGGCCGTCCTCGGGCAGGTAGCGCATCTGGGCGTTGTTGGGGATGTCGCTCCAGACCAGGTAGTTGCCGCTGCCGT
Source organism: uncultured Prosthecobacter sp. (assembly GCA_964472185.1). Classification (GTDB taxonomy): domain Bacteria; phylum Verrucomicrobiota; class Verrucomicrobiia; order Verrucomicrobiales; family Verrucomicrobiaceae; genus Prosthecobacter. The sequence goes on from CAYYJK010000137.1 coordinate 1,413, forward strand.
TCCAGGCGGGGCCTTCGGCCCAGAGCAGGCCGGTGTGCAGGCGGCGCAGCGGCGAGTTGCCCTGGATGTGCTTCTGGAAGGCCGGCTCAAGGGCGATGACGTCCGGGTCGGGGTAGCGCTCCGGATTCCGGCCGGACCAGTCGCGGGCGAAGGCGGTGGCGGCGGCGCCCGAGGCGAGGCTGGTCAGGAAGGTGCGGCGGGAGGTGCTCATGGGGCGGGTTGTAGCGGTTCAGGTCACGGCCGGCAAGGCGGCTTTTGCGCGGTGCAGGGCCTTCAGGGTCCACAGCACCGGGTAGAGCTGCTCGTGGTACCAGAGGCGGGCGAAGTACAGGCCGATCGGCGCGGGCGGGAAGCGGGTGCCCAGCTCGGTGGCCTGCAGCAGCCAGACGACGGCCCGCCGGGCGCGCTCCTGCGCGGCTTCCGGCCGGGCCAGCAGCAGGGCGTTGAGCGCCACCGCGGTTTCCTCCAGGCTGGCCGGGGCGCCGGCGTCGCCGCCCCAGCTGCCGTCGGTCTTTTGGGTGCTTTCCAGGTAGCCGGCGCCGCGGGCGATCAGGCGGCCGGCCTGGGCGGCCAGCGCCGGGCAGCCGGCGAGGTTGGCGACCACTTGGGCGGTGCCGTACACGGGGTTCTCCTCGTTGCGGGCGTGCTCGTTGCCGAACCAGAGCGGGATCCAGGCGCCGTCGGCGTCCTGCACCGCCTTCAGGTAGGCCAGGGCGCGCCCGGTGGCGCGCTGGACGCGCCGGCGCAGCGGGGCGGGCAGGCGGGGTTCCCAGAGCCACCAGGCGAGCAGGGCGTGGGCGGTGAGTTCGGGCGTGCTGCGGTCGAAGGGCAGGGTGCCCCAGCCGCGGCAGAAGGTTGGGATGCCGCCGTCGCGGTTCTGCAGATCGAGCAGCCAGGCGATGCCGCGCGCGGCGGCGGCCGTGCTGGCGGCATCGGCTTCGCCGGCGAGGGCGATGAGGGCGCCGGCGGTGTCGTCGGCGTCGGGCACGCCGCCTGGCAGGTCGGTCCAGGCCCAGCCGCCGGGGGCGGCGTTGGTGAAGGGGTGCACGGCGCGGTACTGCTGGCCGAGCAGCCAGGCGCGCACCGGCGCCGCGGTTTCGTCGAGCGCCTTGCAGCTCAGCGTGGTGCCCCAGGTGGCCAGGTTGGTGTCGATCGGCCAGCTGCCGTCGGCGCGCATGGAGCGCTGCAGGAAGTCGACCGCGGCTGGCACGCAGGGATGGTCTTTTTCGCCGGCGGCGGCCAGGGCCATGGTGACGAAGCTGGTCAGCGGCGTCGCTTCCAGGTAGCCGCCGCTGCTCGGCTGCAGGGTCTTCAGCATCGGCCGGATGCGCGGCCAGAGCGCGGCGCGCAGCCAGCGCAGCGGGTTCCACGCGGCCGGTGGCGCGTTCCGGAAGCGCGTGTAGCCGATGGCGATGAGCGCGGGCAGGGCGTAGCTGACCACCGGCAGGCCGACGGCGCCGAACCAGGGGCGCGGCAGGGCGGCGAGCTCGAACGGCAGGGGCAGGACGCGGCGCCAGGCATCCTCGCCGAGGCTGCCCCCGAGCGTGCAGAGCATGAGGATCGGCACCGAGAAGGTCTTGTCCTTGCCGTAGCGGGCGACCACGGCGCGGGCGATGGCGGCGGGCTCCAGCGAACCGACGCGGTCGCGGATCCAGGCCTCGCAGGCCGGCAGGGCCGCGGCCGCCGGCGCCGCCAGACGCAGGGCGCTCCAGCACAGCAGGGTCGTCGACAGGTTGCTCTGGCTGACCGTCGTGTCGCCCCAGCCGCCGTCGGCGTTCTGGTGCGCGGCCAGCCAGGCCGTGCCGGCGTCGATCCAGGGCCGGTGCGCCGCCGCATCGACGCCGTGCAGGGCAACGACAGCGGTGGCGGTGGACAGGGCGCTGCTCGACAGCTCGCCCTGCCAGTGGCCGGCCGGCTGCCGCAGGGACAGCAGGCGGGTGCGGCTGCGGTCGATGGCCGTGTCCAAAAATTCAAGCATGGGCCGTTGATTGTTTCCGGCGGCGCGGCCCGTTCAAGAACAACCATGAAATTCTCGCTGTTGCTCGCTCTGACCGTCACCGCCGGCCTGCACGCCGCCGACGCCCCGCGCTGGTTCAAGGGCAACACCCACACCCATTCGCTGTGGAGCGACGGCAACGATTTTCCGGACATGATCGCCGCCTGGTACAAGGACCAGGGCTACGACTTCCTGGCCCTGTCGGACCACAACATCCTGGCGCGCGGCGACAAGTGGGTGGCCGAAGACGTCATTGAGAAGAAGAAGATCACCCTCGGCCGCAAGGTGCTCGACAAGTACCGCGCCCGCTTCGGCGACGCCTGGGTGCAGACGCGCCCGGCGGCTGACGGGCGCACCGAGGTGCGCCTGAAGACGCTGGAAGAATACCGCGCCAAGCTCGAGGAGCCGGGCAAGTTCCTGCTGATGGAGGCCGAGGAGGTCAGCGCCGGCTTTGCCAAGGCGCCGATCCACATCAACGCCCTCAACGTCGACGCCGTGATCGAGCCGATCAAGGACCTGGTGTCGATCCGCGAAACCCTGCGCGCCAACCTGCAGGCGATCGCCGCCCACGGCGTCAAGGCTGGCCGGCCGGTGATGGCCCACCTCAACCACCCCAACTTCCGCTGGGCGCTGACCGCCGAAGACCTGGCGCATGTCCTCGAGGACCGGTTCTTCGAGGTCTACAACGGCCACCCGCAGACCTATCCGGAAGGCGACCCGGCGCGCGCGGACAGCGCCACCGAGCGCATCTGGGACGTGGCCAGCACCCTCCGCCTGGCAGAACTGCGCCAGCCGCCGCTGTTCGGCCTTGGCACCGACGACAGCCACCACTACCACGGCGGAAACTCCACGTCGGGCCGCGGCTGGGTCATGGTGCGCGCCGACCGGCTGGACGCCAACGCCCTGGTCGAAGCCATGCAGCGCGGCGACTTTTACGCCAGCACCGGCGTCACCCTCAGCGACGTCCAGTTCGACCGGCAGACGCGCCGGCTCAGCCTCAAGATCCAGGGCCAGCCCGGGGTGAAGTACGTCACCGAGTTCCGCGGCACGCCGAAGAACTACAACCGCGCCGTCAAGGAGGTGCCGGCGCCGGCCGATGACAACCACCCGGTGCGCCTGCAGCACAGCGAGGACGTCGGCCGGCTGCTCGCCAGCAGCGACAGCCTGGAGCCCGCCTACCAGATGACCGGCGACGAACTCTACGTGCGCGCCGTCGTGCGCTCGGACCGCGTGATGGCGAATCCGGCCACTCCCGGCCAGCTCCAGCAGGCCTGGACGCAGCCGGTGGGCTGGGAGACGGCGCTGGAGCGCCGCTGATGGCCGCATGCAAAGGCGTGCGCGCTGCGGGTTGCCTTTGCCCCGGGCAGTGCCATGTTGCGGTTCGGCTCGTCCGTCGCCGCGTTTTTTTCCTGACCGGATGAACGAATGGCGGCTGTCCCCGCACCTTTGTCTCTGATGGACCCCTCCTCCGGCATCCTGGGCCTGCCCGGCCGCGCTTCCCTTCGCTTCCTCGCCTATCTGGGGCAGCTTGGTCTGCTGCTGGGCGAACTCTGGGAGGCCCTGACCCAGGGCCGCCTGCGCCTGCGCCTGATGGCCCAGCAGATCGTCGGCATCGGCTACGGCTCCCAGGCGGTGGTCGTCGTCACCGGCGCCTTCACCGGCGCGGTGTTCACCGCCCAGTCCTACTTCAAGTTCAAGGACTTCGGCATCGAGTCCACCATCGGCGGTATCGTCAGCGTCTCGCTCTGCCGCGAGCTCGGGCCGGTGCTGGCCGGCCTGATGGTCACCGGCCGCGTCGGCGCCTCCATGGCCGCCGAGATCGGCACCATGAAGGTGAGCGAGCAGATCGACGCCCTGCGCGTCATGGGCGCGCACCCGGTCGACTACCTGGTGCTGCCGCGCTTCCTGGCGATGATGATCTCCATGCCGCTGCTCATCGCCGAGTGCATCGTCTTCGGCCTGGCCGCCTCGGTCGTCGTCGGCACCAGCGTCTTCGGCATCCCCCAAGCCTGGTTCTGGACGCACGTGGTCGACCACACCAACCTCCAGGACGTCAGCTTCGGCATGATCAAGGGCTTCGTCTTCGGCATCCTCATCGTGCTGATCTCCTGCCACCAGGGTTTGGTCGCCTCCAACGGCGCTGTCGGCGTCGGCCTCGGCACCACCCGCGCGGTGGTCTTCTCCTCGCTGGCCCTGCTCATCGCCAACTTTTTCCTGACGATGCTGCTCAACTACTTTTTCCCGCTCGGGACGGCGCTCTGAGCCATGGCTGACCCGCAACCAGACGCGCCCTTCATCCGCATCACCGGCCTGCGCAAGAGCTTCGGGACGCAGAAGATCCTCCAGGGCGTCGACCTGACCATCCGGCGCGGCGAGACCCTCGTGCTCATCGGCCCCAGCGGCGAGGGCAAGAGCGTCCTGCTCAAGCACATCATCGGCCTGCTCCATCCCGACGCCGGCCGGGTCGAGCTCAGCGGCGTCGACCTCTGCAGCCTGCGCGAGCGCGAGCTGATGCAGGTGCGCCGCCGCATGGGCTACCTGTTCCAGAACGCCGCCCTGTTCGACAGCCTCACCGTCGCCCAGAACGTCGCCTTCCCGCTGCGCGAAGCCGGCGTCCGCGACCGCGCCGAGATCGACCGCCGGGTCCACGAGGCGCTGGAGTTGGTCGAACTCGACGAGCACAAGGACAAGATGCCGATCAACCTCTCCGGCGGCATGCGCAAGCGCGTCGGCATCGCCCGCGCCATCGTCGGCCGGCCGGAATGCATCCTCTACGACGAGCCCACCGCCGGCCTCGACCCGATCGTGACCGACGTCATCGACCTGATGATCCGGCGCATGCAGAAGCGCGTCGGCGTGACCAGCATCGTCATCACCCACGACATGAGCAGCGTCTTCAAGATCGCCGACCGCGTGGCGATGCTGAAGAACGGCGTCATTCACTTCATCGGCACCTGCGACGAACTGCGCAGCTCCGCCGATCCCGAAATCCAGAACTTCATCGCCGGCCGCTCCGGCATGTGCGCGTAGAGCCTATGAACAACGAACGCAAAACCGAGCTCCTGGTGGGCCTCTTTCTGCTGGTGGGGCTGCTGCTCCTCGGCGGCATCATCCTGCAGTTTGGCAGCCTGCGCGAGGTGTTCCGCGACACCTACCAGCTGCGCGTCGCCTTCCCCAACGCCTCCGGCATCAAGGAGGGCTCGCCCGTCTACCTGGGCGGCGCCAAGGTCGGCAAGGTGATCCGCCACCCTCAGCTCAACGACACCTTCACCGGCGTCATCATGGACCTGCAGATCTTCGACGACGTCGACATCCCCGCCGATGCCGCCTTCGCCATCGGCTCGGCCGGCCTGATGGGCGACGCGCTCATCGAGATCAAGCCGACGGGCAAGGAGTCCGACGCCTTCCTGCCGCACGACCATTCCGAACTCATCATCGGCGCCAAGTCCGGCGGCCTCTCCGACCTGCAAAGCCAGGCCGAACAGGTCGGCCGCAAGGTCGACGAGGTCCTCGACGACGTCCGCGATGCGCTGGTCGACGTGAAGGGCGCCATGGAGAAGATCAACAAGGGCGCCCTATCCGATCAGACGATCACCGACTTCCGGCAGAGCATGGAGCACCTCAACAAGACCATGACCCGGGTCGACGAGAAGGTGCTCGGCGAGGAGAACGCGGACAACCTGAAGTCCGCCCTCGCCGACCTCAAGGAGGCTGCTGCCAGCTTCAAGACCTCCGCCCGCAACGTCGAGGACTCCACCAAGCGCCTCGGGCCGATGTTCGACAAGCTCGACCCGGCGATCGCCAAGGCGGACAAGGTCATGGCCACTGCCGACGACTCGCTGAAGTCGATCAAGAACGCCGCCGACAGCTTTGCCACGGCCGCGCGCAACATCACCACGGGCAAGGGCCTGCTCGGCGCCCTGGTCAACGACCCGGTGCTGAAGACCGACTTCAAGGACCTGATCGCCAACATGAAGCGCAACGGCGTGCTCTGGTACAAGAACACGGCCGACAAGGAGCGGGCGCGCGCGGCGGATGCGCCCGCAGCCTCGCCGGCGCGGCCGGCGTCGGTGCCCGGACCGGCGTTCCGGCGCTGAGGCCGGCCGCGGCTCAGGACAGGTCGGAGCTCAGCACCGAGTGGGCGGCCCGCGCCGCCAGCTCGCGCGCCTGCAGCACGACCCGGTCGGCCGCGGTGTCAAAGCGGTAGGCATGGCAGCTCGGGCAGGTCACGGCCCGCGCCACCACGATCGAGCCGCAGCCTTCGCAGACTTTGTACTGCTCGGGGTGGCTGGTGATCTTCTCGGCTTGCTTGAGCCGCTGATCCTTGGACTCGTCGGGCTTGCTCATGATTATCTTTTAACATACGACCTGAGTGGCCGCCGTGCAACGTCCGATCCAAGGGGAGCGGGTCAGGCCCGCTCCTTGATGTGCGTCCAGCAGTGCACGTGGGGGTCGCCGCGGAAGTACCAGATCATCGACGGCCCCTCGATCTGCCAGACGTCCCAGACGCCGTCCTGGCCCACATCCTGGTTCTTGTAGAAGGCCAGGTGCAGGTGGTCGAAGCCGGCCGCTTCAATGTACTTGAGCGATTCCTGGGCGTCCTCCGGGCGGAACGGCGCCAGCAGGTCCGCCAGCACCTGGCGCACCAGCCCTTTCTGGTCGGCGCTCAGCTCGGTCATCGGAATGCCCTCCAGCCCGCGCGTTTTGCCGGTCAGCCGCACGGTCGCATTGCCGGCTTCGTCCCGGCCGTCGCCGCGCAGGGCCAGCGCCCGCTGCCGCCCGTCCAGCGCCTGGAACACCTCGTTGGCGCGCTTGGCCTGGAACCAGTAGGCGTTGCCGGGGTGGTCGGGCTTCTCGTAAAAGCCGCGCGCGGCGTGGCCGTAGAAGATCGGACCGCCAAAGGCGGTGCCCGCCTCGCTGTCGCCGTCGCAGCGCCGGGTGCAGTGCCGGCCGGTCAGGACGAACTCGAACTGGCCGCTGCCCGGCGTGCCGAAGAGGGCGATGGAGGAGCTGGCAAAGCCGCCGTCGCCCTTGTTGTCCTGGTCGAACTGGCGCCAGACCTCCTTCTTGTACGCCTCGCTGTGCAGGCCGTCGAAAATCTGCCGCACCAGGTCCTGCTGGTCGGCGTCGAGGGTGTCGCGCAGCCGCTGCGGGGTGATGTGCCAGTTGTTGTCCACCTTCAGCCGGCGCGGGTCGTCCCAGCCGAAGCACAGCGCCTGCCGCTGCGGCTCCTTGAGACTGCCGTAAAGCTGCTGGACCAGGGTTTCCGAGCGCGGCCGCCCGGCGGGGGCGGCGCTGGCAGCGTCGGCCAGCCAGCCCGCAGTCAGGGCCTGGCAGCCATGCTGAAGGAAGCGGCGGCGGGTGGATCGTTGAGCGGACATGGACGGCAGATTACCAAATCCGCCCCGGCCAGGGGAAGCCGGGAATGCGCCGGCGGCGAGATTCCCGGTTGAGAAGCGGCGCCGACCGGACTGATATGCCGGCCCATGACCGACGCCGACCGCCCCGCCGCATCCGCGCCCCCCGAGACCGCCGGGCCGGAAGATGCCGGCATGGCGGCCCTGCTGGCCGAGGAGACGACGCGGTCGCTCAGCCGGGAAAACCGCCAAGTGCTCATCCTGGCCGCAGCCGTGGCCGCCTTCATGGTGTTCGCCCACCTCACCCCGCTGAAGGCCTGGATCACCAACGTGCAGTCCTGGAAGCAGATGGTCGA
>CAYYJK010000138.1:0-5935 GCA_964472185.1 uncultured Prosthecobacter sp.
CGAGCGGCCGCTTCCTCTACTGCTGCAACCAGCGCGCCGACCACGTCACCACCTTCGCCGTCGATGCAAGCAGCGGCCGGCTGACCTTCACCGGCGCCTACACGCCGGTCGGCAACCCGTCCATGGTGCAGTTTGTCGACCTCGCCAGGCGGCCCTGACCGCCGCGACGCCTAGAGGCCGAAGCTGCGGGCTTCGCGCGCCAGCCGCGCGGCGCCGGTGACGCCCATGCCGACGTGGCAGCGGTCGTCGCCGCGCCCCATCGCCGGAAACGGCCCGGCGCCGAACAGGTCGTAGTGGCTGTCGTGCTGGACGCAGTCCTCGCGGATCTCCGGCCAGACCTCGCGCGCCAGGAAGAGCTGGTCGGCGCCGTAGCCGCCGAGCACCCGGCCTTGGGCAAAGCGCCGCAGCCGCTCGGCCATGCGCCAGCGCGGCCGGGTGCGCGCGCCCCACAGCCCGGCCAGGATGAGCACGCGGTGCAGCGGATGATCGCGCATGATGTGGGCGCGCCGGCCGCGCTGCAGCCAGTCGTCCACCGCCACCGCCTCCTTGGCCGAAAGCCGCGCATCGCAGTCGCGGCAGAGGAACACCGCGACCTCCGGATCATCGGCGACCAGGAACCGCCACATCGACGGGGCCACGTCGGCATGCCCCCGGGCGGCTTCAACGAGTTCGGCGCCGGCCGCCTGCAAGGCCCGGATCGTCCCGGCCGGCACGCCCGCCCCCAGATAAATCCGGCAGGTCCAGTCCGGGTACAGGAAAGGCGCCAGCCGCGCATTGACCACAGCGCCCTGGGTGTACACCGGGTTGGCGCCCCACAGGCTGAACGCCACGACCCGGCGCGTGCCGGCCGGCGTCTCCGGCTCCGCAGCCGGCGGCAGAGGCTGGCGCGGCGACGCCGCATCGTCAGCCGCCAGCAGACGCCGGCCAAGTTCCAGCGCCTGCGCCAGCCGGCCGGACTGGCAGCAGGCCATCTGCAGCACCTGCAGGGCGAAACTGTCGTCGGGCCGGGCTGCCAGCAGGGGTTCCAGCAGCGGGATGGCCTCGTCCGCCCGGCCGGCCTTGAGCAGCGCGTACGCAAGCTGGCGCCGGTAGGCCGGCTTGTCCGGCTGACGGCGCAAGGCTTGCCGAATGGCGGCCAGGGCGGCCGCCGGATCGGCCCCGGGCGGCTGCAAATGCGCCAGCGACCGCTGATGCCAGGCTTCGGCATCTTCCGGATGCCGGTCCAGATGCGCCTGCAGCAGCGCCAGCGCCTGCGCGGTCCGTCCCGCGCGCAGCCACTCCGCCGCCTGGGCCGCCGGGAACAGCGCCTGCAAACTGCACTTGGAACTGACGGAGCGGGGCGTCATGCGGACTCGACTTCGGCCAAACGGCCGTTCTGGAGCGCAGTCTGGCGCAGCTCCGGCCATGATGGCAACTCCCGGCAGGCGCGGCGCTGTCAGGCGGTTCCCGACCCCGCCCCGCGTGGCGGGACGGGGCCGGAACTCGGCCGGACTCAGGGCGTCACCGAGAACCGGCCGGTGCGCGTGGTGCCAGTGACCAGCCCATGGATGCGCGGCGCGCCGCTGTCGTGCGCCAGGATGCCGTAAATCTTGCGGGCCTTGGCGGCCGGCTCCGTGATCGAACCGGTCACCAGGCCGGTCTTGGGGTTGAGCTTGAGCACGGGTTTGCGCACCAGGCTGCCGAAGCTGAAACGGTTGTCCGCGCCGAACTGCAGCGGTTCGCTGAACGCGCTGTACTCGTCGGTGGCCGTTTCAAAGCCGATCGTGCCGGCGCCGCTGCTGGCGTTCAGGAACCCCAAAGCGCGCTGTCCGGCGGCCGGCGCCGTGTACGCGCCGCCCTTGAGGTTGTAGTAAAGGAGCACCGCTTTCGGATAAAAACTGCCCTTGGCCGCCGGCAGACGCATGCAGTTAACCGAGCTGATGCTGTCGAGCGTGTCGATGCCGCCGGCGACATCCTGGAAGCGCAGCAACCCGCAGAACAGCGGCGCGCCCGCACCCGACGGCGCCACCAGCGTACCCGCCAGCCCCGTGCACAGCCGGCTACTCGTTGCGAAGGTTTTGCCGTCGCCGGTGCGGCCCGCCAGCAGCACGGTGCCCGCCGCCGAGACACGGGCCGTCAGGAAACCGTGGCCGGAAACCCCGTTGCCGTTTTTCAGGGCGGCCGTGAAGTAAGGAGCCAGGGCGTGCGGCACCTCCGCCGGAAAGTCCTGAGTCCGATAGGCGGCGATCTGATCCGGAGAGTTCGACACGCCTTCCATCCAAAGCGTGTGTTCGCCGTTGTTGAACGGAATCACGTCCAAGGTCAGCACCAGCGGCTCCTGCGGCGTGCCGTCCGCCAGCGGCGGCCGCGCCAGCGCGGCGATGAAGAAGCCGTCGGTGGTCACCACGCCCTTCAACGGATGCTTGCGTCCCTGCAGGCTCAGCCGGCCGCTGCCGCTGCCGGCGGCATTGAGCGTGAGGTTCAAATGCACGGCCTGGCCGATGTAGGCCGAGGCGAGCAGCGTCTGAACCTGCGGCTTGAAGAAGCGGAATCCCAGAACCGCCTGGCCAAAGCTGACGCTGCTGTCGCTGTCCAGCTGGATGTGGTAGGTCGTGCCGGCGGTCGCCCGGAACGAGAGCGAACTCAGGCGCGTGGTAGGGCTGGCGTTGTCGTTGGTCTCCACCGTGCTCAGCGACCCGAGACTGCCGCCGGTGAACACGCCCAGCGTGCTGTCGAACAGGATGCTGCCGCTGAGGCCCTCGTTGTTCAGTGTGTCGAAGGTCACCCAGCCGTCGGACGGTGCGGTCCATTTCCACCAGGCCGTGCGCTGGCCGCCGCTGTTGATCGGTTCACCGACCTCCTTGGTGCAGGGTGTCAGGTCGGTGGCCTGGGAGATGTCGCGGGTGGTCGCCGAGGGGATGACCGCGGCGTTGGCGAAGTGATTCTGCCCCGCCGGCAGGATCGCGTGGGCGCAGGACAGGCCTGCGGCCAGGGCAAGCGTGACAGGGAGGAGTTTGCAGGAGGCGAACGAGGATGGTTTCATGACGACGCCAGTCTCGCGCCGCCGCCGTGAACCGGGTATCGGACCCTTGGCCTACGACCAAAGTCGGAGGCCGGCGGCGGTACCGCCGGCCTCCTTCGTCGATCACAGGCAGTCGCGGCGCAGCGACTCGGCGGAACGCGACGAAAGCAGCCCGATCGGGATGTCGAAGACGGTGCGTGCGCCGCGCTCGCCCTGCCGATGCAGGCGGCAGGCGGCGCGCGCATAGGCCACCAGGACGCTCGAGGTGAACTCCGGATTGCTGTCGAGCTTGAGCGCAAACTCGACCAGATGGCGGTTGCCGTCGCCGGTCTCGCCGCTGCGCAGCACGAAGCCGCCATGCGGCAGGCTGGCGTGATCGCGGTCCAGCTCCGCCTGCGTGATGAAGTTCACCGTGGTGTCGTAGTCGGCGAAGTAGTTCGGCATGCCGACGATCTCCCGGCGCACGCGCTCGGCGTCGGCGTCCGGCTCGAGCACCACGAAGCACTCGCGCGTGTGCTTCTGGCGCGTCGTCAGCTCGGGGTTTTCACCGCGGCGCACGCGCTGCAGCGCGATCTCGGACGGGATCGTGTACTGGCGGGCGTCGCGCACGCCCGCGACGCGGCGGATCGCGTCGGAATGGCCCTGGCTGACGCCGCGCCCCCAGAAGGTGTAGTCGCGGCCCTGCGGCAGCACGGCCTCGGCCAGCACGCGCGCGACCGAAAACAGGCCCGGATCCCAACCGGTGGAGATGACCGCCAGCGTGCCGGCCTCCAGCGCGGCGGCGTTGACCCGGTCATAATGTTCCGGAATGCGCGCGTGGGTGTCGAAGCTGTCGACGACGTTGAAGTGCGCCGCCAGGGCCGGCCCCTGCTCCGGCAGGTCGGTGGCCGAACCGCCGCAGAGCAGCAGGACGTCGATTTTGTCTTTCCAGGTTTCGCAGTCCGCCAGCGGTTGATAGAGCGGATGCGCCAGCGCGCGCCGGCTGAAAACCGCGACCAGCTGCATGTCCGCGTTCTGCGCGATCGATTTCTCCGCGCCCCTGCCCAGATTGCCGTAGCCGACAATGCCAATTCGAATGGTGTTCATGGTTGGTGAATAGCCCCTTCCAGGCGGTGGTTGACCGCCGGCGGAAAGGGGGCAGAACCAACGCCGCCGCCGCGCTGCCCCTTGCGGGGATCCGCGCGCGCCCCGCGCCGTCGCGCTTTGCCGTGGACAAGTGCCGCCGCCGCGCAACGGTTGGCGCGTCCCATGCGCAGCCAGAAGCAGAACAACCGCCCTCCCCGCCCGTTCAAGCAGCCCTCGAAAGGCGGCGGCTGGAATCCGGCCGGCGGCTTCATTCCCGGCGCCGGCCCGAAGCCGCTGAAGCCCGCCCCGCGTTCGGATTCCCGGCCGCAGGCGGACGCTTCGGACAGCCCGCCCAAGCCGGACTGAGCCAGCCCCGGCGGGCCCGCCTCATGGCGCCGCCACCGGGCGCGACCGCGGATCCGGCGCGCCGAGCAGCACCCAGGTCTCCAGCAGGGCGATCTCGATCTCGGACAGCTTTTCCTCCGGAGGCATGGCGCTTTCCGCGTCGAGGTGGCGGATGGCCTGGATGAGCGGGCTGCGGCGCAGGTCCCGCGGCCGCACGGCCGGACCGTGGTCGCCGCCGGTCATCCAGGCTTCCCGGGAATCCAGCGCCAGACCGCCCTCGATCTCGTGTGCCTGCGAATGGCACTCGAAGCAGCGCTTTTCCAGGATGGGCAGGATCTGGGCGCGGAAAAAACGCCGCCCCACCTCTGCCGGATCCTCCGCCCCAGCCTGCGCCAAGGCCGTGACGGCCAGCAGCAGCCCCAGCACACGTCTCATGCTAGCATCAACGAAGCGGCGACGACCGCTGTCGCCGCCTCCGTTGCGGACCTTGCCGCCGTTCTTGCCGGCGCCGGGCTCGCGCTCAGGCAAGCCACTCGCGGAAGCGCAGGTTCAGCGCCTTCTCGATCTGCGGCAGCTTCCATTTTTCCTTGGGGTGGACCAGGCAGAGCGACACGCCCTTCTTGCCCGCACGCGCCGTGCGGCCGCTGCGATGGGTGTAGTACTCGAGCTGCTCGGGAAGCTGGTGGTGGATGACGAAGGCCAGATCCGGCACGTCGATGCCGCGCGCCGCCACGTCGGTGGCCACGACGCACTGAACGCGCTCCTTCTTGAAGGCGCGCATCACCTTGTCGCGGTCCTTCTGCGCCAGATCGCCCTGCAGAACCTCGACCGGCAGCCCGTGGGCGGTGAGCTCGCGGCCGAGGCCGATGGCGTCGGCCTTGGTCCGGCAAAAGATCAGCCCGCGGCCCTGCTTCTGGCGCTGCAGGAACCCGGTGATGAACGGCGTCTTGTCCTCGGGCTTGCAGATCAGGAAGCGGTGGTCGATGTCACGGTTCACCACCTGGCGCTGGTCCACCTGGATGGTGTGCGGGTTCGGCGGCATGCAGCCGCGGATCAGGGCCTGGATCGCCTCGGGGAAGGTCGCCGAAAACAGCCAGGTGCTCTGCCGGCGCTCCGTCAGCTTGAGGATTTCCTGGAGCTGCTTCTTGAAGCCCATGCTGAGCATCTCATCCGCCTCGTCGAGCACCACCTGGCGGACGCTGTCCAGCGACAGGGCCCGGCGCTCGATCAGGTCCAGGAGCCGTCCCGGCGTGGCGACCACCAGGTGCGTGGGCCGGCTCAGCGCCGACGCCTGACGGTCCAGGGAATCGCCGCCGCTGAGCACCTCGACGAAGATTTTGGCCTCAACGTGCTTGGTGAAGCGGAAGAGCTGCTTGCCGATCTGCTTGGCCAGTTCGCGGGTCGGCGCGATCACCAGTCCCTGGATCTCCGGGCGCTGCGGATCGACCTGCATCAGCAGCGGCAGGCCGAAGGCGGCCGTCTTGCCGGTGCCGGTCTGCGCCTGGGCGACGAGATCCGCGCCCT
>CAYYJK010000138.1:6035-9094 GCA_964472185.1 uncultured Prosthecobacter sp.
TCCGGCGGCAGCGCGGTGGGATCGGTCGGGTAGATCCGGGAGAGGTCCATGGCCGACTTGGAGCCTTGCAGGAATTCGAGTTCCTCGGGACCGCCCAGGATCAACCACAGCACCTCGCTGTCGGTGTCGTTGAACACCTGGCGCAGGGCGTCGGGACCGACCAGCACGGCGCCGTACTTCGGCACGGTCAGGGTTTCGCCGTTGACCCGCAGGCGGCCGGTGCCTTCGAGCACGAAATAAAACTCCTCGGACCGCACGTGCTTGTGCAGGGTGTTGGCGCTGCCCGGCGGCAGCCGCCAGAGCCGCGCACCAAGGTTCTCGCTGCCCGTGCGCTCCAGGTAGTCCGCATTGGGAATGCGCATGAGGTTCGACGGCCGCCAGGCGAGATCGTCAGGGCGGATGAGCTGGTAGCCTTGAAACGCGGGCATGGCACAAGCAAGGCGCAAAGCCGGCCCCTGCCAAGCCTGAATGCGGCTCACGGCGTCGCCGCTTCGCGCCGGCGCAGCTGGCCGCAGGCGGCGTCGATGTCCGGGCCGCGGGCCCGGCGCAGGTGGGCCACGGCCCCGTGGGCGCGCAATTCGGCGAGGAAAGCCTCCGTCTGCGCCAGCGGGCTGGGCGCGTAGGTCCGGCCGCGCACGCTCAGACCGGTGGGGTTGTAGCGCAGCAGGTTGACGTGCATGCGCCGGCCGTTGAGCAGGCGGGCCAGGTCGCGCGCCTGGGCCGGCGCATCGTTGACGCCGTCGAGCAGGCAGTACTGGATCGTCGTGATGCGACCGCTCTGCGCCTGGTAGCGGTCGGCGGCACTCAGGATGTCCTGCACGCCGAAACGCTGGCCCATGGGCAGCAGGTCGGCCCGGGTGGCATCGTCGGGCGCGTGAAGCGACAGCGCCAGGTGCACGCCGAGGTCGGCCTCGCGCAGGGATTCGATGCCGGGCACGATGCCGACCGTGGAAACGGTCACCTGCCGCCAACCGAAGCCGCCCAGACGCGGGTCGGCCAGCCGGCGCACCGCAGCCAGGACGTTCGGCAGGTTGAGCATCGGCTCGCCCATGCCCATGAACACCAGGGTGCGCAGCCGGCGCCCCGCGGCGCGGGCCTCGCGGCGCAGGTGCAGAAACTGCTCGACGATTTCGCCCGAACTGAGGTTGCGTTCAAACCCGGTTTGGGTGGTGGCGCAGAAGTCGCAGCCCATCGCGCAGCCGACCTGGCTGGACACGCAGCCCGCGGCACGGTCCGGGTGGTAGTCGGGCATCAGCACCGTCTCGACGGTGCGGCCGTCGCCCAGGCGCAGCAGCAGCTTGGTGGTGCCGTCCGCCGCGACCTGGCGCCGGACCAGCGCCGCGGCCGCGCGGGCAAACGCGCTCTGCAAGGCCGTCTCGATGCCCGCCGGCAGCCGCCAGCCCGGCGTCTCGGCCTCGGCGCCGTCGAGCAAATGGCGCAGCAGGCGCGGGGCGTGCGCGGCCTTGTAGCCCTGCCCTTCCAGCCAGGCCGCCAGCTCCGCCTCGGAGAGGTCGTTCAGCGGACGGGGGGAGGCGGCAGCGGTCATGGCAACGGAGCGAAGTGCGCCGAATCAAGCACAACGCCGAGGTTCTGCATCGACAGAAACCCAGGCCGGTGAAAACGCGGCCCAAGGCGCAGCGGCGGTCACTGCACCTGCAGCAGGGCCACCTGGAAGATCAGGTCGCTGTTCGGCGGGATCTTGCCGCCAACCGCGCGCTCGCCGTAGGCCAGCCGCGCCGGGATGTGCAGCAGCCACTCGTCGCCCGGCTTCATCAGCTGCAGCGCCTCAGTCCAGCCGGGAATCACCTGCCCCACGCCAAAGGTCGCCGGCGCACCGCGCTCGATCGAGCTGTCGAAGACGGTGCCGTCGGTCAGCGTGCCCCGGTAGTGCACGCTCACGGCATCGAGCCGGGTTGGCGAGCGGCCGCCCGCCGGCCCGGAGTTCAGCACCTGGTAGCGCAGCCCGCTGGCCGTGGTCACCCAGCCGTTGGCGGCTGGGGCTTCACGGCCAGGCAGAGGCACCGGCTTGGCGGACGCCGAGGTCTCGGAAGCCGACTGGCAGCCGGCCAGGAGAACGGCCGCGGACAGCATCAAGACGGGGATGGAGTTCGAGAGGCGCACAGGAAGATGAGGGCCAGGGTTGCGAGGTGAGGATGCCAAAGAGGCGAGAATGCGCGGCGGCGCAACGGCCATTCCAGGCCCCATTTCACGCTTCTCATCGGCGCGCCCAGCCCCTAACCTCGGACGCATGGACCGCCAGACCGCCGCCGACTTCGATCAGGACCTCCTCAACCTCTACGACGAGTACGTGCACGGCCGCCTGGACCGGCGCGGTTTCCTCGACCAGGCCTCGCGCTTCGCCGCCGGCACGGTCACCGCCGGCGCGCTGCTGCAGATGCTCAGTCCGAACTACGCCCTGGCTGCGCAGGTGGCCACGGACGATCCGCGCATCGTGGCCGCCTATGCCGAGTACGATTCGCCGCAGGGCGCCGGCAGGATGCGCGGCCTGCTGGTGAAACCCGCCCAGGCCGCCGGCAAGGTCCCGGGCGTGCTGGTGATCCACGAGAACCGCGGCCTGAATCCCTACATCAAAGACGTCGCCCGCCGGGTCGCCGTCGCCGGCTACGCGGCCTTCGCGCCCGACGCGCTGTTTCCGCTCGGCGGCTATCCGGGCAACGACGACGCCGGCCGCGCGCTGCAGGCGAAACGCGACCCCGCGCAGATGACCGAGGACTTCATCGCCGCCGCCCACTGGCTGGCCGGGCATGAGGCCTGCAACGGCAAGCTGGGCGTCGTCGGCTTCTGCTTTGGCGGGGGCATGGCCAACACCCTGGCGGTGCGCCTGCCCGAACGGATCCTCGCCGCCGTGCCCTTCTACGGCCGCCAACCGGCCGCGGCCGACGTGCCGAAGATCCGCGGCGCACTGCTGCTGCACTACGCCGAGCAGGATCCCAAGGTCAACGAGGGCTGGCCCGCCTACGAGGCCGCGCTCAAAGAGGCGAAGGTGCGCTACACCGCGCATCACTACCCCGGCACCAACCACGGCTTCCACAACGACA
>CAYYJK010000139.1:0-7298 GCA_964472185.1 uncultured Prosthecobacter sp.
CACCGAGGTCACCCGGCCGCTGCGCGACACGCTGGTGGTGCAGAACAAGGCCAAGATGCGTCTGCCGCACGACTACAAGTACTCCGACGCCAAGCCCAAGGACGTCGTCGAGGCCTCGGTCATGTTCGGCAAGCCCGTCGCCCTGGCCAAGGATGGCAACCCCGCGCGCAGCTTCAGCGAATGGCTCGCCTCGAGCGACAACCCGCGCTTCACCACGGTGATCACCAACCGCCTGTGGAAGAAGGTCTTCGGGCTGGCCCTGATCGAGCCGCTGGACGAGCTCATGGACGGCAGCACCGCCTCGAATCCGGAGCTGCAGGCCTTCCTGGAGCGCCAGATGATCGCGCTCAAGTACGACATGAAGGCCTTCCTGCGCATGCTGCTCAACACCGGGACCTACGCCCGCGCCAGCACCCGCGAAGTCGGCCTTGGCGAGGCCTACCACTTCCCCGGTCCGGTGTTCCGCCGGATGAGCGCCGAGCAGGCCTGGGACTCCATGGTGACGCTGGTCAACCCGTTCCCGGACGCCGCCAACTGGAGCGCGCGCGAACGCGACCGCCGCGAACTGGAGAACCGCCGCCAGCTGGCCGAACTGCTCGACCAGACCGAGGCGCCGCTGCTGATCGAGGCCTGCAAGGAGGTCGCGGGGGCGATGCGCGCGCAGAACCGGGAGTTCGACGCCCTGCGCAAGGAATTGGACGAGGCGCGGGCCCGGAAGGACCAGGAGCGCTCGCGCGACATCCAGCGCCGGCTCAACGACAGCCAGCGGCTGCTGCGCGAGCAGGTGTCGAAAGCCTTCTACGCGGCCGCGAAGAAGTCGGACAACCGGAAGGTGCAGGCCAAGCTCGCAGCGATCAGCGGCGGTGGCGCCATGGAGATGGCGATGATGAGCCTCATGGAGGGCAGCCGGGTCGAGGCCAAAGACATGCCGGTGCCGGCCGAGCTGGACGGGCGCATGCGCCGGGACGCCGGCCTGCTCGGTCTCAAGGAGGCCAAAGCGCTGGCCGGCTTTCAGAACTACCACAAGGGCCTGCACACCACCTGGAGCCGCGCGGCCGAGCTGCCGTCGCCGGCGCCGCGCGGGCATTTCCTGCGCGAGTTCGGCCAGTCGGACCGCGACGTGATCGAGAATGCCAGCGACGAGGCCTCGGTGCCGCAGGCGCTGACCATCCTCAACGGTTCGCTGATCGGCCAAGTCACCAACGGCTGGTCGGTGCTCTCGCTCAATCTGCGGCAGGCGCGCAGCGAGGACGAGAAGCTGGATGCCCTCTTCCTCAGCCTCTATGCGCGGACGCCGACCGCCAAGGAGCGCGCGCTGCTGCACCAGCGGCTGGAGAGCTATGCCGGCAACCGGAGCGTCTGGGAGGACCTGGTCCTCGCCGCGCTGAGCACCCAGCAATTCATCTTCATCCAGTAAGCCATCCGAACTCCTCCCAGCCATGAATGCCTCTTCCGTTTCTCCGCTCCGCTGCGAGCTCGATCGTCGCCGTTTCCTGGCGGGCGCCGCCCGCTCCCTGCTCGGAGTCGGCCTGCTGCCGGCCGGTGAGCACCTGTTCAGTTCCCGCGCGCTGGCCGCCGGGGAGGGTGCGGCGGCCGCCAGGCAGGTGCCGACGGCGCGCAGCGTCATCTTCCTGTACATGAACGGCGGCCAGAGCCACCTCGACACCTGGGATCCGAAACCGGGCAACGCCGCCATCATGGGGCCGACCCGGGCCATTCCCACCAGCGCGGACGGCGTGCTCGTCGGCGAGTACCTGCCGCGCATGGCCAACCAGATGCACCACGCCTGCGTCATCAACTCGATGGCCACCAACACCGCCGCGCACGAGCAGGCCAACTACTTCATGCACACCAGCTTCGGCCTGCGCAGCACCATCCGCCATCCCGGCATGGGCGCCTGGCTGAGCTTCTACCAGGGCCCGGGCAATCCCGCCCTGCCGCCCTACGTCTACATCGGCAACGACAGCCGCCATCCGGGCGCCGGCTTCTTCGCCAAGAAGCACGGGCCGCTGATGGTCAACAATCCCGAGTCGGGCCTGCAGAACGTCCGCCCCGCCCGCGGCGTGACCGAGGAGCGCTTCGCCGTGCGCCGCGACTTCGCCGCGGCGCTGGATGCCGAGTTCCAGGCGGAATGGCAGACCCGCAGCGTCAAGGCCTACGCCGACATGTACGACGACGCCGTGCGCCTGATGCGCAGCGAGGACCTGCGCGCTTTCGATCTGACGCAGGAGCCGGACGCGCTGCGCCAGGCCTACGGCCGCGACACCTTCGGCCAAGGCTGCCTGCTGGCCCGGCGGCTGGTCGAGCACGGCGTCCGCTTCGTCGAGGTCTCGCTGGGCGGCTGGGACACCCACACCGCCAACTTCATCAACACGCCGCGCCAGTGCGAGACGCTGGACCTGGCCCTGAGCGCCCTGATCGGCGACCTGCAGGCGCGCGGCCTGCTCGACAGCACCCTGATCGTCCTGGCTTCGGAGTTCGGCCGGACGCCCAAGATCAACCAGAACCAGGGGCGGGACCACTACCCGGTGTTCAGCGCCGTGCTCGCCGGCGGCGGCATCCGCGGCGGTGTCAAGCATGGCGCCACCGACAAGGACGGCGCCCAGGTGGCTGCGGACAAGGTGTCGCCGCCCGACCTCAACGCCACCATCGGCTACGCGCTCGGTCTGCCGCTCGACCAGGTCATCTACTCGCCCAGCAAGCGGCCGTTCACGGTCGCCGACAAGGGCCAGCCGCTGACCCGGCTCTTCGCCTGAAGCCGGCGCCGCCGGTCCGGCCGGTCTTTACAGCTCCGGCCGGATCGGGCATGCTGCGCGGATGTTCTGGCGCCTGCTCACCGTGCTCATCGGCCTGTTTTGGGCGGTGATGACCGTGCTGCTGGTGCGCGAGGCCTATTTTCCCGAGCAGGGCCGGGCGCAGTTGGTGCCGCCCGGACAGGTTCTGGAGCGGTTCCTGGCCGGGGCGGAGACGTCCAGCAGCACCCTGCATCTGTACCATGGCGGCGACAAAGCCGGCCATCTGACGCTGGTGTTCCGCCGCCTGGCGGAGGTCGAGGGACTGCCCGTGCTCGGCCTGCTGGCGTCCGGAGTCTTCGAGTGGCCCGGCCAGCCCGGTGTCGAGGTCGGTTTCCGCCTGAGTGCCGAGTTGGAGGACTGGCAGAGCTGGCGGCGGCTGCGCTTGGACCTCGACGCGGCGGACCTGGATGCCTCGGCGCGCTTCGCCTGGACCCGCGGCGAGGCGGCACCGGTCTGGCAGGTGCGCCGGCAGGGCCGGGTGATGCTCGACGAGACCATGATCCGCGCCTTTCTCGCCGCCCAGGGACTGCCTTCGGAGGCCTGGCCGGCAGCGGGACAGACCGAGGCCCGAATGCCATTGCTGCAGGCCCGCGAGACGCGCCTGGAACTCGCCGGGCGGCAGCGGCCGGGCTACGTGCTCACCCTGGGCTGGCAGTCGCTGGACGACTTGCGGGCGTGCTTCACCGAAACGGGGGAGCTGGCGCGCATCGACCTGCCCAACGGCTACCGCCTGATCGAGCCCCTGCTGCACGGTTTGGAAACCGGACCGAGCCTGCCGGAGTGAGGCTCAGGCGCGCCGCCGCCAGCGGGCCCGATGGATGCTCCGGCCCAGGCCGAGCCAGTGCTGCTCAAAATCCGTGGCGGGGTAGAAGAATGCCTGCTCCGGCCAGTCAAGCCGCTCGAAGTCCGCACGCTCGGCAAAACTGGCCAGGGCGTCTTCGAAATAGACGCGGTCGTCGGTTTTGAGCAGGAATTCGCCGTTCGGCGCGAGGACGCGCGCCAAACCGTCGAGGAACTCCCGCTGGTTGACCAGGCGGCGCTCGGCGTGGCGCTTCTTCGGCCAGGGATCGGGGCAGAGCAGGTGCAGGCGGCTGACGCGTCCGGCGGGCAGCAGCCAGCCGACCGTGTAGCCGCTTTCCAGGCGCATGACCTTGGCGTTGGCCAGGCCGGCCAGCTTGCGCGCGGTCTTGCCGACCCGGCCGAGCATGCGCTCGACGCCGAGGAAGTCGCGCTCCGGATGCGCGCGGGCCATGCCCGCCAGGAAGGTGCCGTCGCCGCAGCCGAGTTCGACTTCCAGCGGCCGGGCGGGATCGGGGAAGATCTCCCCGGGCTGGAGTTCGCGGAAGTGGTCGGGCGGGATGAAGACGGGCATGGGACGCGCAATTCAGCAGTGACATCCGCCGCTGCGCAACGTATTCATGAGTCCACCGCCATGAACCGCCGCACTTTCCTCACCACCACCGGGGCCGCAGTTGCCGGCTCGATCCTGACGTCGCCCACCCAGGCCGCGCTGGCGCCGCTCGCGCTCGCGCAGACGCCGCTGCCCTACGCGCCCGAGGCGCTCGAGCCGCACATCGACGCGCAGACGATGAACATCCACTTCGGCAAGCACCACGTCGCCTACATCACCAACCTGACCAAGGCGCTGGGCGAGGCCGGCCTGCAGGCCGACAACGTCCTGGACTTGGTCCGCGACCTGTCCAAGGCGCCCGAGGCCCAGCGCATGGCGCTGCGCAACAACGGCGGCGGCCACGTCAACCACAGCTGGTTCTGGCAGTGGATGGCGCCCGCGGGCAGCGGCCCCGCCGCGCCGGAGGGCCGCTTGGCCGCCGACCTGCAGAGCACGTTTGGCAGCATCGATGACTTCAAGAAGCTCTTTGGCGAGGCCGGGACCAAGCGTTTCGGTTCCGGCTGGGCCTGGCTGATCGTCAAGGCCGACGGCAAGCTGGCGGTCACCTCGACGCCGAACCAGGACAACCCGTTGATGCAGGGCGTGGTGCCGGACGCCGAACTGGGCACGCCGATTCTGGGCCTCGACGTCTGGGAGCACGCCTACTACCTGAAGTATCAGAACAAGCGCCCGGACTACATCGCCGCTTGGTGGAACGTCGTGAACTGGTCGGCCGTGGCCAAGGGCTACGCAGCGGCCAAGGCCTGATCCAATGCCCGCCCTGATCGAGGTCAAGCTCACGGAGTTGGCGCAGCTGTTCAACTCCATGGATCCGTCGCCGTTTCATGAACGGGACCTCGACCGGGATGCGGAGGAGTTCATCGTCAGCTGGGCGCAGGAGCACCCCCGCGACGATGAGCTCCGCCTGCTGGTGCATCTGGCCAAAGCGCCGGCGCCGGACACCGGTGCGACTGGCGCGGTTGAGACGGCCGTCCGCAACTACTTCCAGGTGCGCGCCGAGATGCTCTGGCGCGAGTTCCGCCAGCTGATGAAGGAAGGCCGGCAGGCGCTGGCCGTCGGCCTGGTGTTCATCGCCGCCTGCCAGTTCGGCGCCCAGCTGGTGCTCCATGGTCCGGCCGGCTGGCATGCCGTGGCGCGCGAGGGCCTGACCATCCTCGGTTGGGTGGCGCTGTGGCGGCCGCTGGAAATCTACCTCTACCGCTGGTGGCCCCTGCTGGGGCGCCGCCGCCTGTACCAGCGCCTGGCGCGGATGGAGATTGAAGTGCGCCTTCCTTCGTAGTCTAATGGCGGCATGAAACGCTTTTTTCTCGTCACCGTCGCCAGCTTGGTTGCCCTGCTCGGATGGGCCGCCGACAAGGCCAAGCATGTGGATGCCGAACAGGCCGCCAAACTGATCCAGGAGGGCAAGGTGGCCGTGCTGGACGTGCGCACGGCGGATGAGTTCAAGGAGGGCCACGTCGACGGCGCGGCCAACATCGACATTCTCGAGCCGGGTTTCGCCGACAAGCTGGCCAAGCTCGACAAGAGCAAGCCGCTGCTCGTGCACTGCCAGGCCGGCGGCCGCAGCACGCGCGCCCTGCCGACCCTGGAGAAGCTGGGCTTTCAGGAGGTCTACCACCTCGACGGCGGCATGAACGACTGGGTCAAAGCCGGCAAGCCGGTGAAGAAGTGAGGCCTCACTCCGCGATGACGCGGAAGCCGGCGCTGTCGAGCCGCACCGAAGGCGGGTCAGGGCCGCGGTAGGAGCTCCACAGCCGTTCCGGATTGCCGGTGCGCCAGGACGCTCCGCGCAGGACCCGTTGCGTCGCGGCGGGCGGATCGTAGGCATCCTCGCACCACTCCCAGACATTGCCGCCGAGGTCGTGCAAGCCGTGCGCATCGGGCGCATAGGAACCCACGGGAGCGGTGGCGGCGTGGCCGTCGTCGTAGCCGGCCAGCCAGCGCGCCTCGTAGCCCTCGCCATACTCGCGGCCGAAGGCCTCGTCGCAGTAGTTGCCCCGACCGGCCTGCAGGGGGGCTTGCCCCCAGGGGTGCCAGCCGGGTTGGGCGCTGCGACGGTCGGGCGCCGTGCCGGCGACTTCGGGCAGGCGGACCAGGCGGCTCCATTCGGCGTCCGTGGGCAGCCGGTAGCGCCGGCCCTCGCGCGCACCGAGCCAGGCGCAGAAGGCCCGGGCGTCGTGCCAGCTGACATTGACCGCCGGATGCCGGCGGGTTTGCGGGAAGCCGGCTTCCGGCCAGTCGCGGCCGGTGGCGCGGACGAACCGGGCGTAATCGCCGACCCGGGTCTCGTGGGTGCAGACCCGTCCCGGAATGCCGGGCACGGTGACGAAGGCCATGCCCAGCGAGTTGCGCCAGACGTCACGGTTCGGGGCGCAACAGGCGCCGAGCAGCAGAAGAAGGGGCAGGAAGCGGTGCACGGCGGGCTTCCTGAAACCGGTTCAGGCCTCGCGCACCACCTTGCCGCCGAGCGACAGGATGCGGGCCTTGCCCTTGGCGTCCTCAGCCTCGGCAATCTGGCCGTCGCGCACGTACATCTGCGACAGGCCGGTCCAAGCCAGCAGGTCGTTCGGCCGCAGGGTGGTGGCCATGAGGCCGGCGCCGATCGCCTCCTTGATCTCGCCGGTCTTCAGCAGCGCCATGCCGAGCGCCTGCCAGCCGTCGAAGAACTGCGGGTCGAGCGCCACGCACTGGCGGTACAAGGCGACCGCCTCGGCCAGCTCGCCGACCGCGAGATGGCCGCTGGCTTCGTCAAAAAGGTCGTCGAGGCGGGAGCTGTCACTCATGGCGTGCGGAACTCCGGCCGGGGCGGGTCAGGCCTGGGTGACCAGCACCTTGGCTTTGGCGGCCTCGCGGCGGCGGTTGAACCAGGCGTTGAACAGGCGGTCGCGCTCCATTTCCGAGCGGGTGCCGCTCATGTTTTCACGCAGCGTTTTGCTGTCGTCGCGCTTGCGCAGTTCCTTGGCCTGAACGTAGACGATCAGGGCGCCGGTCTCGGTGTCGAGCGCGCGGGCGACTTCGCCGGCCGGCGTGTCCTGGGCCTGGCGGGCGATCTGGTAGCCGCTGGCCAGTTCCTGCGGGGGCTCGGCGACGGT
>CAYYJK010000139.1:7398-9069 GCA_964472185.1 uncultured Prosthecobacter sp.
CGGTTTCCTTCAGCTTGGCGGCGACCTCGTCGAACTTCGCTCCGGGCTGGATGCTGGCGTCGTTGAACTGGTTGACGCGTTCGACAACGGCCTTCTGCAGCTTCTGGCGCTCCTCCAGGGGCTTCTTGTCGAGATCCTTGGGATCTTCGAAGAACACGTAGCTGACCGCGCGCTTCTCCTCGCTCAGGTAGGCGTCCTTCTTCTCGTCGTAGTACTTCTGGATGTCGGCGTCGCTGACCTGGGCGGTCTTCTTGAAGTCGTCGAGGGCGAAGCTGGCCGTGCGCACCTTGAGGGTCTGGTACTCGCTGGCGTAGGCCTTTTCCGCCTCCAGCGGGCCGGCCTGGTAGTTGCGGCCGAGCAGGTCGCGCAGCTTGGTGAAGCCGAGGTGCAGCTTCATGACGTCGAGCATGTCGGAGCCGTTGAAACCGTAGGCGCCCAGCATCTGCTCGGCGTTGTAGGCGCGCTGCTGGCTGAAGGCGCCGTTTTCCATGAAGGCGGGCAGCTGTTCCATGGCCGCCTTGGCTTCGGCGTCGCTCGGATGGATGCCCAGGCGCTCCATCTCCTTCTGCAGGACGATCTGATTGAGGATGATGTCGCTGCCGCGGTCCTCGGCCGACTGGCTGGCGCGGGACAGGCCGCTCATCAGGTCAAACAGCTGGAGCATGTACACGACGTTCATGCGGCGGCCGTAGCGCTGGGCCTCGGCGATGGTGTAGTCGCGGCCGTAGATCGTGAAGGCGATGTCGGTCGGCTGGCCGGCCATCGTGTCACGCCCGCTTTTCCAGCCGCCCCAGACGGAGAAGCTGATGATGATGACCACGGTGATGGTGATGAGGAAGGCTCCTCGGTGGCGGCGGAAAAATTCAAGCATGGCGGGCGCGCAAGTAAGCCGCGCCCCCTCATCCGGCAACCGGAAAATCAGGCCCCGGCCGGACCTCAGAGGGCCGGCCGCAGCACCACGATCTCGCCCAGCAGCTGCTCCTGCTCCACCTGCAGGTGGTTGAGCTTCATCAGCTCGAGCATGGCCAGGAAGGTGACGATCACCTCGACGCGGCTGGCGGCGGTGCTGAACAGGGACTCAAAACGCACCCGGCCGCCCACCGGGATGGTCTCCAGCAGGTGCTCGATCTTGTCGGCGACGCTGAAGCGGTCGCTGACGATCTCGCGGATGTTGGTCGTGTTCTCGAAGCGTTTGAGCACCTTCTGGAAGGCGCGGATCAGGTCGAAGATGCCCACCTGGCCGACCGTGCTGGCCGGCGGCGCACTCAGGTCGGGCAGCTCGGGCGTCGTGGCGAAGAACTCGTCGGCCTTGACCTCCTGCAGGCCGAGGAACTGGGCGGCGTCCTTGAATTTCTTGTATTCGACCAGCTGCCGAATCAGCTCCCAGCGCGGATCGTCCTCGTCGGCGTCCTCTTCGGGCGGCTGCTGGACCTGGGGCAGCAGCTCGCGGCTTTTGATGTACATCAGGTTGGCGGCCATGACGATGAACTCGCTGGCCACCTCGATGTTGAGCATCTTGAAGGTGTTGATGTAGTCCAGGTACTGCTTGGTGATGCGGCCGATGGACACGTCGTAGATGTCGATTTCGTCCTTTTTGATCAGGTACAGCAGCAGGTCGAGGGGGCCCTCGAAAATCTCCAGTTTGACCTTGTAGTCCTTGTCTTCCACCCG
>CAYYJK010000140.1:0-3105 GCA_964472185.1 uncultured Prosthecobacter sp.
CCGGCTCATGAGCCGGGTGCAGACGCCGGCCACGTTGCGCGAACGCCGCGGTCTCGGCTGGGACATCGACTCGACCTACAGCCGGCCGCGCGGCCGGGTTTTTCCGCTGGGCTCCTTCGGTCACACCGGCTTCACCGGCACCAGCCTGTGGATCGACCCCTTCTCGCAGACCTTCGTCGTCTTTTTGAGCTCGCGCCTGCACGCCGAAGGCGGCGGCAGCGTGCGCGATCTTTACGAGCAGCTGGGCACGGCGGCCGCGCAGGCGGTCGAGGACTTCGACTTTCAGCGCGTGGCCGGCGCCCTGCCGCCCCGGCTGGAGACCGGGGTGCCGGGCGTGCTCAACGGCATCGATGTCCTGCAGCGCGACGGCTTCAGCCGGCTGCAGGGCCTGCGCGTCGGCCTGATCACCAACCACACCGGCATCAACGCCGCGCGCGCCAGCACCATCGACCTGCTCGCCGCCTCGCCGGGCGTCAAACTGCGCGCCCTGTTCAGCCCCGAGCACGGCATCCGCGGCGCGCTCGATCAGGCGAAGATTGGCGATTCCAAGGACCGCAAAGCCGGCCTGCCCATCCACAGCCTGTACGGCGAGCGCCGCGCGCCGACGGCGGCGCAGCTGGCCGAGCTCGATGCACTGGTCTTCGACATCCAGGACATCGGCTGCCGCTTCTACACCTACATCTCGACTCTGCGCCTGGCCATGGAGGCCGCGGCCAAGGCGGGCAAACGGTTCATCGTGCTCGACCGGATCAACCCGATCGGTGGCGAGCAGGTCGAAGGGCCGGCGGCGGTGGATCAGGAGAGCTTCACGGCCACCCATGCGCTGCCGCTGCGGCACGGCATGACGGCCGGCGAATTGGCGCAGCTGCTCAACCGCGAGCGCGGCCTCGGCGCGGACCTGCAGGTCGTGCCGGTCGAAGGCTGGCGGCGCGAGTGGCTGGCCGACGAGACCGGCCTGCCCTGGATTCATCCCTCGCCGAACATGCGCACGCCGGCGGCGGCGCTGCTTTATCCCGGGGTCGGCCTGCTGGAATTTTCGGTCAGCGTCGGCCGCGGCACGGACACGCCGTTCGAGGTCCTCGGCGCGCCCTACGTCGACGACCGCCGGCTGGCCCACGAGCTGAACGCTCTGGGCCTGCCCGGCCTGCGCTTCCTGCCGGTGCGGTTCACGCCGACGGCGAGCGTGTTCCAGGGACGCGACTGCGGCGGCGTGCGCCTGCTGATCACCGACCGCGAAGCGCTGCGGCCGGTGCGGGCGGGATTGGCCCTGATCGCGACCCTGCAGCGTCTTTATCCCCAAGCGTTCGCGCTCGACAAGGTGAACACCCTGCTCAACCACCGCGCCCTGCTCGAGCAGTTGCGTCGCGGCGATCCCTGGCAGGAGGTGGCGGCGCAGGCCGAGGCGGAAGCGGCGGCCTTCCGGGCCCGGCGTGCAGCCTTTCTGCTTTACTGATCAGACGCCGCGGCGGGCGAAGAACAGCCGGGCGCTCTCGGTCACGCCGTAGGCGCTCTCTTCCTGGGACAGGTCGTCGGTCTGGATGCGCAGGTCGGCCAGGCTCTGGTAGAGCGGCTGGCGTTCGGCGAGCAGGCGCTGGAGCTTCTGCAGCGGCGGCTCTTCGCCGCGCAGCAGCGGCCGGTCGTTGTTGCTGGCGGTGCGCCGGGCCAGCAGGGCGGCGTCGGCCTCCAGCCAGGTGATGAAGCCGAGGTGGCGCAGCAGCGGCCGGTTGCGCGCCTGGGTGACGATGCCGCCTCCGGTGGCGATGACGCAGTGCCGGTGGCCGAGCAGTCCGCGCAGGGCGGCCGACTCGCGGAGCCGGAAGCCGGCCTCGCCCTCCCGGGCGAAGATCTCTGGGATGGCGCAGCCCGCCTGGTCGATGATGAGCTGGTCGGTGTCGATGAACTGGAAGCCGAGCCTCTGGGCGACCAGGCGGCCGATGGTCGTCTTGCCGCTGCCCATGAGGCCGATGAGCAGGATGTTCTCGGCGCGCGGCAGGCCGGCGCGGCCGTCATCCTGAACCTGCTGGAGGATCGAGGCCGCCAGATCGGGATCGTCATGCAGGGCGCTGAAGTAGTCGGGATAGCGCGGCTGCCAGCCGGTGGCGCGCAGGCGGCGGTTGGCCACGTGCTTGTGCGTCCAGCCGCGCTTGCGGCCCGGGTCCGGCGGCTTGACCGGCGGCGGCGGCAGGCTGAACAGCGCGGCCAGCCGCTCCAGGCAGTCGCGCTGGGTCAGGCGGGCGTCATCAACGAGGTTGTAGACGCCGGTGTGGCGATTGATGACCAGGTGCGCCAGGGCGCTGGCGGCGTCGTCGGCGTGGATCTGGTTGATCAGGCGGCCATCGGGCGCGCCGTCGGTCACCTCGATGCCGCTGGCGCCTTCGAGCAGGTTCTTGAGCAGGAAGGAACGCCCCGGCCCGTAGATGCCGGCCAGGCGCGCGACGATCCCTTGGCCCTCGAGCGCCACGGCCTCCGCCGCGATCAGCAGGCGGCCGGTCTCGCGGTCCGGAACCGCCGGGCTGGTTTCATCGACCTCGCTGCCGTCGGTCTGCGGGTAGACGCTGGTGCTGCTGGTGAACACCGGCAGCGCCTCGGGAAAGGCGGCGCGCAGGTGGCGCAGGCCCTGCACGTAGACGGCGGCGTAGGCCTCCGCACCGCCCTTGCCGGAGCTGGCGCAGTGGATGACGGCATCGACCGCGCCGGCCTGCCGGCGCAGGTCCTGCACCGCCTCCGCGCGGCTGACGTCGCCGGCGAGCACCGGCCAGGGGTTGGCGGTGGCGAGGCGCTGCGCGGATTCCGGCGACTGGGTGACGCCGGTCACCGCATGCCCGGCCTGATGCAGGAGATCGGCCGTGCGTACGCCGACGAAACCGCAGCCGACGACGAGCACCTTCATGACGGTCGGCGCTGGGTTTGATAGTGGGCGACCAGGCCGTCGACCACGCCGCGCACGTAGTCCTCCACGGCGCTGGTCTGCAGCCGGTCGCCGATGCGCGTGCGGCCGAGGTAGTGGCCGGCCAGCAGTCGGCGGTAGGTTTCCTCGTGGTTCATGACAAACGGCTCCAGGTAGGCCACCGGGCACTGGTACAGGCGGTTGGCCAGCAGGTTCCG
>CAYYJK010000140.1:3205-4898 GCA_964472185.1 uncultured Prosthecobacter sp.
AGGCAGAGGACGAGATCCGGCCGGATCTGGGTGTTGACCCGGGCGGCGCGCGCCTGGATTTCGCGAACGCGGTAAAACAGCTTTTCGCTCTGCCACTGCACCGTGAGGATGCGGGCGTCGCCCTCCAGGCCGTCGTAGGCGGGGGCCGGATTCGCGATGCCGGCCTCCTTGAGCAGCGCGGTGGCCGCCGTGCGCAGGTCGGCGGGGCGCTGGTCGGTGACCGGCTCGGTCCGGTCGCGCACCAGGGTGACGATGGCGCCGAGGCTGGTCAGGCGCTCCTGCAAAACGCGGGCGGTGAGCAGGGACAGGTCACCCTCCTGGACCGCTTCGCCGGTCCGGAAGCTCAGGAAGCGTTCCTCCATGCGCGCCCAGGCTCCGCCGATATGGCCGGGATCCAGGGCGATGTGCAGGTCGCTGAGCGGCTGCCGGCCGCGCAGCGGCGGCAGCTCGCCGGCCCGCCGCCAGTAGCGGCCCGCCGGTTCGGCGGAAGGCAGGCCGCCGGAGCGGAAGGGGATGCGCACGGTCGGCTGCAGCGGATCGCCGGTGGGCACGATCAGCGCCTCGGCGGTGATTTCAAACGGCGGCGGCAGGCCCTTTTCGGCTGCATAGAGGTCGTTCCACAGGGTTTCAAATTCCTGGCGGGTCAGCGTCCGGGCGAACGGCTTCAGGGCATTCCAGTCCGGCGCCCGCCCCAGCGGGCTCAGCCGGGCCAGACGCCCGTCCGTGACGGCGGGCGCCTGCGCCTGCAGCAGGCCGGCGCCGGCCGCCAGGGCGAAGCCGAGCAGGCGGCGGCGGCCGCATGGGAAAACCAAATTCATGCCGCATCCTAGACTTGATGCGCCCGGGCATCATCTACTAAGTGCCGGCATGTCGTCCGAAGCCGTTGAAGCCCCCGCCGTTGAACCCTTTCGCATCCTGTTTCTGGGGGATGTCGTGGGCGAGCCGGGCCGCAAGGCGGTGGCCGCGCTGCTGCCGGGCCTCAAGGAGGAGCTGCAGGCCGACTTCGTCATCGTCAACGGCGAGAACGCCGCCGGCGGCCGCGGCCTCACTCCGAAGATCGCCATCAGCCTGATGCGCGCCGGCGCCGCGGTCATCACCAGCGGCGACCACATCTGGGACCAGAAGGAGATCGTGCCCTTCCTGGCCGAGGAACCCCGGCTGCTGCGCCCGCTCAACTACCCCGCGGGCGCGCCCGGCTCCGGCCAGCTGGTGCTGCAGACGAAGCGCTGCAAGGTCGGGGTCATCAACCTGCAGGGCCGCACCTTCATGCGCGACCAGCTCGAGAATCCATTCCCGGCGGTGCTGGAGGCGGTCGCGGCGATGCGCCAGGAGACGCCCGTCATCTTCGTCGATTTCCACGCCGAGGCGACCAGCGAGAAGGTGGCCATGGGCTGGCACCTCGACGGCAAGGTGTCCGCCGTGGTCGGTACGCACACCCACGTGCCCACGGCGGATGAGCGGGTGCTGCCCAAGGGCACGGCGTTCCAAAGCGACGCCGGCATGTGCGGGCCGCTCGATTCGGTGATCGGCAGCCAGATCGAACCCGTGCTGGAGCGCTTTCAGACCCAGCTGCCGACGCGCTTCGGCGTCGGCCGCGGCCCGGTCCGGCTCAACGGCACCCTGGTGACCCTGAATCCGGAAACCGGCCTGGCCACGGCGGTGGAGCGCGTGGCGCGCACCTGGCAGGGCTAGG
>CAYYJK010000140.1:4998-9011 GCA_964472185.1 uncultured Prosthecobacter sp.
CTGGAACCGGGCACCGTGAAAACCCGGCCCAGCCTGAAAGCGGCGGCCTGCGCCGCCGGGAACGGCGGTCCGTTGCCAGACCGCGCCCCCGCCAAGCCGGCAACTGCGGCCGCAGCCTAAAACTTCCTCTGCGGTCGCCCATGGGTGGAATCACGTATTTTTTGCTGGCAATCCCGGCTCGCCGGCGGAAAAACGCCGGATGGCCCTGCATGCCGCCGATTATGAACGTTTGAACGCCTGCCTGCTGCGGCTGTATCGGGAGCTCGACGCCAAGCGTCAGGAGCGGGTCATGCTGGAGGTGATCCGGGAGCTTGTGCCCGCCGAGTCCGTGGTGCTCAACCGTTTTGATGTCCGCAGCTCGACGCTGGAGCTGGTGACCCTGCCCGCCGACCTCACCACCGACGAGGGCACGCAGCTGGTGGCCGGCTACCTCAACGAGTCGCCCTTCGCCGCCTACTACGTCGCCACCCGCGACGCGCAGTGGAAGATGACCACGGATTTCATGCCGCTGGAGGATTTCCAGGCCACGGCGCTGTACCGGCAGGCCCTGCGCCACTGGGACATCAACCAGCAGATGTGCGGCCTGCTGGCGCTCGAGGCTTCGACCCTGCACGCGGTGACCATCAACCGCGCGCAGCAGGCCTTCACCGAGCGCGAGCGGCTGCTGCTCAACACCCTGCATCCGCACCTGGTGACCAGCTACCTGAATGCGCAGGCCGTTGCCCGGGCGCAGCGTTCGATGGCGGAGTTGCGCGGGGTTGTGGAGGCCGCGCCGGGAGCCTACGGCTGCCTGCAGGCGGACGGCCGGGTGGCCTGGCTGCAGGAACGCGCCCGCAGCTGGCTGGCGGAGTTCTTTGTGGACGAGGTCGCCTGCGCGGACGGCCTGCCGGTCAGCGTGCGCGCCCTGGTCGCGCAGCTGGGCCAGTCGCCGGGGCTGCCGCAGCATGTCGAGCGGCGCACGGCCGCGGAGCGCCTGACGGTCTGCCTGACGGCCTCCGCGCTCGGCGGCTGGATCCTCCGGCTCGACCGTCAGCAACTGGCGCCGCAGCTCGACCTGCGGCCTCTGCCCGGACTGACCGCACGCGCCCAGGAGGTGCTGCGCTGGATGGTTGCCGGCAAGCGCAACAGCGAGATCGCCGCCATCCTCGGCATCAGCCCGCGTACGGTGGAAAAGCACGTCGAGGCCGTGCTGCGCGTCCTGCAGGCCGAGAATCGCGCGACCGCCATCGTGCGCGCCCTCGAGCAGGCGGCGCGGCCGCCGGCGTTTTCCGAGGTGCAAACTCGGGCGGATGGCGCAGGCTGACGGCCGCCGGGCCCGAACCGCCGCTTCCCATGATCCAGAACCTGCACGCCATCCCGATCCTGCGCATCTTCGACGAAGCCAAGGCCCGCGAGTTTTACTGCGGCTGGCTTGGCGGCACGGTGGCTTTCGAGCACCGCTTTCAGCCGGGCTCGCCGCTGTACTTGGGCGTGAGCCTCAACGGCATGCTGCTGCACCTCTCCGAGCACCACGGCGACGGCACGCCGGGCACGCACGTGTTTGTCCGCTGCCAGAACCTGCGCGCCTGGAACGCCGAACTGCTGGCCAAAGACTACCCTTTCAATCGGCCCGGCGTCGACGACGCTTTCTGGGGCGGCCTCTGCATGACGGTCACGGACCCGTTCGGCAACCGGCTGATCTTCAGCGAAGAAGGCGCGAGTTAGCGCGGGCCGGCCTTCATTCCTTTTTCGCTGGCGGCTCGACGGCGAGCTCCGCTTCAGGCACCAGCTCGATCGCCGCGTCCGCACCCTTGAGGTGCCTGTCGAAGAAGGCCTGCGTGAGCTTGAGCACGGCCGGCTTGCCGAAAGCGGGGCCGCCGTGGCCGGAGCCGGGCAGGGTTTGCAGCCAGACGGGCACGCCCTTCGCTTTGAGGGCGGCGGCAAACTGGACGCTTTGCGCATACGGCACCAGGGCGTCGTGGGTGCCGTGCAGGATCAGGAACGGCGGGCTGTCGGCGTCGACGTAATGCACCGGGCTGACGGCCTGCGCCTTGGCCGTGTCGTCTAGCCTGGCGCCGATCAGGGACGAGTACGGATCCGACGGCGTGTTGAACTGGAACACGTTCTTCACGTTGGCGTCCCCGGCCGCCTGCTGCATGACGGTGGTGAAGTCGGCTGGACCGTAGATGTCGCACACGGCCTGAACGCGGTCGGACTGCTGCGCGTGATCGCCAAGCGGCGGAAAGGCCTTTTTGCCGCCGGCCGTGCCGACCAGCGCGGAGAGATGCCCGCCCGCCGATCCGCCGATGACGCCGACGCGTTCGGGGTCGAGACCGTAGTGTTTTGCCTGCGCCCGCAGCCAGCGGATGGCGGCCTGGCAGTCCTGAATCTGCGCGGGAAACACCGCCTTTTGGCTGAACCGGTAGGCGACGCTTGCCACGGCGTAGCCTTGCAGGGCCATGCCGGCGACCGGGCAGGGGAATTTGTTGCCGGCGCGCCAGCCGCCGCCGTGGATGTGCACGATCAGCGGCAGCGGCTTTTCGGCCGGCTGCTCGGGCAGGTAGAGGTCGAGCTTCTGCGCCTCGTCGCCGTTGGCGAGGTAGGGCAGGTCGCGTTCCATCCGGATGCCGGCCGGCAGGGTGAACGGCTTGCGAGCCGCCGGCTGGGCGGTCTGGGCGAATCCGGCCGGCAGGCAGCTGCCGAGAACGGCGAGGCCGCCCAGAAGGACCAGGCTGCGGCGGGTGAAGGCGGAAGTGCGGAAGCGCATGATCGGAGAGGTGGAGGGTGCGAACGCCGGCGCCCGCTGCGGGCCGGGTTTGGCTGCCGAGGTCAACGGGGCCGGCGGCCCGGTTTTCGCAGGGATCCTTCGCGAAGCGCAGCGCTCACGCGAGCGCGCGGCGCAGGGTGTCGAACTGCTCCTGCTGCTTCGCCAGGACGATCTGCCGCGCGTTCTCCGCCTTCGCCTTGGCGGCGGCCGGATCCTTGGCGAGGGCGAGCACGGTCTCCGGCAGCCGGGCCAGCCGCGCCTCGTCGTCCAGGGTGAAGAGCCATTCGTCGAGGCCGAGTTCGCGCCACATGAAGCCCTTGTTGGTCTGCTCGTCCCAGCGGCCGACGATGGCGGGGACGCCGTTGGCGATGCACAGGATGGGGCTGTGCATCTCGTTGCCGAAAAGGCCGAGGCTGCGCACGTAGACGCTGAGGGCCTCGTCGGTCAGCCAGTACGAGTCGCGCCAGACCACGTGCTTTTTCACGTCGGCAGGCAGCGGATCGTAGAGCACCTCCTTGCCGAGCGCGATCTGCGTCTGGTCCTCGTGGGTGATCAGCACCTTCACCCCGGCTTCGCGCACGAGCCGGATGATGGCCTCGCGATGCGGGGCGTGATCATGCTCCTTCATCGCCTCGCTGCGGGCGAGCTTGGCTTGGTCGACGGGCCGGTCCGGGTGCAGGGTCCAGAACGGCGTCCACCGGTAGCGCGGGATGCAGCAGAGGAACTTGCCCTCCTCAAGGCCGTTGGCCCGGAGGTAGGCGGTCGCGCGCGCTTCGTTGCGCAGGTTGACGATGCCGAAGGCCGTGTCCGGCCCCCACCCCATCGCCGGCGGCTTGGCCAGCCCGAGGATGCCGGTCGCGGCCTGGGCCGAGACGCCGTCGCGGAAGTAGACGAACCGGGCGAGTTTGAGCGTGTCGATCAACTCCTTCTCCGCGCCGGTGAGCGAGATGCCCATGACGCCGAAAGGCTTGCCGGTCTCCGCGTGCCAGCGGCGCACATCCTTCCAGGCGCTGAAGCCGGAACTGGAGCCGTGCAGCAGGAAGTCGCACTCCCGGAAAGCCCGGGCGACGCTCTCCTTGTCCTTGAAAAACGGCACCTCCGGAAAGTGCTTCCGGAACAGGGCGTCCGCGCCGTTCTCCATGTTGCTGCTCCAGAAGCGCACCTCGGCGTCGATGCGGTGGCGTTGGAGCAGTTCCATCATGCCCATGTAGTGGGCGATGTCGCCGATGTTCTGGCTCTGCCAGCCGTTGCGCAGGAGGATGCGCGG
>CAYYJK010000141.1:0-8951 GCA_964472185.1 uncultured Prosthecobacter sp.
CACCCGACGGCAAAACCCTGATCACCGGCGGCTTCCGCCAGATCCGCCTCTGGGATGCCGCCACCTTTCAGGAGCAGGCCCGCATCGAAGCCAAGCTCGTCGGCCCGGTCACCGCCCTGGCGGTCAGCCCGGACCAGCGCAGCCTGTTCGCCGCCGACGGCGAAACCGGCGGCGCCGGCTTCATCCACCGCTTCGACCTGACCACCCGCACCCTGGCCACCACCTGGAAGGCGCACGACGACAGCATCTACGCGCTGCGCCTGGCGCCCGGCGGCCAGGCCCTGGCCAGCGCGGCCGCCGACAAGCTCGCCAAACTGTGGAATCCGGCGGACCAGAAACTCATCGCCTTCTACGAAGGCCACACCAACCACGTGCTGTCCGTCGCCTTCAACCAGGACGCCAGCCAGATCGCCACGGCGGGCGCCGACCGCGAGATCAAAGTCTGGGACGTCAAGAGCCGCGAGCAGGACGTCTCGCTCGGCGACAAGAAGACTGTCTTCACCGCCCTGGCCTGGACGCCCGACGGCAAGACGCTGGCCGCCGTCACCGACAAGGGCGGCGGCGCGCTGTACTCCGAATTGAAGAAGCACGACGGCGCCCAGCGCAGCGACACCGCCAAGCAGGTGCGCCTGGCGCCGGTCACCGCCATGCTCTACTGCGTGACCCTGACCGGCGACGGCAAGACCGTGTTCGGCGGCAGCGATGACGGCCGGGTCTGGCTCTGGGACGGCACCGGCAAGCAGACGGGCAGCATCGCCCCCTGAGCTCCGAACCGTCCCCGCCCCCGGAAAATCCGGATGCCTGCATGTATTGACATTCGGCGCTCTTTTGCCGAAACTGATTTATGGCCAAATCCGAAGCACCCAAAACGCGCAAACCCAATCCCGCCCTGATGAAACCCGTCCAGCCGGACGAGATCCTGGCGGCGATCGTCGGTTCGACGCCCCTCTCCCGCGGCGAGCTGACCAAGAAAGTCTGGGACTACATCAAGAAGCACGGTCTGCAGGACGCGAACAAGAAGACCCTCATCAACGCCGACGAGGCGCTGAAGAAAGTCTTCGGCGGCAAGGCCCAGGTCACGATGTTCGAGATGACCAAGCTCATCTCGGCCCACGTGAAGTGAGGATCAATCCCCCTTTCCCACCGATGGCTGGAGGTTCGCCTCCAGCCATTTTTGTTTTTGCGGCCGGGACAAGGCCTTGAACGCGCGCTCCGCCTGCAGCGCCTGGCCGCGCCCCGCCTGCGGCCAGGCGCCGACCAGCGTCAGCGGGCCGCGCCCGCGCGTGTAGCGGGCCCCGGTGCCAGCGCGGTGCTGGTCGAGGCGCCGCGCCACGTCGGTGGTGACGCCGCAGTACAGGCTGCCGTCGCCGCAGCGCAGGACGTAGAGGCTCCAGGAGGGCGGAACTGCCGGTGCCGTCATGGAAATCAAGCCTCCGCCGGCAGCGCCGGTGCCGGACGGCTCGGGGCGCGCCCCAGCAGGCGGTTCAGCACCCGGCCGGCGTCATCCACCGCCAGGTAGCAAAGCGGCACCAGGAACAGGGTGATCACCGTGGCGAACAGGCTGCCGTAGCCCATCGACACGGAAACCGGCGTGAGGAACTGCGCGCTGGTCGCCTGCGCGGCGCGGTTGTCGCCAAAGATCATGACCAGCAGGTGGCTGATGCCGGGCGGCGCCTTCTCGATCAGGCTGCCGAACTCGAACATCAGCGGCATCAGGCCGACGAACGTGGTGATCTGGGTCAGGAAGATCGCGCGGAAGCGGCTGCGGCCGCCCTCCTGGACCGCGAGCTTGAGGTCGCCGGTCTCGTCGCGCAGCTGGTTGATGCGGTCGACCAGAACCAGGGTGTCATTGACGATCACGCCGGTGACGGCGAGCATGCCGCAGACGCTCATGCTGCTGACCGGCATGCCGTGGAAGAGGTGGCCGAGCACGGCGCCGACGATGCCGAACGGCACGACCAGGAGCACCACCAGCGGCTGGGTGTAGCTCTTGAACGGGATCGCCATCATCGCGTACATGCCGAGCAGGATGATCGCCAGCGCCCACTTGCCGGCGTCGGCCCCCTCGCGCTGGGCGCGCGCCTCGCCCTCGAAGCTCCAATGGATGTGCGGGTGGCCCACCATCAGATCGCGCAGGAAAACCTCGACATCCGCGCGCACCTTCGCCGGGTCGGTCGTGGCCTTGTTGACGTCCGCGGTGATGTTCATCGCCCGGCGGCGGTCGACGCGCTTGATGCTGGTGAAGCTTTTGCCCACCCGGGCCTCGGCCACGCGCGCAAACGGGATCTCCAGCCCGGCGGCGGTGCGCACGCGCATCGTCTCCAGCGTCGCCAGGTTCTTGCGGTCGCTGCGCGGGTAGCGCAGCATCACCTTGACCTCGTTGCGGCCGCGCTGGATGCGCTGAACCTCGTCGCCGTAGAAGGCCTGGCGCACCTGCCGCGCCAGGTCGCTGACGGTGACGCCGAACTGCTGCGCCTCGGGCTTGAGCCGCAGCTGGATCTCGTTGCGGCCGCTGTCCAGCGAGTCGGTGATGTCGAAAACGCCGGCGTAGGTCGCCAGGTGCGCCTTGATCCGCTCGGAAATGGCCAGCAGCTCGTCGGGGCTGGTGCCCGTCAGCTGGATGTCGACCGGATCGCCGCTGCGGACGATCTCGGCGCGGAAGTTCAGCTCCTCGGCGCCGACGATGCTGCCGATGCGCTTGCGCCACTCGCTGGCCATGTCGACAGTGTTGACCTTGAGGCTGCGCTCCTCCGGACCGTAGGTCTCGATGTTGACCTCGCCGATGTGCGAACTGCCGGTGCCGCCGCCCGCACCCCAGGTCAGGCGGGTCGTGCCGGTGGTGGCGAGGATGGCGCGGATGACCGGCTTGCCGTCCGGCCCCACGTACTCCTTGCGCATCTGCTCGGCGATCTCGTAGATGCGCTGGATGTGGCCGTCGGTGACCTCGAAGGGCGTGCCGTCGAGCATGGTCAGCTTGGCCTCGATGCGCTCGCTCTGCACGCGCGGGAAGAAGATCCACAGGATGCGGCCGCTGAAGAAGAAGCCGCACAGCACCAGCAGGCCGCCAAAGAAGCCGGCGAGCGCCGTGTAGCGGTGGTGCACGCACCAGCGCAGGGCGGGCCGGTAGAACAGGTCGACGAACCGGCGCAGCAGCCGCTCCGACCAGCGGTGCACGGGCCCGAGGATGTCGGACGCCCCGCTCAGCCCGGGCACCGGATGCGCGAGATGCGAGGGCAGGATGATCTTGGTCTCCACCAGCGCGATCAGCATCACCAGGATGAAGACGATGGCGATCGGCTTGAACATCATCAGGAAGTCGCTGGCGCCGATGGCCATGGGCAGGAAGGCGATCACCGTCGTCAGCACGCCGAAGGTGATCGGCACCGCCATCTCCTTGGTGCCGCGGATCGCCGCCTCCAGCGGCGACAGCCCCTGCTGGCGGAGCGTGTCGACGTGCTCGGAGATGACGATGGCGTCGTCAACGACGATGCCCAGCACCAGGATGAAACCGAACAGCGAGGAGAGATTGATGGTGATGTCGAAGTACGGCATCAGCGCGATCGCGCCGAGGAAGCTGGCCACCATGCCCGCGGCGATCCAGAACACCGCGTCCAGGCGCAGGAACAGGCCGACGCAGAGGAAGACCAGGATCAGGCTGCTCTGGGCGTTCTGCATGAGCAGGTTGATGCGGCCCTTGACGATCTTTGAGCGGTCGTTCCAGAACTCGACCTGCACCCCGTCGGGCAGGCGTTGCCGCGCCTCGCGGATGTAGGTCTTCACGTCCTCGGCGATGCGGATGGCGTTCTGGCCGCCCTCGCGCATGACGTTGACGACGACGCAGCGCTTGCCGTTGAGGCGGGCCAGCAGCGGGTTCTCGTTGAAGCCGTCCTGGATCACCGCGATCTCGCCGAGCGTCAGCTTGGTGCCGTCCGGACGGGTCAGCACGACCACGCGGGCGTAGTCCGCGCCGGTGTAGGCGCGGCCGCGGGTGCGGATGGACACGTCGCCCGCCTCGGTCTGCACGACCCCGGCGGGCAGGTCGATGGCGCTGTTGCGGATCGCCTGGCTGACGCGCTCGAGGTTGAGGCCGTACTTGCGCAGGGTCGCCTCGGGAATCTCGATGCCGATCTCGTAGGGCCGCACGCCGGTCAGGCCGCAGTGAGTGATGCCCGGCAGCGCGGCGATCTCGTCGCGGATCTGCTCACCCAGCCGGCGCAGGTCGGCCTCGGCCATGTCGGCGGCGATCGCGACGGTGATCACCGAATGGAAGCTGTCGTCGAGCTGGATCGTCGGCTTCTCGGCCAGCTCGGGCAGGTTGGGAATGGCATCGACGCGGATTTTGATGTCCTCCAGCACCTGGCGCGGATCCTTGCCCTCCTCGACCTCGATGACGACCGTGCCGCCGCTCGACGAGGCGGTCGAGTTGATGTGCTTGATGCTGCCGACCTGCTGGATCGCCTCCTCGATCTTCAGGACGATGCTCTCCTCGACCTCCTCGGGTGCCGAGCCCGGATAGGGCACCGTCACCGAGATCATCCGCGACGGCATGTCCGGGAACACCTCGAGCGGGATGCGGTCGGACAGCAGGGTGTACACGCCGGCAATCATCGCCACGACCATCAGCAGATTGGCGGCGACGTGATTGCGGGCGAACCAGGAGATCATGGGCGGAAGACGGCAGAAGAACCAACGTCGGGCGTCCAGGTTGCGACGCACCGAGCACGAGAGTGTAGCGGGCCGGCACGCCGAGGCCACCAAATCTCCGGGGCGGGCGGAAAAACTGCCTGCATTTCCTGCTGGAGCTTCCAAGCGCCGAGCCGTTATCTAGGAACCTAGCATGTCCGCCGCCACCGCCAGTCCACCGGCCTTTGCCGACGCCGCCCGGCGGCTGCGCCGCCGGATCTGGCTGCGCCGCTGGCTGGCTTGGCTGGAACGCACCCGCCTGGCTGCCGCCGGCAGCCTCGCGCTCGCGGCCCTCGCCGGGCTGTGGTTGCCCCCTGGCGTCTGCCTGCCGCTGGTCGCCGCCTTGCTGCTGCTCTGGCTGCTGCCGCCGCTGCTCTGGCTGCGCTGGCGCCAGCCCGATGCCTACGCGGCCTTTGCGCTCTGGGACCGCGCCGCCGGACGGCGCGAGGCCTTCGCCAGCGCCTGGTGGTTCGAACAACGGGCCGAGTTGACCGGGGCCGAGCGCCACCACCTGGAACTCCAGCGTCCGCGCCTGGCCGATGCGCTGCCCGCCCTGGCCCGCGACCTGCCGCTGCGCCGTCCGCGCCAAGGGTGGCTGCCGCCCCTGCTGGCAGTGCTCGGCTGCGTGCTGAGCACGCAGCGCCACTCCGGACCGGCGGATCCCGTGGTCGACGCCGCCATGGAGCGGGCCGCCCAGGCCGCGGCGGAACAGCTGGCCCGGGAGGACTGGCCCGGTCCGACTCTCGACGGCCTGACGCCGGCCGACCAGAAGCAGCTCGAAGAGCTGCGCGCCAAGCTGAATCAAACCGCCCAGGCGCTGCGCAACAGCGCGGGCCGCCCGACCCGGGAAGTGCTGGCCGGCCTGGAAAAGCAGGCGCACGCAGCGGAACAGCTGGCGGAGCGCCTCGGCGCCGAGGCTGACGCCTGGGCCTCCCCCGCGCTCACCGAGGCCCTGCGCCGGCAGACCGACACTGCCGATCTCGGCGACGCCGTCGCCGCCAAAAACGCCGCGCAGACGGCCGCGGCGGCGGCCCGGCTGGCCGGCACCCTGAACCGTCCGGCCCTGCCCGCGGAGGTGCGCGACCGCCTCAACACCACCCTCCAGGAAGCCCGCCGCCAGGCCGAAGCCGAGGACCGCCAGCGCACGGTCGGCCAGCACGCGCTGGGGGCCGGCGACCGCCTGGAGCAGGGCCGTGCCGCCGACGCCGCCCGCGAGTTCGATCAGCTCGCCGACAAGATGCGCGACCTCGCCAAGCGCGAGCAGACCCGCCAGGAGCTCGACCGGCTGGCCCAGCAGCTGCGCGAGGCCGGCAACCGCATCGCCGCCGCCACGCCGGGATCGCAACAAGGCGGCCCCCAGCCCATGCAGGCAGTCGGCCAAAACCAGCCAGAGGGCGCGGCCGGCCAGGGCGGCAGCAGTCCGGCGAGTGCCCCGCTGCAAGCCCCCGGTTTGGGCCAGGCACCGCCCGCGAACGTCCAGCCAGCCCCCTCGGGCACGGAACCGACCGGCCAGGGCGGCAGGGTCATGAACCTGGCTACCGGCGGCCAGCCGGGGCAGCCACCGCCGCCCGGCACGCCGATGCTGGTTGCACCGGTGCCCGGCCAAAAACCGGGCTCCAAACCGCCCGAACAGCTCATGCTCGGCGGCCCGCCCGGCGAGGCGGCGGAAAACGCCCCCAGCCTGACCCTGGCCATGCCCGGCGGTCGCGAACCGGGTGCCGGCAAAGCCGAACTCAAGGCCGAAGCGAGCAGGCCGCAGGCCAGTGCCGGCCAGGCCACCGTCAACGCCCAGCGCGGCCAGGAAGGCGCCGCAAGCGTGCGGGCGGTTGAAGGCGGCGCCCGCCAGGAGCAGGCCGCCACCGCCCCGGGCGCCCGGCCGAGCGTCGAATTTCTCCAGGCCGAGGAAGCCGCCCTCGACGAAGCGGCCCTGCCGCCCAGCCGTCGCGAGCAGGTGCGCCGCTACTTCAACGAACTGCGCAAGCGTTTCGAATCCCAACCCTGAACCCGCCATGACCGATTTCCCGCCGCTCTTCGCCCGCATCAAAACCGAACTGCAGAAATCCATCGTCGGCTACGACGAGCTGCTCACCGACGTCCTGGTGGCAATCTTCTCCGGCGGCCACGTCCTGCTCGAAGGCGTGCCCGGACTCGGCAAAACCTTCCTCGTGCGCACGCTCTCCCAGGTCATCGGCCTGGAACCCGGCCGCGTGCAGTGCACGCCCGACCTCATGCCGGCCGACATCCTCGGCACGCACATTGTCAACGAGAACGAGCACGGCCGGCGCATGATGTTCTTTGAAAAGGGGCCCGTGTTCAAAAACCTGCTGCTGGTCGACGAAATCAACCGCGCCACGCCGAAGACCCAGGCCGCCCTGCTCGAGGTCATGCAGGAGCACTGCGTCACCACCGGCGGCGAACGCCATCCGCTGCCGGAGCCCTTCTTTGTCCTGGCCACCCAGAACCCGATGGAAATGGAAGGCACCTACCCCCTGCCCGAAGCCCAGCTCGACCGCTTCATGTTCAAGATCAAGGTCCCCTTCCCGGATCTCGAATCGCTGGTCGAAATCTCGCGCCGCACCACCGGCTTCCAG
This sequence comes from uncultured Prosthecobacter sp., assembly GCA_964472185.1. Taxonomy (GTDB): domain Bacteria; phylum Verrucomicrobiota; class Verrucomicrobiia; order Verrucomicrobiales; family Verrucomicrobiaceae; genus Prosthecobacter. Next base: position 7,275 of record CAYYJK010000141.1, read on the forward strand.
GAACCCGTGCTCTCACCCCTCCTGCACGGCGAGGAGCTCATGCGGTTGCAGCGCGAGCTGGCCGGCCTGCCCGTCGCCGATCCCGTCGCCCGCTACGCCTCCCAGCTCATCCTCGGCACCCACCCCGAAACGCCCGGCGTCCTGCCCGAGATCCGGCGCTACGTCTCCTACGGCGCCAGCCCGCGCGGCCTGCAGGCCCTCATCCGCGGCGCCCGCGTCTGGGCCGCCCTGCACGGCGCCAGCGCCGTCTCGACCGACGATGTCCGCGCCATTGCCCTCGTCGCCCTGCGCCACCGCATCATCCTCAACTTCGAAGGCGAGGCCCAGCAGATCAAGGTCGACGACCTCATCGCCCAACTGCTCGACCAAGTGAAGATGCCGGCCCAGCTCGCCGCCTGAACCGGCGGCCCGGGCGCCGCTGCGGTTGCCGGTTGCCTTTTCAGCCATCCGCCTGTTTCTTGGACGGATGCAACGCACCCGCACCGCGCAACAGCACCGCAAGACCGCCGAGACCGACATCCGGATCGAGCTCCAGGTCGACGGCTCCGGCCAGTCCCAGATCGACACCGGCGTGCCGTTCTTCGACCACATGCTGACGCTGTTCGCCAAGCACGGCCTGTTCGACCTCACCGTCAAGGTGGTCGGCGACGTCGACGTGGACTACCACCACACCGTCGAGGACACCGGCATCGTGCTCGGCCAGTGCTTCCGCGAGGCGCTCGGCAACAAGGCCGGCATCACCCGCTACGGCTTCTTCCTGCTGCCCATGGACGAGACCCTGGCCGAGGTGGCCATGGATCTCAGCGGCCGCCCCTTCCTCAGCTACCACGCCCCCGACAAGGTCGAGGCGATCGGCGGCCGTGCCGGCGTCTTCAGCTACCAGCTCGTCGAGGAGTTCCTGCGCGCCTTCTCAAGCAGCCTGCTCTGCACCCTGCACGTCGAGATCCGCCGCGGCCGCGACGCCCATCACATGGCTGAAGCCATCTTCAAGGGCCTTGCCCGCGCCCTCGACGCCGCCACCCGCATCGATCCGCGCGTGACCGGCATTCCCAGCACCAAGGACGTCCTCTGACCATGAATCTGGGAGTGCTTGATTACGGCGCTGGCAACCTGCGCAGCGTGCTCAATGCCTTTGCCGCCATCGGCCGCCCGGCCCGGCTGGTCACCGACCCCGCCGGCTTCGACGGCATCGACCTTCTGGTCTTTCCTGGCCAGGGCGCCTTTGGCGACAGCGTCCGCATCCTCAAGGAGCGCGGTCTCTGGGAGCCGCTGCGCGCCTGGCTGCAGGCGGAACGCCCCTACCTGGGCTTCTGCCTCGGCTACCAGCTGCTGTTCGAATCCAGCGAGGAATCGCCCGGCGTCGCCGGCCTCGGCATCGTCCCCGGCCGCGTGCGCAAGTTCCCGGCCGGAGCCGGCCTGAAGATCCCGCACATGGGCTGGAACCAGGTGCAGTGGCAGGCGCGCGGCGCGGCCTGGTGGCAGGGCCTGCCCAACCCCTCGCACTTCTACTACGTGCACAGCTACTACCCGGAAGTGGACGACAACGCCTTGGCGCTCTGCCGCACCGAGTATGGCGTGCCCTTCGTCGCCGGCATCGCCAAAGAGCGCCTGATGGCCGTGCAGTTTCACCCGGAGAAGAGCCAGGACGCCGGCCTGACCCTGCTGCGCAACGCCGTC
>CAYYJK010000142.1:0-8947 GCA_964472185.1 uncultured Prosthecobacter sp.
ACGAGTGGGAGCACGCCCTGCACGAGGTCGACGTGATCATCTCCAGCACCAGCGCGCCGCATTTCGTCATCAAGCCCGAGATGATCGAGCAGGTCATGCGCAAGCGCCGCTGGGAGCCCTTGCTGATCATCGACATCGCCGTGCCGCGCGACGTCGATCCGGCGGTGAACCAGATCGAAGGGGTCTACCTCTACGACATCGACGCCCTGCAGGCGATTGCCGACGAGGGGCGGCGCGAGCGCGAGCGCCAGCTGGCGGCCTGCGAGCAGATCATCGAGGAGCAGCTGGAAAAGTTCGGCTTCGGCAACCCGCCGCCGGCGCGGCTGGCCACGGCCTGAGGCGGGCGCTTCCTGCACGATTCCTTTGCACGCGCCCGCTTTGCGCGGAAACATGCCGGGAATGTCCCCCTCCACCCTCACCCTCGGCACCCGCGGCAGCGAGCTGGCCCTCACCCAGACGCGCATGGTCACCGCCGCCCTGCAGCAGGCGCACGCCGGGCTCGACGTCGTCCGCCAGATCATCCAGACCAGCGGCGACAAGCGCCAGGACCTGCGGTTTTCCGAGTTCAGCGGCGTGGCCCAGGTCGACAAGGGCATCTTCATCAAGGAGCTCGAGGTGGCGCTGGAGCGCGGCGAGATCGATGCCGCCGTGCACAGCCTGAAGGATGTGCCCTCGGACCTGGCGCCGGGGTTTGTGATTGCCGCCGTGCTGCCGCGCGCCGCCATTGAGGATGTGCTCATCACGCGCCAGCCGCACACCCTGCAGAGCCTGCCGCCGGGCGCGCGGGTGGGCACCAGCAGCGTGCGCCGCGCCGCCCAGCTGAAGTGGCTGCGGCCGGACGTGGAGATCGTCGAGATCCGCGGCAACGTGCCGACGCGGGTCAAGAAGGTGCTCGGCGAACAGCCGCTGGATGCGGTGCTGCTGGCGGCGGCGGGCCTGATCCGCCTCGGCCTGATGACCGGCGACCGCATCGCCATCGACGGGGAAATGCTCAGCGCCCTGACGCTTGATCCGGAGGCCTTCTTGCCGGCGGCCGGGCAGGGGGCGATCGCCATCGAATGCCGCCAGGGCGACGAGGCGACCTGGCAGCGCCTGCGCGCCCTCAACGATGCCGAGACCGAGGCGCGGGTCACTGCGGAGCGCGAGTTCCTGCGCCTGCTTGGCGCCGGCTGCCAGACCCCGGTCGGCGCCCACACCCGCGTGGCGGACGGCCGCCTGCACATGGCGGTGCGGGTCTTCAACGAGGCCGATCTGGCCGCGGCGCCGGTCGAGCTGGACGCCGAGGCGCCGCTTGACCAGCCCAAGGCGCTGGCCGCGCAGTTGGCCGCCCGGCTGGCCTGAATCGGAGCCGCCTTTCCAGAACCGCCCCGAGCGGCCGCACCCCAGACTGACCCCCTCCCATGAAGTCCACCGACATCCGCGTTCTCCAGGCCAGCGTCCACTTCCTCCCGGTCAGCATGCGCGTGCCGCTGAAATTCGGTCCAGAGACGGTGACCAGCGCCGTCTGCCTGCGCACGAAGGTGACGGTCGCCGACCGCCAGGGCCACACGGCCGAGGGCTGGGGCGAGACGCCGCTGAGCGTCTCCTGGGTCTGGCCGAGCACGCTGAGCGTGGCTGAGCGCGCCCAGCGCATGGAGGCGTTTTCGGTCCGTCTGGCGCAGCGCCTGGCGGCTTCGGGCCTGCTGGGCCATCCGATGGAGATCGGCCAGGACTTCATCCACGGGCCGCTGGCGGAGACGCTGGCCGCGGCCAATGCCGAGGCCGGCGGCCCGGCGATGCCCTACCTGGGCTCGCTGGTGGCGTTCAGCGCCTTCGACATCGCCATCCATGACGCCTACGGCAACCTGCTCGGCCGCGACGTGTACACGACCTACGGGCCGGAGTTCATGAACCGCGATCTGGCGGCCTATTTGGAACCGGAGACCGGCAGCGGCGTCGATTTCGCCGGCCGCTACCCGCAGGACTACCTGGTCACCGGGGCGGTGCCCACCCGGCTGCCGGTCTGGCACCTCGTTGGCGGGGTCGATGCCCTTGAGGCCTGCGACCTCACCGGCGCCGAGCCGGACGACGGCCATCCGGTGCTGCTCTCCGACTGGATCGAGCGCGACGGACTGACCTGCCTGAAGGTCAAGCTGCGCGGCAACGACGACGCCTGGGACTACGAGCGCATGGTGCGCGTCGGCCGGATCGGTCTGGCGCGCGGCGTGCGCTGGCTGAGCGCGGACTTCAACTGCACGGTCCGGGATCCCGCCTACGTCAACGCCATCACCGACCGCCTGCTCGCCGACGAGCCGGAAATCTACGCGCGCACCCTCTACGTCGAGCAGCCCTTCCCCTACGACCTGGAGGCGAACCAGATCGATGTGCGCAGCGTTTCCGCCCGCAAGCCGCTGTTCCTCGATGAAAGCGCGCACGACTGGGAGTTTGTCCGCCTGGGCCGCCGCCTCGGCTGGTCCGGCGTGGCGCTGAAGACCTGCAAGACCCAGACCGGCGCCCTGCTCAGCCTTTGCTGGGCCAAGGCGCACGGCATGCCGCTCATGGTTCAGGACCTGACCAACCCGATGCTGGCCATCATCCCGCACGTCCGCCTTGCCGCCCATGCCGGCACCATCCAGGGCGTCGAGTGCAACGCCATGCAGTTCTATCCGGACGCCTCGCTGGCCGAGGAGAAGGTTCATCCCGGACTGTATCGCCGGCGCGGCGGCGTGGTCGATTTCAGCACGCTCGGCGGCAGCGGTTTCGGCTACCGCGTGAACGAGATCGGCCGCGAGCTGCCGGCCGCCGCCTGCTGAGACCCCGGCCCGCCCGCGCTGCATGACTCACCACCGACGGTCCCGCCGCAAGCAGCGCTGGAAGCAGGCGCTGCTGGCCGGGTTCGGCGGGGCCCTCGTCATCGGCCTGCTGGCGGCGGCGCGGCATTCGGCCTGGCCGCTGCTGCTCGGTTCCTGGGGCTCCTCGGCCGTGCTGCTGCTGGGCTTCCCGGACTCCGGCTTCTGCAAACCCGGCCGCGTCATCGGCGCGCACGTGCTGTGCAGCGCGATCGGGCTGGCGGCCTTGCATGCCTGCGGCCCCGTCTGGTGGGCGGAGGGATTGGGCGTGGGGCTGGCCATCGCGCTCATGCTCGGCCTGCGGCTGGTGCATCCGCCGGCCGGTTCGAATCCGCTGATCGTCTTTGCGCTGCAGCCGGACTGGAGCTTCCTGCTGTTTCCCACCCTGCTGGGCAGCGTCGCGCTGGTGCTGCTCGTGCACGGCTGGCGCCGCCTGCAGCCGCCGTCCTGACTCGGGTCCGAGGCGCCGCTTTGCCGCGAACTTTGTTTGCGCAAGGGCGCGTTGCATGCTTCCCCTAGTCGCGAAATCTGTGGACGCCGCCCCGCCATCTTCCGACGATCCGGCCTTTCTGCCGCCCGACGACAGCGCGGACGCGACCCTGGTGGTCGACAGCCTGCGCGAGCGTTCCCTGCCGGCACTGCGGTCCGGCCCGGCGCCGGGCGCGCGCGCCGGCGATCTGTTGCAGGAGAACGACGGCTGGATCGACGGCAAGTTCCGCCTGCTGGAAAAGCTCGGCGAGGGCGGCTTCGGTCTGGTGTACAAGGCCGAGCAGATCCAGCCCATCCAGCGCCTGGTGGCGGTCAAGGTGCTCAAGGCCGGCATGGACACCGAGCAGGTGATCGCCCGCTTCGACACCGAGCGCCAGTCGCTGGCGCTGATGGAGCACCCGAACATCGCGCGCGTGCTCGACGCGGGTCAGACCGGGCGCGGCCAGCCCTTCTTTGTGATGGAGCTGGTGCGCGGCCGCTCGATCACCAGCTACTGCAGCCGCCACGAGCTCAGCCTGCGCCAGCGCCTGGAGCTGTTCATTCCGGTCTGCCAGGCGGTCAATCACGCCCACCAGAAGGGGATCATCCACCGCGACCTCAAGCCTTCCAACGTCCTGGTCATGGAGGAGGACGGCCAGCCGGTGCCGAAGGTCATCGACTTCGGCATCGCCAAGGTGCTCGAGCACAAGGACGGCAGCCAGACGCTGGCCACGGGCATGGACCAGCTGGTCGGCACGCCGGGCTACATCAGTCCCGAACAGATCGAACACGGCAGCTCGCACGTCGACACGCGTTCGGACGTGTACGCGCTCGGCTCCATCCTGCTCGAGCTGCTCACCGGCAAGTCCCTGGTCTCGCCCATGGACCTGGCGCAGAAGCCTCTGCACCAGATCCTGCGCGACCAGGTCGAGCTGGATCCGCCGCGGCCGAGTTCGCGCGAGCCTTCGCTCAAGGGCGACCTCGACTGGATCGTGCTCAAGGCCCTGGAGCGCGATCCCAAACGCCGCTACGGCAGCGCCGACGAGCTCGCCAACGACCTGCGCCGGTTCCTGCAGCACCAGCCCGTGCACGCCTGCCCGCCGAGCCGCCGCTACCTGATCGGCAAGTTCGTGCGCCGGCACCGGGTCGGCGTGGCCGCCAGCGTCGCCGTCGCCCTTGCCGTGCTCTCGGGGGGCATCACCAGCACCGCGCTCTACTTCGAGGCGGAAAAGAACCGTGTCGAAGCGATGCGCGGACGTGAGGAGCTGAAGAAATCCTACTCGCGTTCGGACGAGGCGATGGCGCGGCAGCTGATCGAACGCACGGACTACACGGAATCGGTGGCCTGGCTGTGCCGGGCGCTGCGCACGGATCCGGACAACGAACTGGCGGCGACGAACCTGCTGAGCCTGCTCGAGCACGTGCACCTGCTGCACCCGAACACGCCGGAGCTGCCGCTGCCGGACGGCGCGCGCGAGGCGCGGCTGGTGGCGCTCAGCCGCCAGGCTCGGCGCGTGCTGGCGGTCTCGGCGCCGTCGGCGGGCGGCTCGGCGCGGGATGTGCTCAGCACCTGGGACTTGGACGAGTTCAAGCGCCAGGACGAACTGCTGTCGCCTGGGGTCATGGCGACCTGCCTGACGGTCACGCACGACGGCCGGCTGGCCATCCTGGCCGATGACAAAGGCCGGGTGGAACTCCGGTCGCTCAGCGACGGTCGGCGCCAGCCCCTGCAGCCGGAACTGCCGCAGTCGGTGCTGTGCCTGACCCTGTCCGGCGACGGCCAGACGCTCGCGGCCGGCAGCGAGGACGGCACCGTGCAGATCTGGGACCTGCGCCAGCCGCAGCGGCCGGCGCTGGTGCTGAAGGCGGCGGCTGACAAGGCGCCGGTCAGCGTCGTCGCGCTCGATTATCTGGGCACCGTGGTGGCGGCCGCCTGCCCGCTGGACGGCGGCGAGGTGAAGGGCCGCGTCACCATCTGGGACCTCAGTTCCGGCCAGGCGGTCGGCAGCCCCTTTGAGGCCGAGGACGGGATCGCCGCCCTGGCCCTGCACCGGGAGCGGGAGATGATCGTCATCGGCCTGCATTCCGGCGTTGTCCACGTCGGCAACTACCGCGCGGAAACCGAACTGCTGGCGCCGCTGTCGCATCCTTCGGCCGTCACCTGCCTGAGCATCAACGCCAACGGCAGCCTGCTGACCGTCGGCGACGGCCGCGGTTACCTGCATGCCTGGGATTTGACCAAGGGCCAGCCGCGCACGCCCGCCCAGCCGCACGACGGCGAGGTGGTGGTCGCCGCCCAGGCGCTGGAACGCGGCCTGATCACCAGCGTCTCGCGCCATGGCGAAATGCGGATCTGGAACCCGCTCACCGGCGAACGCATGCAGCACCGCCTGCGCCACAGCGTCGCCGAGGTCAGTGTGTCGCCCGACGGCTCCATGCTGGTGGTGGCGCCGCGCCAGGAGCCCCTGGTGCAGGCCTGGAGCGTGCACCACCGCATGTCCACGCGCCGCTTCCTGGCAGCGCCGGATCAGGCTTACCGCGACACGCCGGTCCTGCCCGCCGAGGCGCCCGAAACGATCCGCGCCGCCACCGCCCGCGGCTGGAACCGCGCCGGCACGCTGGTGGCTGCCGCCAACGGCGCCGGGGAGGTCCAGGTTTACGATCTCGCCCGCCGGCAGCCGCTGGGGCCGGTGTTCACCCATCCTCCGGCCGTTGGCGCGGTGACGGTGTCCGAGGACGGCCGTCTGGCGGTGACCTCCGGCCGCGATCAGGAGGTGCGTCTGTGGGACGTCGTCAGCGGCCAGCCGACCGGCATCGCCCTGCGGCACGATTCCTTCGTCAGTGCCCTGGCCCTGAGCGCCGATGCCCGCCATTTGGTCACCGTCACGGACGAGGGCGAGATCCGCGTCTGGGATGCCGCCAGCGGCGACTGCCTGACTCCCGGCATTCGCCAGGGCGCCGGCATCGACGAGGTGCACGTCAGCGATGACGGACGCCGGCTGGTGTTCCGCATCGACCAGCAGGGCTGGTTCTCCCTGCCCATGCCGGTCACGGGCGCGCGCCTGCCCGGCTGGTTCCTCGATCTGGCGGAGTCGCTGGCGCGCCGCCGGCTGTCGGCTGACGGCAAGGCGCAGGCGCTGGACCTGGAGGATCAGCGCGCCGCCATCCAGGGCGTGCCGGCGCGCGGGCCGGAGACGGAAGCGGTGGCGCGCCGCTGGGCCGGCTGGCTGCTGGCCGATCCGGACCGGCGGCCGCTGTCGCCCAGCGAGGACGAATCCTTGAGCGAGTACCTTCAGGGGCTGGGCAAGCAGGGACCGAACGCGCAGAACGAGGCTTCGCGCTACCGCCCAAACGGCGACTGACGCGGCATTTGCCGAGAGAACCCGCGCAGGCGGCGCGTTTCCGCGCGGTCCCGCCATGAAACGCTTTGCCCGCTTCCTGCTCGCCGTCCTGCTTGTGCCGGCCGCCGCCACTGCCGCCCGGCCCAACGTGCTGTTCCTCATCGCCGATGACCTCAACAACAGCCTCGGCTGCTACGGGCATCCGCTGGTGAAGACGCCCAACCTCGACAAGCTGGCGGCCCGCGGCGTGCGCTTCGACCGGGCGGCCTGCCAGTTTCCGCTGTGCGGTCCGAGCCGCAATTCGATGCTCACCGGCCTGTATCCGAACAGCAGCGGCATCCTCACCAACGGCCAGCTGTTTCGCCAGACCCTCCCCTCGCACCGCAGCCTGCCGCAGGCCTTCCGCCAGGCTGGTTATTTCGCCGCGCGCATTGGCAAGCTCTACCACTACAATGTGCCCAACTCGATCGGCACCAACGGCCACGACGATCCCGGCTCCTGGGAGATGGAAATCAACCCGGCGGGCGCCGACCGCCTGGAAGACACGCCCAACATCTTCAGCCTCATTCCCGGCAACTTCGGCGGCACGCTCAGCTGGTACGCCTCGCCCAGTCCCGATGAAAAGCACACCGACGGCCTGATGGCGCGCGAAGCGGCCTGGGTGCTCGAACGCTGCGCCCGCGACCGGAGCCGGCCGTTCTTCCTCGCCCTCGGCTTCTTCCGCCCGCACACGCCCTACGTCGCGCCCAAGCCCTGGTTTGAAGGCTATCCGGAGGCGCAGATGCCGGTCGTGCAGGGCGTCCTGGAGGACCAGGCCGACCTGCCCAAGCACGCGCTCGGCAGCTACAAGAAGGAGCAGGACAAGCTCACCGACGAGCTGCGCCGGCAGGCGGTGCAGGCCTACTTTGCCAGCATCAGCTTCATGGATGCGCAGGCCGGCGTCGTGCTCGATGCCCTCGACCGCCTCGGCCTGGCGGACAACACGATCGTCGTCTTCACCAGCGACCACGGCTACCACCTCGGCGAACACGGCCTCTGGCAGAAGCAGAGCCTGTTCGAGGAAAGCGCCCGGGTGCCGCTGATCCTCGCCGGCCCGGGGGTGACGCACGGCGGCGTCGCCCAGGCGCCGGTGGGCCTGATCGACCTGTATCCGACGCTGGCGGAACTCTGCGGGGTGCCCGCGCCGGCCAACCTGCAGGGCCAGAGCCTGGTGCCGATGCTGAAAAACCCGGAAGCCCCGGGCCGCGGCTGGGTGCTTAGCCAGGTCGTGCGCGGCGGCGGTTTCAAGCGCGCCGGCGCCAGCCCTGCGGCGGGGGACAACGGCAAGCGCATCTTTGGCTACTCGCTGCGCACGCCGCGCTGGCGCTACACCGAGTGGGATGAGGGCCGGGCCGGGCGTGAACTCTACGACCATGACGCGGATCCGCAGGAGCGGACCAATCTGGCCGCCGCGCCGACGCAGGAGAAGACGGTGGCCGACCTTGCCGCGCAGTTGCGTCAAGCGGTCAAGGCCAGCTTCCCGGCCAACGGAGTGACCCCGCCGGTGAAGGAAACCGGCATGTGGGCGCCGAACCTCACGGATCCGTGAGCCGCGGCCGCCGGACATTTGCCCTCGGGCCGCAGCCGCGTAGTCTGTGCGTTCTTCGCCATGCGCCCAGCCCACGGATCGCGTCCGCACCGTCACCGTCATCGCCCGGCCGCCGCGCCGCCCGCTTCCAGCCTGCCCCTGGCGGACATTGCGCGCGCTTTCGACGCCTGGCGGCAGGCGCAGGCGGGCCCGCCTGCGCGCGGGGCGCTGCGTGACTACTGGCGGGCGGCGGATGCGCAGCACGGTTCCCGACCGGACTACCTGCTCTGGCGGCACCTGCACGGTGGCGAATCGCCGCCGGAGAAGCGGCAGGATCCGCGAGAAACCGCCCTGCGTGCGCTCAAGAGCCGCGACCCCGCCGTGCTGCGGCCAAGCGTGCTCCTGGTGGCCGGCTGGCTGCTCGAGGGCCGGGCCGGCGATCTCCAGACGCGGCTGGGTCCGGCGTTGCAGGAAGCGCTGGGTCGCCTGGACTCGGGGGCAGGCACGGAATCCATCCCCGGCTTGGAAGTCTGGCTGGCGCGTGCAGCCCTTGGCGGTGACGCGGCGGCCCGGCTGACCGAGGCGGCGGCTGGGTGGGAGTGGAAACCCGGGCGAGACTTGGTCCTGCCGCCGGCCGATTTCGCCCCGGTGCCCGCGCGGGTGCTCACGCGCTGGGTCGTCGCCGCGATGCGCGCACTCCGTCCGAGCCCGGCCTGGCGGTACAGCGCCTGGCGATTGCTCCG
>CAYYJK010000143.1:0-8945 GCA_964472185.1 uncultured Prosthecobacter sp.
CCGCACGGAAGGGCGCCGCGAAGAAGGGCAGCGCCAAGTCGCCCGCCCTGCTGACCGAAAACCGCGTCTTCAAGCCCGCCGCGGGCTTCGCCAAGACCGCCCGCATCGGCAGCATGGCCGAATACCGGGAGATGTACGAGGAGTCGATCAAGCAGCCGGAGAAGTTTTTCGCCCGCGAAGCCAAGGAACTGACCTGGCAGAAGCCCTTCACCAAGGTCCTGGAATGGAAGTGCCCGAACGCCAAGTGGTTCCTCGGCGGCAAGCTCAACGTCAGCGAAAACTGCCTGGACCGCCACCTGCACGGCCCGCACCGCACCAAGGCGGCGCTGATCTGGGAGGGTGAACCCGGCGAGAAGCGCGTGCTCACCTACCAGCAGCTGCACCGCGAGGTCTGCCGCTTCGCCAACGTGCTGAAGCGCCACAAGGTCAAGGCCGGCGACCGCGTCATCATCTACATGCCGATGGTCCCCGAAGCGGCCGTGGCCATGCTCGCCTGCACCCGCATCGGCGCCGTGCACAGCGTCGTCTTCGGCGGCTTCAGCGCGGAGAGCATCAAGGACCGCGTGCTCGACAGCGGCGCAAAGATCATCATCACCGCGGACGGCGGCTACCGCCGCGGCGCCGTGGTGCCGCTCAAGAAGAACGTCGACGACGCCCTCAAGGCCAAGGACACGCCGGTCAAGACGGTCGTCGTCTTCAAGCGCACCGGCCAGGACGTGCACATCGAGGAGGGCCGCGACGTCTGGTGGCACCGCGAACTGGAATACGTCGACGCCCGCTGCCCGTCCGTGCCGATGGACTCCGAAGCCCCGCTGTTTGTCCTGTACACCAGCGGCAGCACCGGCAAGCCCAAGGGCATCCTGCACAGCACCGGCGGCTACCTGCTGCACGCCCAGATGACCTGCAAGTACGTCTTCGACCTGCGCGACGACGACGTCTACTGGTGCACGGCCGACGTCGGCTGGGTCACCGGCCACAGCTACCTGGTCTACGGCCCGCTCGCCCTCGGCGCCACCTCGCTGATGTACGAAGGCGCGCCGAACTGGCCGGAAAACGACCGCTTCTGGCGCATCATCGAGGAGTACGCCGTCTCGGTCTTCTACACTGCGCCGACCGCCATCCGCGCCTTCATGAAATGGGGCGACGAGTGGCTCAAGAAGCACGACCTCAGCAGCCTGCGCCTGCTCGGCACCGTCGGCGAGCCGATCAACCCGGAAGCCTGGATGTGGTACCACGAGAAGGTCGGCGGCGGCCGCTGCCCGATCGTCGACACCTGGTGGCAGACCGAAACCGGCGGCCACATGATCACCCCGATTCCCGGCGCCACCCCGACCAAGCCCGGCACCGCCACCCTGCCCTTCTTCGGCGTCGACGCCGCGGTGGTGGACGACACCGGCAAGGAGGTCGGCAAGGACGAGCAGGGCAAGCTGGTCATCCGCAAGCCCTGGCCGTCCATGCTGCGCGGCATCTGGGGCGACAAGAAGCGCTTCCAGGAAACCTACTGGAGCGAGTTCAAGGGCTGGTACTTCGCCGGTGACGGCGCCCGCCGCGACAAGGACGGCTACTTCTGGATCATCGGCCGCATCGACGACGTGCTCAACGTCGCCGGTCACCGCCTGGGCACCGCCGAGGTGGAAAGCGCGCTGATTTCGCACCCGGCCGTGGCGGAATCCGCCGTAGTCGGCCGCCCGGACGAGATGAAGGGCCAGGGCGTGGTCTGCTTCGTGACCGTCAAGGAAGGTGTCAAAGCCGACCGGGAACTGTCCGAGGAACTGAAGAAGCACGTGCGCAAGGTCATCGGCCCGGTGGCCACCCCGGACGAAATCCGCTTCGCCGCCGCCCTGCCGAAGACCCGCTCCGGCAAGATCATGCGCCGCCTGCTCAAGCAGATCGCCGCAGGCGAAGTCATCAAGGGCGACACCACGACCCTGGAAGACTTCAGCGTCATCGCCCAGCTTGCCGCCAGCGGCGAGGGCTGACCCCTGACGCCGCCAGGAAAAGGCCGCTCCCGCCAGGGGGCGGCCTTTTTTTGGCCCCCGCCCCCGCGGAGGCGGGGAAATCTCAACGCCGCTTGACTTGCCGGACCGCCACTCTACCAAAACGCCTTATGCGAATCCTAGTCACCGGCGGTGCCGGCTTCCTCGGCTCCCACCTCTGCGAACGCCTGCTCGGCGAGGGCCATGAGGTGCTCTGCCTGGACAACTTCTTCACCGGCCGCAAGGTCAACATCGCCGCCCACCTCGGCAATCCGAACTTCGAGCTGATCCGTCACGACGTCATCGATCCCTTCAAGGCCGAAGTCGACCGCATCTACAACCTCGCCTGCCCGGCCTCGCCGCCGCATTACCAGCACAACGCCATCAAGACGGTGAAGACCTCGGTCATGGGCGCGATCAACGCGCTCGGCCTGGCCAAGCGCACCGGCGCCCGCGTCTTCCAAGCCTCGACCTCCGAGGTCTACGGCGACCCCGAAGTGCACCCTCAGCCGGAAAGCTACCGCGGCAACGTCAACCCGATCGGCCTGCGCGCCTGCTACGACGAGGGCAAACGCTGCGCCGAGACCCTGTTCTTCGACTACCACCGCCAGAACGGCGTCGACATCCGCGTCGTGCGCATCTTCAACACCTACGGCCCGCGCATGCTGCCCGACGACGGCCGCGTCGTCTCGAACTTCATCGTCCAGGCCCTGCGCGGCCAGGACATCACCATCTACGGCGACGGCAGCCAGACGCGCAGCTTCTGCTTCGTCGACGACCTCATCGAGGGCTTCGTGCGTTTCATGGAAACGCCCGGGCTGACAGGCCCAGTCAACCTCGGCAATCCCGGCGAGTTCACCATGCTTGAACTCGCCGAACTGGTGCTGCAGAAGACCGGCGGCAAATCCAAAATCACCTTCCACCCCCTGCCCTCGGACGACCCGAAGCAGCGCCGCCCGGACATCACGCTGGCCAAATCCCACCTGGGCTGGGAGCCGAAGGTGCCGCTGGCCGAAGGCCTGGACCGCACCATCGCCTACTTCGACCGGCTGCTGAACGGCGGCGCCCGGAAATAATCCACCCCAGTCCGTCGCTGCCCCATGAACCTCTGCTGCATCGGCGCCGGTTATGTCGGCGGCCCCACCATGGCGATGATCGCCGCCAAGTGCCCGGATCTGCGGGTCGAGGTGGTCGACCTCAACGCCGCCCGCATCGCCGCCTGGAACTCCGACGACCTGCCGGTCTACGAACCGGGCCTCGATGAGATCGTGCGCAGCGCGCGCGGCCGCAACCTGTTCTTCTCCACCGACGTCCAGGCCGCCATCCGCGCCGCCGACATCGTCTTTGTCAGCGTCAACACGCCGACCAAGACCTACGGCATCGGCGCCCACAAGGCCGCCGACCTGCGCTACGTCGAGGCGGTGGCGCGCACCATCGCCGAGACCGCCGAAACGCCGAAGATCATCGTCGAAAAGAGCACCATCCCGGTCAAGACGGCCGAGGCGATCCAGACCATCCTCGCATCCAACGGCCGCGGGCTGCAGCACCAGGTGCTCTCCAACCCCGAGTTCCTGGCCGAAGGCACCGCCGTCGCCGACCTGACCCACCCGGACCGCATCCTCATCGGCGGCGACCCCGGCCCCACCGGGCGGGCCGCGATTGAGACCCTGGCCGGCATCTACGCCCGCTGGGTGCCGCGCGAGCGCATCCTCACCACCAACCTCTGGTCCTCCGAACTGTCCAAGCTGGTCGCCAACGCCTTCCTGGCCCAGCGCATCTCCTCGATCAACAGCATCTCCGCCCTCTGCGAGACCACCGGCGCCGATGTCGACGAGGTGGCGCGCGCCATCGGCACCGACACGCGCATCGGCCCGAAGTTCCTCAAGGCCTCGGTCGGCTTCGGCGGCTCCTGCTTTCAGAAGGACGTCCTCAATCTGGTCTACCTGTGCGGCCATTTCGGCCTGCCGGAGGTGGCCGCTTACTGGGACCACGTCATCCGCATGAACGACTGGCAGAAGCGCCGCTTCTCCGAACGCATCGTGCGCACCCTGTTCAACACCGTCACCGGCAAGCGCATCGCCGTGCTCGGTTTCGCCTTCAAAAAGGACACCAACGACACCCGCGAGTCCGCCGCCATCCACGTCTGCAGGGACCTGCTGGAGGAACGCGCCGCCCTGGCCATTCACGACCCCAAAGTCGGGGCCGCCCAGATCCGCGGCGACCTCGACGTGGCGGCAACCGACCCGCGCGTCGAAGTCTGCGCCTGCCCGCTGGAGGCCGCCCGCGGCGCCCATGCCCTGCTCGTGCTCACCGAGTGGGACGCCTTCCGCGCGCTGGATTTCCAGGCGCTGTACGATTCGATGCTCAAACCCGCCTGGATCTTTGACGGCCGCAACCTGCTGGACCATGCCCGTCTTGAAGCCATCGGCTTCCGGGTCTACGGCATCGGCAAGCCGGCGCACGCGGATTGAGCCGCCCGCCCGGCAACGGCGAACCCGGAACTGGCGTTCCGGGTTCGGATCGGGCCAGGCCCGGCGAGCGCGCCAAAAAACCTCAGCGGCGGGCCTTTTTCACCGCCTTCTTGGCCGGCTTGGCCTTCTTGAGCGGCTTGCCCGCCGGAGCGGCGGCTTTCCTGGCCGGCGCCTTCTTCGCCAGGGCGGCCGCCTTCTTCACCGCCGCCTTCGTTTTGGCGGCAGGGACTTTCTTCGCCGGTTTCGCCGCCTTTCTGGCGGCCTTGCGCGCCGGAGCGGCGGCTTTCTTGGCCGACGCCTTCTTGGCCGGAGCGGCCGACTTCTTCAGCACCGGGTTCTTCGCCTTGACGATGCCGGACAGGCCGCCTTCGCGAGCCAGGCGCTCGCGCAGCACCTCCTCGCGGAAGGCGATCGCCTCGGCCAGCACCTGCGCATGGGTCTCCTTGGTGTAGCGGTAGACGCGCGAAACCGTGCGGCCCTTCTCGGCACGCACGGAAACCGCGATCAGGCGCGTGACCTTGCCCTTGACGGTCTTGTACTTGCGGTAGGAGATGCCGACATGGCCGCTCTTGTTCTTGGCGTTGGTGGTGTGGGCAATGCGGCTGGCCTCGATCTCCGGCATCTCGCCCAGCAGCTGGTCGCGGTAGGCGCGTGCCACCTTAAGGGCCCCCTTGGTTCCGCCGTAAAGACTGTCCGAAAAATGCTTGGTGTGCAGCGAGCCGTTGCGGGAAATGCAGACCTGGAAACCGTGGGTCTGTTTGGCTGCGTCAGGGCGGGTGTCAATGCGTTTGATGTTGCGTTCGGACAGGGGATTGGAGCGACGGCGCATAAGGGGGAAATTTGAGGGAGGGCGAAGGTGGGCACATCGACTGGATGCGCAACCCGAAAGTGCTCGCGGCGTCAGACCCAAAGTTATTCCCGAGCCTGGCTGTCCATCCAGAGGGTCACCGGCCCGTCGTTGACCAGCGCCACCTGCATGTCCGCACCAAAGACGCCGCGGGCCACCGGCAGGCCGGCTTCGCGCTCCAGCGCCGCCAAAAAGTGCTCGTACAGCGGCACCGCCTGCTCCGGCCGGGCCGCGCGGATGAAGCTGGGCCGGTTGCCCTTGCGCGTGCTGGCATGCAGGGTGAACTGGCTGACCACCAGCACCCCGCCGCCGACGTCGCGCACGCTCAGGTTCATCCGGCCCTCGGCGTCGGCAAAGATCCGCATCTGGGCGATCTTGCCCGCCAGCCAGTCGGCATCCGCGGCCGTGTCCGCCGCCTCGATGCCGAGCAGGATGACCAGACCGTGGTCGATGGCGCCCACCACCTCCCCGGCGATGCTGACAGCGGCGTTTTTCGAGCGTTGGATGAGGGCGCGCATGGCGGAAATCGGGCGAACCGGGCAGGAATGGCGCGCCCGCGCCGCTTGTAAAGCCAGCTTTCCCTTGCGGAAAGGCGCGCACAGGGCTTCTTGCCGGCCCTCTCAACCTACCGCCACCATGTCCACCGACGCCAAATCCCAGACCGCGCTCATGGAGAAGATCGTCTCCCTCTGCAAGCGCCGCGGCTTCATCTTTCAGAGCAGCGAAATCTACGGCGGTTGCGGCGGCGTCTGGGACTACGGTCCGCTCGGCGCCGAACTGAAGCGCAACCTGCGCGACGCCTGGTGGCGCACCATGACCCGCGACCGCGAGGACGTGCTCGGCCTCGACGCCAGCATCCTCATGAACCCGGCCATCTGGAAGGCCAGCGGCCACGTCGACACCTTCGCCGACCTCATGCGCGAATGCTCGCTGACCAACAAGCGCGTGCGCGCCGACCACGTCGACCCCCAGGAGGGGACCGTGCTCAAGTATGGCGGCGCACGCAATGCCGGCGGCTGGCGCTGGGACCGCCCGATCACCGCCCTGCTGAAGAACGGCGAGCACGTCGAGAGCTTCCGCAAGCGCATCCGCCTGCTCATCGCCCAGAATGCCGGCGAAGCCGCGGGCAAGCCCGAGGAGATCGAACTCCTGGACGAGGCCAAGATCGACGCCGTCAGCGGCAGTGTCGATTTCCACCCGGAAACCGGCGGCCTGCTCGGCGAAGCGCGCCCCTTCAACCTCATGCTGAAGACCTTCCTCGGCCCGACCGCGACCGAGGCGGACGTCACCTACCTGCGCCCCGAGACCGCCCAGGCGATCTTCGCGCAGTTCAAGAACGTCTTCGACTCCAGCCGCGTCAAGGTGCCCTTCGGCATCGGCCAGATCGGCAAGGCCTTTCGCAACGAGGTCACCCCGAAGAACTTCACCTTCCGCAGCCGCGAGTTCGAGCAGATGGAGCTCGAGTTCTTCATCAAGCCCGACGAGGCCGTCGAAATCATCTGCGGCGAAGTTGCCGGCTGGCAGGAGGGCGCCGACCTGAGCGAGCCGCAGCCGAACTGGGGCTGGGAGTTGTGGCACCGCTACTGGGTCGACCAGCGCACGAAGTTCTACGAGGCCATTGGCCTCGGCGGCGACGTGCTTGAATACTACTGGCAAACGCCGGAGGACCTCGCCCACTACGCCCGCGCCTGCGTCGACATCCTGTGCGAGTTCCCCTTCGGCACCGAGGAGCTCGAAGGCATCGCCGCGCGCGGCGACTTCGACCTGTCGCAGCACCAGAAGCACAGCGGCAAGACCCAGGAGGTCTTCGACGAGGAGCTCAAGAACGCCGCCGCCAAGCTCAGCGACGCGCAGAAGGAGGCGCTCATCCAAAAACGCCTGGCCGCCGAAGCGGCGAAGACCAAGGGCGCCCCCCTGCCCGAAGCCGACGTCCGCGCCTGGTTCGACCGCCTGTTCAAGGGCAGCTACGTTCCGCACGTCATCGAACCCTCGGCCGGCCTGGACCGCATGGCCCTGGCCGTCATCGCCAACGCGTTCAACGAGACCGAGAAGACCGACGACAAGGGCAAGAAGGAGACCATCACCGTCCTGCGCTTCCATCCGCGCGTAGCACCGATCAAGGTCGGCGTCTTCCCGCTGCTGAAGAACAAACCGGAGTTGGTCGCCAAGGCGCGCGAGGTCTACGGCCTGCTTAAGAAGCACATGAACTGCTTCTACGACGAAACCGCCTCCATCGGCCGCCGCTACGCCCGCCAGGACGAAGTCGGCACGCCGTTCGGCGTCACCATCGACTTTGAGACCCTCGGCGAAAAGGGCCCCGAGCTGCAGGATACCGTCACCCTGCGCCACCGCGACGGCGGCGAACAGGAGCGCGTGAAAATCAGCGACCTCCTGCCCAGGCTGCTGGCGGCGGTGCAGTGAGTCCCGGAACGCGGGTCGGACGCGTTGCACCCAGAGCCCGTTTTCTCAGGCATCCCTGACCCAGCGGGCGCTTGGGCGCGCGCCAATGGTGGCGGCCGCGCTCCCACGACCAAGGCCCTGGTCAAGCGGTAGGGTGGCTTCTCCGCTGGACCACGTGCGAGTGCAATTCGCCCCATCGGGGCACGTCACCTATGTGCCGTCAAACGTGACTTTTCGCGCCTTTTCGGGCAGTTTCGCGCCCGGTTCGGCCTGGCATCTGCCTGGGAAGGCGGTCCGCGCGTGGTGCCGGAGACAGGACTCGAACCTGCACTGGTTGCCCAACCAGATCCTAAGTCTGGCGCGTCTACCAATTCCGCCACTCCGGCCAAGGGGGTGCGAGTGAACCATGTGCCCTGCCGCACGGGAGGCTGCAAACGATTTATGGCTTGGGCCGGCGGGCCAGGCACCGCAGGGCGAGCCAGCCGGTCAGCAAAACCACCAGCAGAGGCATCAGGCCGATCTTGAGGTTGCTGCCGATCCACGGCAGCCAGCCGGGTTGGTGGCGCGTCAGCGCGCTGAAGTACTTGAGCCCGAACACCCAGCCACCGTGCAGGCCGATGCCCGCCCACAGGGCGCCGGTGTGCATGCGCGCCCGGGCCAGCACCCAGCCGACGGCGAAGAGGGTGGCGAATTCGGCAAGCAGGAATTCCACGTCGCCAAAGCCGCGGGCGATCTGGGCCAGCACCGCAAAACCGCTGCTCCAGACGACGTCCGCGTCGGCGAGCTGCCAGCCTTCCGGCGGCTTCAGGAAATGCACGACCGCAAACACAAAGGTGCCCCAAAGCAGCGCCTGCAGGGGGCGCATGGTGCGCAGGAGCAGGCCGAGCAGCAGGCCGCGGAAGAAGAACTCCTCGACGAGGCCGGCCCCGAGGGCGGCCGTGAGCGGCGGGCCCAGGTTGAGCCAGCCGGGATTTGCGCGCAGCCGGTAGGCGCCGAGTTGCACGAAGAGGAAGCCGAGCAGGAGCAGCAGGCCGGCAGCCAGGGCGAAGCCGGCCGCCCACTGGCGCAGACCGGCCGTCCAGGGGCGCCAGGCCGGCAGCAGGCTGCGGTCGATCCGCACCCAGCTCAAAAACGGCCCGATGAACACCACGGCGCAGACCAGAACCGCGCGGTTGAAATAGCGGGTGAAGTGGGCGCGCTCGATTTCGCGCAGCAGCCAGGCCCCGACACCGGCTTCGCCCAGCGGCGAGG
>CAYYJK010000144.1:0-8857 GCA_964472185.1 uncultured Prosthecobacter sp.
GGGCGCCGCTGCGTCGGCGCCGTGGAGGCGTATGTGGGAGGGTGTTGGGTGGAAGCGCGTCATGGGCCGGACACGTCGGACGCGCAGCAGCGCGTCCCTGCCCCACCCTTCCCGGTCACGGCGGCGCTGGACTTTTGCCGTGCGCCCGTTTAAGTCGCCGGTCTCCATGAAACTCAACCACCTCACCGCTCTCGCCGCCGCGCTGCTGGTCGCGACCGCCGCCCCGGCCGCCGACTCCACCGACGGCTGGACCGCCATGTTCAACGGCAAGGACCTCTCCGGCTGGAAATCCAACGAGGAGACCCCCCACAGCTTCTCGGTCGAAGACGGCGCCATCAAGGTCAGCAACGGCCGCGCCCACCTGTTCTACGTCGGCCCGAACGGCGACGCCAAGTTCAAGAGCTTCGAGTTCAAGGCCAAGGTCAAGCACATGCCCGGCTCGAACTCCGGCCTGTACATCCACACCCGGTACCAGGACAAGGGCTGGCCGGACCTGGGCTACGAGTGCCAGGTCAACAGCACCGCCCACAAGGATCCGAAGAAGACCGGCGGCCTGTACGCGGTCAAGGACGTGCTCAACACCGCGCCGGTCGGCGACGGCGAGTGGTTCGACTACCACATCCAGGTGGACGGCAAGCGCATCACCATCCGCATCAACGGCCAGGTGACCACCGACTGGACCGAGCCGGAAGGCTGGGACCCGGCGACCGCGCTGAAGAACATGCCCGGCCGCAAGCTGAGCGAGGGCACCATGGCCATCCAGGCGCACGACCCGCAGAGCGTGGTCTACTTCAAGGATCTGTACATCAAGGCCAAGTGAGGCCGCCGGGGCCAGGCCGCGGGCACCGCCCCGGCCTGGCCCCGTTTTCGTTTTCCCCACCCCATGAGCCCGACGCCGAGCGCCGACCTGTCGGTCGTTGAAATCCGCAGCTACTTCGTCCGCCAGCGCAACTGCCTGCTGGTGCGCGGCCATTTCAGCCCGCTGTACACGGACTACTACCTGCACCTGATGCAGCACGGCATCCGGCACCCCGACGAGCTCGACGTCCTGCTCAAGGAGGCCCTGGCGGGCATCGCCCTGCACCTGGCCTCGCGGCCGCAGGACGAGACCTGCGCCTGGACCGTCAACTTCCACGAGCCGCTGCTCAACCTGTTCGTCACCGGCGGCAGCCGGCCGGGGCGGGTCACCGGCCGCCTGTTCACCGAGGACGTGCGCGACAGCGGCAAATCGCTGTTCATCGCCCAGACGACCCGCCCGCACATGCAGCCGCGGCAGAGCATGATCGAGTTTTCCGGGACCGACATCCTCGCCACCATCGAACGCTTCTACACCCAGAGCGAGCAGCGCCCGACCCGGCTGTTCCGGCTCGACGACGAGGATTTTGTGCAGATTTCGGCCGAGCCGGACGCCGATCTGGCCTGGCTCAACGGCCTGCGCCGGGAGGATCTGGCGACGCTCGACCAGAGCGAGCAGCTGGCGCTGATGGAGACGCGCGGCTACGTCTTCGACTGCGGCTGCACGGCGGAGCGCATGTTCCCGCTGCTGGGCCGGCTGAGCGCCGAGGACCTGCGCTTCATCTTCGAGGACGGCGTGGCCACGATCACCTGCCCGCGCTGCGGCGCGGTGTTCAACACCCCCCAGGCGGAGTTTGACGCCTGGCAGGCGCGCCAGCAGGCCTGAACCTTCCCCCACGATGACCGCCGCCCCCGCCTACAAAATCGGCAACGAGAAGCTCATCAAGGTGCTTCCCAACGCCGCCCGCAAGCTGACCAGCCTGCTCAGCAAGCAGGGCCGCGCCGAGCACGGCGCCCTGCGCGTCGCCGTCGTCGGCGGCGGCTGCTCCGGCCTGCAGTACAAAATGGACCTGGTCGACGGACCGGCCAACCGCGACATCCTGGTCACCTCCAACGAGGTGCGCGTGGTCATCGACCCGAAAAGCGCGCTGTTCGTCAGCGGCTCGGAACTCGACTACAGCGACGACCTCCAGCAGGGCGGCTTCAAGGTCACCAACCCCAACGCGGTGGTCACCTGCTCCTGCGGCGAAAGCTTCTCGGCCTGACGCCATGGCGGACGCCTTCGCCCTCCTCGGCCTGCCGCCGCGCGCCGCGCTCGATGCCGAGACGCTGCAGGCGGCCTACCTGGCCGCCACGCGCGCGGCCCATCCCGACCAGGCCGGCGGCGATGCCGGCCGCGCCGCCGAGCTCAACCGCGCCCAGGAGATCCTGCAGTCGCCGGTGAGCCGGCTCAAGCACCTGATCGAGCAGCATTCGGACACCCCCTGGCGGGCGGTGCCGCTCGATCCGGCCCTGATGGCCCTGTTTGAACGGCTCGGGCCGCTGCTCCAGACCGGCGGCGGCTTCGTCAAACGCAAGCAGGCGGCGGCAAGCGCCCTGGCCCGGGCCCTGCTCGCCGGCGAGGAAATGGCCCTGCGCGAATCCCTGGAGGCGCTGGGCCTGGAGATCGAAGCGCACTGGCAGACCCTGGAGGCCGCCCTGCCCGGCCTGGATGCGCGCCTGGACCGCCGCGACCCGGCCGTCTGGGCGGAGCTGCAGGCGCTGCAGGCCCGGCTCGCCTACCTGGCCAAGTGGCGCGCACAGCTCCGCGAGCTGCTGCTCCAGCTCATGCTCTGAGCAGCCGGACCCCGGCCCGGGCTTTTCGCGCTGGAAATGCGCCGGCATCACCGATTAATCTTACCACGTTCCCTTCTCCCACGACCGTCATGCCCATGGCTCCCTCCGCCCCCTCCCCCAAGTTCACCGTGACCGGTCAGGAGCACCTGCCCGCCCAGGGCGGCTGTCTGATCCTGCCCAACCGGCTCGACCTGGCGGCCTGGCTGGCGCTGAAGCCGCTGCTGACCGGGCGGAAAGTCACTTTTCTCATGGACGCGGGCGCGGCGCTGGAGCCCGCCCTGCAGGCCCACCTGGAAAGCGAGCACGCCAGCGTGCTGGTCATCGACGCTGAAAACACCGACCCGCACGTCTACCGCAAGGCGGTGACCGAGGAGACCGACCAGGGCACCGTCATCGTCTACCTGCCGGCGGTGGCCGCCGTGCTGCCTGCGCCGCTGTGCACCGTGCCCGGGGCCAAGCTGGACTTTCTGGTCAAGACCGGCTGCCCGATCCTGCCGGTGTTCCTGCAGCACCTCGACGAGCTGTCGCTGGCCATCGAAGGCGGCAGCGGCCGCACCCTGGCCATCGGCCGCCTGCTGCGGGACGACGAAGCCACCCTGGCCGCCTACCAGGAAGCGCTGTTCGAGCTGTCCGAAGCCGCCTTCAGCCGGCATCCGCTGCTGGACCGGCACCTGGCCTACGCGCTGCTGCAGGGGCTGAAGCGCCACGGCAAAAGCAACCGGGTGATCGACGGCAAGGACGACAAGGAGCTGGGCTACGACATGGTCCTGGCCCTGGCGATCGCCCTGTCCAAGGTGATCCAAAAGGAGACGCAGAAGCCGCGCGTCGGCGTCATCCTGCCGCCCGGCATCGGCGGCCTGGTGGCCAACATCGCCGTGCTG
This sequence comes from uncultured Prosthecobacter sp., assembly GCA_964472185.1. Classification (GTDB taxonomy): domain Bacteria; phylum Verrucomicrobiota; class Verrucomicrobiia; order Verrucomicrobiales; family Verrucomicrobiaceae; genus Prosthecobacter. The sequence continues at coordinate 3,513 of CAYYJK010000144.1, forward strand.
CTGGCCGGCAAGACGCCGGTCAACCTCAACTTCACGGCCGGCCGCTCCGCGGTGGAGTACGCGATCCGCGCCGCCGACCTCGACCGCTTCGTCACCGCCGACATCTTCGTCCGCAAGATGCAGGGTTTCCCCTGGCCGCCGATGAAGCAGCTCCTGCTGCTGGAGCGCCTGCTGCCGACCCTGAAAAACCGCATCGCCGTCTGGCTGGCGGTCAGCAAGCTGCTGCCGGTGCCGCTGCTGGCGGCCCTGCTCGGCGTGCCGCGCAAGGGCGGCCGCAAGGAGGCCATCCTGCTGTTCACCAGCGGCAGCTCCGGCGACCCGAAGGGCGTGGCCCTGACCCACCGCAACGTCCTGGCCAACGTCGTGCAGTTCAGCAGCCGGCTCGGCCTCAGCGGCGACGACAGCATCCTCGGCTGCCTGCCGCTGTTCCACAGCTTCGGCTGCACGGTCACGCTCTGGTACCCCATCCTCGCCGGCCTGGACCTGGTCACCTACCCCAGCCCGCTCGAGACCAAGCGGCTCGCCGAGCTGGTCGAACAGCACCAGGTCAGCCTCATGATCGCCACGCCGACCTTCCTGCGCGGCTACCTGCGCGGCATCAACCGCGAGGCGCTGGCCTCGCTGAAGCTGGTCGTCACCGGCGCGGAAAAGCTGCCGGCGACGGTGGCGCAGGCCTTCGAGCAGCGCTTTGGCAAACGCGTCCTGGAAGGCTACGGCCTCACCGAAACCTCGCCCGTGTCCAACGTCAACCTGCCCGACCCCGTGCCGCTTGGCGACGACAACAGCGGCCGGGTCTGGCTGCCCGCCCACCGGCCGGGCAGCGTCGGCCAGGTCATTCCCGGCCTGGCCCTGCGCATCACCGATCCGGAGACCGGCAACCCGCAGTCGCTGCACCAGAGCGGCATGATCTGGTTCAAGGGCGCCAACGTCTTCGAAGGCTACCTCAACGACCCGAAACGCTCGGCCGAAGTCATCGACGAAAACGGCTGGTTCCGCACCGGCGACATCGGCCGGGTCGACCTCGACGGCTTCCTGTACATCGAGGGCCGGCTCAGCCGCTTCTCCAAGATCGGCGGCGAGATGGTGCCGCACGAAACCGTCGAGGAGGCGATCATCCGCGCCCTCGGCCTGGAGAACGAAACCGCCCGACGCATCGCCGTGGTCGGCGTGCCGGACCCGGACAAGGGCGAGGCTTTGATCCTGCTCAGCGCCCTGCCCGGCGGCGCCGCCGAGCAGCAGGAGCTCGTCGACCTGCGCTACCGCCTGCTGGAAAAGGGCATCCCGGCGCTGTGGATCCCGAAAAAGCTCGTGCGCGTGCCCGACATCCCGATCCTGTCCTCCGGCAAGCTCGACGTGCAGAGCTGCGAGAAGATCGCCCGTCCGGACCCGGCCTGAACCGGGCTCACTGGGCCGCAGCCGCCTTGAAGGCGTACAGCACGCCGTCATCGGCGCCGATCAGCACCCAGTCGCCGGCGACCGCCGGCGAGGCCTTGACCGGCGCGCCGATTTCGTACTGCCAGAGCTCCTTGCCGTCCTGGAGGTTGAGCGCGTAGAGGAACCCGTCATCCGCGCCGAACAGCGCGGCCTTGCCGCCGACGATGACCGCGCTGCTGTCGACCCGGTCGCGGCAGCGGAACTCCCAGAGCCGGGCGCCGGTGACGCGGTCGATGGCGTGGAAGCGCTTGTCGCGGCCGCCGACGTAGACCGCCTTCTCCCAGATCGCCGGCGCGGCGTAGTACTCGAACTCGCGCTCGCCGTACTCCCAGACCTTCATGCCGTCGTTCAGGCTGTAGGCGCCGACCCGGTTGCCGTAGTGGGAGACGTAGATCACGCCGTCGGCGATGGCGACGTTGTTGCCGATGTAGGAGCCGACCTCGATCTGCCGGACTTCCTTGCCGGTGGCGACGTCGTGCACGTGCAGCACGCTGTCGCAGCCGCCGAACACCACCTTGCCGTCGCCCACGGCCGCGCCGCCGTTGACGTAGTAGCCGGTCTCGGCGGCCCACTCCTTCTTTCCGGTCTTGGCGTCGAGGCAGTAGACGCTGTAGTCGTAGCTGCCGATGAGGATTTTTTGGACGCCGGTGGCGGGGTCGGTCCAGGTGTTGGCGGCGGCATGGATCTCCGCCTGGGTTTCGAACTTCCAGGCCTGGGCGCCGGTCTGGGCGTTCCAGGCGTAGACAAAACCGTCCTGGCAGCCGGCCACCACCAGGTCGCCGGCAAACGCCGCGGCGCCGTCGAAGGCCCCCTGCCCGGCAGCCTCCCACTGCTTGGCGCCCGTGACCAGGTCCAGGCAGAAGAACTTGCCGTCCTTGCAGCCGGCATACACCCGGCCGGCGCGCACCACGGCGCCGCTGACCAGCATTTCGCCCTTGGCCTTGGGCAACTCCATCATCCGGAACTGCCAGGCCAGCTCCAGCGGCCAGCGCAGTTCGCCCGGCGACTGCCCGGTCATCGCCTCGTTGCCGCGCGCATGGATCCAGTCCCCGGGAGTCTGGGCGGCGGCGGGCAGGACGGCGAGAAGGCTGGCGAGGGCGGCGGCGCGGAGCATGGCAAATGAAACTACGTTGCAGAACGTCCGGCAACGCCGGGTTGTTCCAGAGATCGGGTTTTTGCCCGGCTGCCGCTTGGCAAAGGCGGGGCGCGGGCGCACAATGCGGCCATGGCCGACGATGCTTCAGCGCCGATCCCGCGCGACCTGCACAGCGAGTACGAGGAGCGCGCGTTCCAGCACTGCACGCGCTGCGGCGAAACGCTGGCTGACGACCAAGGCGGCTTCCAGATTTCCAAGGCCTACCGGCGCGGCGAGTGCGTCATGGAGTACGCGCTCTGCGACCACTGCCGCCAGGCGATGATGGAGGAGTTTTCCACGGAGTCGAAACAGCGGCTCGCGCAGTTCCAGGACGCGAACGTCGAGCTGCACCGCGGCCTGGAACGCTGCTCGGTCTGCGGTGCCGGCCGCGACGGCCTGGGCGATTTTGTCATCACCGGCCTGTGCACGGGCCGCAGCCTGCAGCACGGCCTCATGGTCTGCGGCGCCTGCGGGGACACGGTCCAGGAACTGATCTCCAAACCGACGCGCGACACCTGGCGGCGGTTCGTCGATGAAAACTTCCCCGGCCCGCCGGCGGACGGCGTGGAGCCCGAGACCGACGCCCGGCCCGCACAACCGCTGCAAGTCATCGCCCGGCAGGCCTGAGGCCGGCTCACAGCTCGCCCGCCGGCACCAGCCAGATCACCAGCTTTTTGCCGGCGGCGCGCGCCGCCAACTCGGCGGGCTCCGCGCTCGACCCGGCCGTGTCCAACGGCCGCCCGAGCAGCGCCCCCAACTGCACCGGCCAGCCGGTTTCCACCGCCTCGCCGGGCGCCGGCCCGAAGCTCAGCTCCGGGGCGTCAAACACCCGCAGCAGGCCGTCGCCGATCAGCAGCACCGGCGCCTCCCGCCCGTCGCCCAGCCCGCGCAGGCCGACCAGCTGGGCGGTTTCGGGCGGCCAGTGCGCCGCCGCCGTCTGCGGCAGCAAGGCCCGCGCCAGATCACCGACGCCCTGGCGCTCGAGCACCGTGGCGTCGATCAGCGGGGTTTCATCGCGGACGACCTGGGACCAGGTGGTCCGCACCCATCGGGACGTCAGCCAGGCCGCCTCCTTCATGGCTTCGGGAGTCCAATGCCGGTCCTGGCGGAAGTAGGCGGGCCGGCGGTTCAGCTGCAGCCAGAACGGCTCGGTCAGATCCAGGAGGGCCACGCCGGCGGCGCGCAGTTCCGCCAGGGCCGGCGCCTGTCCGGGCGGCCGCACCGGCGCCTCGTACTTGGCCGGCAGCACCGGCGCCGGATACAGGCTCAGCTTGTCGGGCACGATCACGACCAGACTGGCCGCTCCGTGGTCCTGCACATGCCGGTGCAGGTCGAGGATGCGCGGCTGCAGACCGGGCTGGGTGCGCCGCCGGGTCAGGCGGTCGAGCTCGGCCAGCGGATACAGCCAGCCGTCGCGGCCGGCCAGCACGCCCTCGCTGCCCTCGCCGAGCAGGCGCAGGCGCGCGGCCACCAGGCGCTCGCGCACGGCCGCAGGCAGTCCGCCCGGCCAAACCTGCCCGAGGGCGGCCAGTCCGGCCAGGAGCAGTGCCAGGCGCAGCGGCCGTCGCGGCCAACCCGGCAGGGCCAGCAGCACCGGCAGGCGCGGCAGCGCAACCGTCGTCAGAAAGGCCAGCCAGAGCAGCGTGCAAACGCCGGGGCTCATCAGGCGCTGGTTGAGGAACACGGAGTAGAGCGTCTCCGGCGGCTGCAGGAACATCTTGCGCCAGTCCTCCGCGACTGCCGGCAGGTCCGGGCGGTACAGCAGCACGAAGCTCAGGGACACCAGCGCCGCGGTCAGCCCGATGCGCAGCGGCCGCGGGAGGCGCGCCGGCCAGAGGCTGCGGCCGCCGCCGCGCCGCTCGACCAGGAGCAGCAGGCTGTGGCCGCCCAGCCAGACCGCCATGGCCGGGCTCCAGCCGCGGCCGAGCACGACCGACAGCAGCACCAGCGTGCAGGCGGCCAGGGCGCCGGCACTGGCCGAGCCGCCGCCAAGCACCCGGCCCCAGCGGCTCCAGAACGCGGTGAAACCGTCCGCCCAGAAGGGGTTGCCCAACATCTCCGGCAGCTCCCGGCCGCAGGCCCGCCCCAGACCGATCGCCACATCCAGCGCGCCGGACAGCAGCAGCCAGAGCTGGCCGGCAAAGGCCAGCAGGCCCATCCAGGCGGCCCAGGCGGTGTGCGCCGCCGGCAGGGCCTGCAGGCAGAGCTCCAGCACCGGCTCGAGCGGGCCAGCCAGCAGCAGCAGCTTGGCCAAACCGCCGGCCGCCCGGGCCAGACCGCCCGGCACATCGGCCGGGCACGGCTGACCGCTGCGGGCATGCCAAGCCCAGGCCAGCAGCAGCGGCAGGGGGGCGATCAGCGGATGAGGGTCGGGCACGGCCGACGGGTGGGCCGGACGCCCGCGCTGTTCAACTCAAAAGCGGCGCGCTCAGCGGTTCAATAGACCTCCTCGACGCCATAGGTCCAAGGCGCCGGGCCGTTGAAGCCGTTGTAGTAGACCGGATCGATGAAGTAGGCCTTGTCGTAGCCGGAACCGCCGATGACATCGACGTAGCTGTTGAAGTCGTTGCCGACCGTCTCCACCTGGGCCGAGTTGCCGGCGGCCAGGATGTCATTGCCGGAGCCGAGGCGGATGCGCACGTAGCCGTCGAAGAAGCTGTAGATCGAGGACACCTCGGTGTCGGTGTCGAGAGCGACGTAGTCGTCGCCGGCGCCGGTGTTGATGAAGACCGCCCGGTCAAAGATGCCGTCGCGCACCACGACATCGCTGTCGGCG
>CAYYJK010000145.1:0-2644 GCA_964472185.1 uncultured Prosthecobacter sp.
TAATAATGTCTCCAAAGCCGGCTTAGTGCAAGTCCGGCTCGCGCTGCCTCTTAGGGCGCGGTCGTCAACTGCACCCGCCGCAGCTGCATCCAGGCACCGGGCTGGCCGTGGCCGACGGGATCGAAGCGCAGGCGGGTCAGGCTGCCGCGGTACTCGGGATGGTCGGCCAAGCGAATGACCTGCCGATGGAACCGGCCGTCGGCGACGATGGGGAAGGTGCGGGCGCGAGCGCCGGTGAAAGCCGTTTCGCCGTGCGCCTGCCACATCACGGTGGCCTGCGACGCCGCGGGGTTGGGCGAGAACGCCGCTTCGATCACCAGGTGCGTGGCGGTCTCGGCCTGCCAGAAGGTGTAGGGGCTCACCAACTGCGGATCGTCGGCCTCGAGTCGCACCTGCAGGTGGTCCCGGATCGGCCAGCCGGTGTCGGTGGCGTTCTGATAGTGCCAGCCCTGGCGGTCGCGCGCAAACGTCCAGGCCGGCGGGCCGGACGGGCGCGCCTGCGCGGCGCGGTCGCGGATGGCCTGGAGCGAGCCGAGCACGAGTTCGTAGCGGAATTCGTAGACGATGTCGGCGTCGAGGATCTCCTGCCCCTGGCCGGCGAGGTAGCCGGTGCTGTTGCCGTGCGTGTCGTTCGGGCCGGGTTGACCGGCAAAGCCGCCGGTGAAGTGGACGCGGCCCGGCGTGATCAGGCCCAGGCCCCAGTCGCGTTCGTCGAGCAGTGCCGCCCAGCCTTCGGTGCCGATCCAGAACGACCAGGGGTGCGGGCCGGTCGCGGCCGGCACCGGACGGACTGCGTCGCCGGTGAACGGTCGCGTGCCTTGGTAGCTGACCACGCGATGGAAGGCCGCGTTGGCATACACCGCGGGCAGTTCCTGCAGCCGCGCAGGGTAAAGCGTGCGGTCGCGCCGCCGGTTGGTCAGTCGCGCCCGCGCCTTCACCGCCGCGCCCTCGAGCTCCAGCCAGACATCGAAGCTGCAGTCGCCCGGCACGCGGTTCAGCGGCCACTGCAGCGGCTCGCACCCGACGCGGATCTGGCGGCCGTCGTTCTCGTGGCGCAGCACCCGGCTGCGGTTGTCGAAGTCATCGCCGCTCTGGATCGGGTTCCAGCCGATGTGCCGCCAGTGCTCGCTGGGCTTTTGCCCCTCGGCTTCGAAGGGCACGGGTCCCGAGAAGAACGACAGCTGCACCTGGCGCCCGAGATCGAAGTTGTTGATCACGTTGGCGCCGTCGGACTGGGCGGCGAGGAAGGTGATGGCACCGCCGCGATCCAGATCGACGCCGAGCTTGATCGCGTCGTTCTCCAGCCAGCTCATCGTTTCTGCCCGGGCGGAGGCGGTGAGGGCGGCAAGCAGCAGGAGGGGAAGGCGCATGGCAGGGCGAAGCAAAGCGGCAACGTCGCGTGCGCGGCGGTTTCTGCAACCCGCGCCCAGCTCAGGCCGAAGCGTGCGGCAGGTCTTGGCAAGGTGTCGCCGCGGCCTGCGCCGGCCAGTCACTGCCACTCGTCGTCGAGGCTGCTGCTTGCGCCGATGCCGGTGACCACGATGACCTCGCGCAGTTCGCGATACCGCGGATCCTCGCTGGAGACCTGCTCGTCGGCGGGCAGGCCCTGCATGGCCTTGACCGCTGCGGGATCGGCGGGCCCTAGCTGGACGTCGAAATAGAGGCGCTCGCCCTCCTCGACATCCAGGGCGCCGAGCGCCCCATCGTCATCGTCGAGCGCCGGGCTCCAGCCGTCGTGGACGCGGCTGTGCTGTGCGCGGTCGTGCACGAACAGGACGAAAGGTTTGCGGTTCAGCGCCTGCAGTTCCGCGAGGGTCATGCCGAGACGGACGCCGCGCTTGCCGCGCCAGCGCGAGCCTGGATCGGTCACGGCAATGCCCGCCAGGTGCTCGAAGGTGGCCGCTTGGTGAAAGGTCACGTAGGCGCGGCGGCTGGGGTCATCGGGAAAAAGCACGAGCCTGGGTTCCGGCGCGGTTTCCCGGCGCACGTTGGCTTTGCCGAAGCGCGTCTCGAAGTCCGCCACCGTGGTGTGTTCCGCGTAGTCTCCCGGGAGCCGGAGGAAGGCGTCGGCCGCGGTGGCCGCTTGGGGCTGCTTCGGCGCCGCGGCGGGCGCAGATGTTTCGCCGGGCGTGCAGGACGCGAGCGAGATGGCCGCGCCGATCCACAGCACGCACGCCGGGTAATGAAGGAGGGACGGGCTCATGGCTTGGGTCGGGTTGTCCGCGGGTCGGCGCGATGCGGGTCGGGGAAGGGATTTCAGCGTCCGGCTGGGCGGGAACGGGCTTTCGGCAGGACTTTACCCAAACCGCAGGTGCCGGAAAAGCTTGAACACGCTGAGGCGGTTGGCGGCGGCGAACAGGCCGCAAAAGCCCACCCTGGCGTCACGGTGCGCCAGGATGGGCCTGCGGGAGCGGCGGCGAGGGCGGGGGCTCTTCAGCCGCCGCAGAGGGGGCGCCGGATCACGGCTTCAGATCGAAGCGGTCCAGATGCATGACCTTGGTCCACGCGGCGACGAAGTCCTGGACAAACTTGCCCTGGGCATCGGCGCTGGCGTAGACCTCGGCGATGGCGCGCAGCTGCGAGTTCGAGCCGAACACGAGGTCGACGCTGGTGGCCATCCACTTCATCGCGCCGGTCTTGCGGT
>CAYYJK010000145.1:2744-8722 GCA_964472185.1 uncultured Prosthecobacter sp.
CCGAACACGAGGTCGACGCTGGTGGCCATCCACTTCATCGCGCCGGTCTTGCGGTCGGTGCCCTCGTAGAAGTGCTCGCAGCGCGGCGAGACCTTCCACTCGGTGTCCATGTCGAGCAGGTGGACGAAGAAGTCGTTGGTCAGCGCGCCGCGGTTTTTCGTCAGCACGCCCAGGTCGGGATGGCCGGTGTTCGTGCCGAGCACGCGCAGGCCGCCGACCAGCACCGTCATCTCCGGCGCCGAGAGCGTCAGCAGCTGGGCGCGGTCCACCAGGTTCTCCGGGGCTGGGCGGTCGAGCTCGTGGCCGAGGTAGTTGCGGAAGCCGTCGTGCTTGGGCTCGAGGTAGCCGATGGATTCGACATCGGTCATCTCCGGCGTGGCGTCGGTGCGGCCGGGGGCGAAGGGCACCGTCACCGCGTGGCCAGCCTTCTTCGCCGCGGCTTCGATCGCCGCGCTGCCGCCGAGCACGATGAGGTCTGCGAGCGAGACCTTTTTCTTGCCGGTCTGGGCCTCGTTGAACCCCTTCTGCACCTTCTCCAGGGTCGCCAGCACTTTGGCGAGCTGCGCCGGGTTGTTGACCTCCCAGTCCTTCATCGGCGCCAGGCGGATGCGGGCGCCGTTGGCGCCGCCGCGCTTGTCGCTGCCGCGGAAGGTGGCCGCGGAAGCCCAGGCGGTGGCGACGAGTTCGGAGGTGCTCAGGCCCGAGTCAAGGATCCGGGTCTTGAGCTGGGCGATGTCCTGGGCGTCCACCAGTTCATGGTCCACGGCGGGCACCGGGTCCTGCCAGACAAAGCTCTGCTTCGGCGTTTCCGGACCGGTGTAGCGGGCGAGCGGGCCCATGTCGCGGTGCGTGAGCTTGAACCAGGCCTTGGCAAAGGCCTCTTCGAACTGCTTCGGATTCTCCAGGAAGCGCTTGGTGATCTTGCCGTAGGCCGGGTCCATCTTCAGCGCCAGGTCCGTGGTGAACATGATCGGCGTGTGGCTCTTGTTCTTGTCGTGCGCATCCGGCACCGTGCCCTGGCCGGCGCCGTCCTTGGGCACCCACTGGTGCGCGCCGGCGGGGCTCTTGGTCAGCACCCAGTCGTAGGCGTAGAGGTTGGAGAGGTACATGTGCGACCAGCGGGTCGGCGCGCTGGTCCACGCACCTTCCAGGCCGCTGGTGATGGTGTCGCCGGCGTTGCCCTTGCCGTGCGTGTTCTTCCAGCCCAGGCCCTGCTCCTCCAGCGGCGCCGCTTCCGGTTCGGCGCCGACGTTCTTGGCGTCAGCGGCGCCGTGCGCCTTGCCGAAGGTGTGACCGCCGGCGATGAGGGCGACCGTTTCCTCGTCGTTCATCGCCATGCGGGCGAAGGTTTCGCGGATGTCCTTGGCGGCGGCGAGCGGGTCGGGCTTGCCGTTGGGGCCTTCCGGGTTGACGTAGATCAGGCCCATCTGCACGGCGGCGAGGGGTTTTTCGAGCATGCGCTCCTCCTTGTAGCGCTTGTCGCCCAGCCACTCGGATTCCGGACCCCAGTAGATGTCTTCCTGCGCTTCCCAGACATCGGCGCGGCCGCCGGCGAAGCCGAGGGTTTTGAAGCCCATCGATTCCAGCGCGACGTTGCCGGTGAGAATCATGAGGTCGGCCCAGGAGATCCGGTTGCCGTACTTCTGCTTGATCGGCCAGAGCAGGCGGCGCGCCTTGTCGAGGTTGGCGTTGTCCGGCCAGCTGTTCAGCGGTGCAAAGCGCTGCGTGCCGTAGCCGGCGCCGCCGCGCCCGTCGGTGACCCGGTAGGTGCCCGCGCTGTGCCAGGCCATGCGGATGAACAGCGGACCGTAGTGGCCGTAGTCGGCGGGCCACCAGTCCTGCGAATCGGTCATGAGCTTGCGCAGGTCCTCCTTGAGCGCGGCGTAGTCCAGTTTCTGGAACTCCTGCACGTAGTTGAAGTCTGCGCCCAGCGGATTGCCCCGGGGCGAGTTCTGGTGGAGGATCTTCAGGTTCAACTGGTTCGGCCACCAGTCGTGGTTCGACATCGCCCCGGCGGCGGTGTGGCGGCCGGGTCCGGCTTGGGGGCCCATCACAGGGCATTTGCTGGCGTTTTCCATGGCTTGTTCCGGTTTGGGTTGGGAGGCGGGGGTCTGCGCCGCAGCCTTCAGGCCCGGCGTCAGCATCAGGGCGGCGAACAGCGCCGTGAGGGTGTGTGGTTTCATAGCTTGTTCGGTTTGGGGTCGGAGTGTCAATGCTGCGAACCGCGGAGCGGTCCGTTCCCGCCATTTTGGGGCCGGACCAGATCATGCATCCAATGCATTGTTAGAATGCTTGCAATGCGTTCAGCGCATCGTTAGTCTGCCGCGGTGAGAACCGACCTGAATTTCCAGGCGCTGGAGCAGTTCGTCGCCCTGGCGCGCACGAAAAACTTCACGCGCGCCGCCGAGGAGCTGAACCTGTCGCAGTCCGCGCTCAGCCGGTCGATCCAGAAGCTGGAAGAGCAGCTCGGCCAGCCGCTGTTCGAGCGCAAGCCGCGCGAAGTGGTGCTGACCGACTTGGGCGAGGTGCTGCTGCTGCGTGCCAAGGAGATCCTGAACCTGGTCGAGGACACGTTTTCCGAGCTTTCCGAAGCCAGCCGCCGCGGCCGCATCCGGCTGGGGGCCATCCCGACGATCGCGCCCTACTTCCTGCCGGGCGTGCTGAGCGGTTTCGCGGAGGCGCATCCCGAGGTGGCGGTGAGCGTGCTCGAGGACACGACCGAGGTGCTCATCAAGCGCTGCAGCCACGGCGAGATCGACCTCGCCATCGTCGCCCTGCCCATCCTTGCCAAACAGCTCGAGGTCGAGCCGCTGTTCGCCGAGGAGCTGCTGCTGGTGCTGCCGGCCGGACATCCCCTGGCGACGGCCAAGGCGGTGCCGACCGACGCGCTGGACGGCTATCCGTTCGTGATGCTGAACGAGGCGCACTGCCTGTCGGACAACATCGCGACCTACTGCCGCCAGCAGTCGGTGCAGCCGGTCACCGTCGAGCGCACGAGCCAGCTGGCGACGGTGCAGGAGCTCGTCGCCCTCGGCCACGGCGTGTCGATCGTGCCGGCCATGGCGCGCCGGCTCGACCTGAGCGACCGCCGGGTTTACCGGTCGTTCAGCGGCGACAAGCCCGCGCGCACCCTGGCCCTGATGTGGAACCCGGCGCGTTTCCAGAGCCGGGCGGTCCGGCTGCTGGTGAAGCACCTGCGCCACCACCGGCCCGCCGCCGGCCGGGAGCGGACCGGTCGGTGAACGCGGGTGGCGCGGCGGAAGTTTCCCGCGACAAACGGCGGCGGCCTTGTACCGTCGCGCCGATGACACGCTCGTTCCTGCGCTTGCTGCCGTTGCTGGCCGTCCTGTTCCTGGTGGAGCCGTCCGCGCGCGCCGCCGACGACCGGGCGGTGCCGGCGCAGGTCGGCAAGCTCGACCAGTGGTTCACCGTCGCGGAGGCCGCGCGCATCGCCGGCCGCGACGCCGGCGCCGCCAAGACCGACTACCTCAGAAGCGAGAAGCACCCGATCACCGAGGTGGTGGAGTATGCCTGGAAGAGCGACCGAACCCGCCAGACGACGGGAGCCTTGAAGATGCAGCTGCCGGTGGACGACTCCCTCAAGGTGGGCTGGCTGCGCAAGACCAGCCTCCAGGAGCTGCAGGACCTGCGTTCGTACACCGAGGGCGAGGACATTCCCGGCGTGGGCGAGTTCGCCTTCCTGATCCGCAAGGAGCAGCAGCACCTGTTCTTCAAGAACGGCGTCCGCTTTTCGGTGTGGGTCAACCTGTCCGACGATCCCAAGGTCAACACGGCCAAGGCCATCGAAACGGCGCGCCTGCTGCTGGAGAAGCTCTGAAGCCGCCATCCGGCGCCGCCGGCCAGCTTGGCGTTGAACCCGGGCGGGGCCGCGCTAACGGAGGGGCATGACGCTTGATCTTCCGAAGTGGTTCGACCTGCACACGCATTTCCGCCAGGGCCCGGCGATGGCGGCCTACGTGCAGGCGCATCTGCGCATGGGCTGCGCCGGCGCGCTGGCCATGCCGAACACGCAGCCGCCGGTCTGCCGGGTGACCGGCGAGGCGGACCCGGAGGGCTGGTCGATCGAGAGCTACGGCGCCGCGCTGCGCGCCGCGGGGGCGGACGCCTTTGAGCAGCTCATCGTGCCGCTCTACCTGACGCGCCAGACCACGGCGGCGATGATCCATGCAGGCGCCGACGCCGGCCTGCTGCGCGCCTGCAAGTATTACCCGCCGCATGGCACCACGAACGCCGAGCACGGCCTGCCGATGGACGACCTGCTCGGCGGCGAGGTGCTGCGGGCGATGGAGGAGCGCGGCGTCGTGCTGTGCATCCACGGCGAGCAGCACGCGCTGGGCGGCCCCGACTACCTCGACGCGCAGCAGAACGCCGAGACGCGGTTCTATCGCGAGCGCCTGCCGCGCCTGCTCGAGGCGCATCCGCGCCTGCGCATCGTCTGCGAGCACATCACCACGCGCACGGCGGCCGAGTTCGTGGCGGCGGCGCCCGCGCACATCGGTGCGACGGTCACGCCGCAGCACCTGCTGTACACCCTCGGCCACCTGATCCAGGGGCTGAAGTACCACCTGTACTGCCTGCCGGTGGTGAAGTTCCAGGACGACCGCGCCGCCCTGCGCCAGGCGGTGGGCGCCGACGGGCAGGCGAAGTTTTTTGCCGGCACCGACAGCGCACCGCACACGACCAAGGCCACCGCCTGCGGCTGCGCGGCCGGCTGCTTCACCGGCGGCTGCGCGCCGCAGCTCTACGCGATGGCCTTCGAGGAGGCCGGCATCGACCTCGACACGGCCGCCGGCCGGGAGCGGTTCGAGCGCTTCCTCTGCCTCAACGGTCCTGCGTTCTACGGTTTTTCCGCCTCGGCGCAGCGCTTCCAAATGCACAGGGCGCCCTCGACCGCTGCGCTGCTGGAAACGCCGGCCGGTCCGGTGACGCCGCTGCCGCTGGGCCTGGGGCTCGAACTGACCTGGCAGCTGGCTGCCTGAAGGGGCCGCGGCGGCAAGACAGGCCGTCGCCGGTTCGTTGACATGGGCCGATTTTCCACACCCCGAAACGCTTCATGAATGCACGCCGTCCGCTTTTCTCACTGATCCTTTTGGGGTTGGGGGCCATGGCGGTTGCCGCCGATGATTTCAATGCGCAGTCCTTTCTGGGCATGAGCGCCGGCAACAGCGTGGGCGCAGCGATCAAGCGCGGCGAAAAGGACGGGAAAAAGGTGCTGGTGTTTGCCTATGACCCGGCAAAGCGGGGGCAGGCCTTCCACATTGAGGGCATGCTGGACCTGGAGGAGACCCGCCGGCTGGTGCGTGACAACTTTTTGATCGTGCTCACCGATTTCAAGGACCGGAACATTCGCGACCATGTGGGGGACGAAACCCAAACGCGGCCCATGTTCTTTTTGTTCGGCACCGATGGCAAGCTGATCCAAAAGGGCACCGCCGCCGTGGGGGCGAAGCCGGGGAACAGGCTGGTGCAGGAGTGGACCAAGAAGTGAGCTTTTGCACCGGCGGTTGAATCGGATTCCGCTTGCCGTCGCGAGCGGGCCGGGCTTGCTCCGCCATGCCCGAGATCACGCCCATCGCCACGCTGCGCACCTGCTACACCGACAAATTTGGCGTGCCGCGCCAGTCGGGTCTGGCGCCCGCGGCCTGGGGCATCGTCGAATTCGAGCCGGCCTACCGCCGTGCGGAAGCCGTGCGCGGCATCGAGGATTTCAGCCACCTCTGGCTGATCACCCAGTTCCACCTGGTGGCGCAGGAACCGTCCGCCCTGACCGTGCGCCCGCCCAGGCTCGGCGGCAACGAGCGGCGCGGGGTGTTCGCCACCCGTTCGCCCTTCCGGCCCAACCGCCTGACCCTGAGCGTGGTCCGGCTGGAGCGGGTCGAGTGGCAGGGCGAGAAAGCGCCGCGCCTGTTCGTTTCGGGCGTTGATCTGGTGGACGGCACGCCGGTCTTCGACATCAA
>CAYYJK010000146.1:0-5672 GCA_964472185.1 uncultured Prosthecobacter sp.
GCGCGCCCTGCCAGCTTTCGGCGAACAGGTGCACCTCATGGGCGGCCGCGACCAGCGCGGCAATCAGGCGCTGCAGGTAGAGTTCGGCGCCGCCGGTGGCGGCAAACTGGCGGCGGATGAGCGCGATTTTCATCTCAGGGCGCGGGGGCGTTCAGGGCGTCGGCCAGGCTCAGGCGCGGCGCCGCCGGTTGCGGCCGGTTCATGGTGCCGGCCAGATTGGCGGCATACTGCCGGATCGCCTGCGGTGTCCAGTCGCCGGGATGTTCCAGCAGCAGCAAGCCGTCCGTCACGGGAGCCAGGGACAGGCTGCGGGCGCCGTCGCCGCCGAGCGTCAGGACGCGGCAGGGCGTGGCATGCAGGCGCCCGGTCAGCTCGTTGGCGGCAGCCTGCAGGCCCTGAGCCAGGGCGCACAGGGCGGCCGGCTCCATGGCAAAGGAGCCCTGAATCGGCTGCAGGCGGCCATCGGAACAAATGAGAGCGGCGGCGTTCAAAGCGGGGCGTCTTTTTATCCCGGGAGCGGGCCGCGAGCATCCGCATTCTTGGATTTTTCCCGGGTGACAAAGGCGGTCAGCACCTGCCTGGCGATGTGTTCCAGCACGGTCACCGCCTGCGCCCCCTCGCGGGCGTCGACTTCAAAGCTGGTCCGCGGCACGGCTTCGCGATTGAACAGGAATTCCAGGTATTCCCGCGGGGCGGCCCCGGGCAGGTCGCGTTTGGTGTATTGCAGCGCCAGGGGCAGCCGGTCGGGATCCAGGCCCAGGCTGGCGAGGTTGGCCTTCAGGTTTCGCCAGGCCTCCAGGTTGTCGCGCTGCCGGTCGAGCAGGCTGTCGGCGACAAAGACCAGGCCGTCGGCCTGCTCCAGGACCAGGCGCAGCGGGGCGTTCGAGGTGATCTGCCCCGGCACGGTGTAGAGTTGAAAACTGACCTGCCAGCCGGGCAGGGGGGCACTGTCGACGCTGAGGAAGTCGAAGAACAGGGTGCGGTCTGCGGCGGTCGACAGGCTGACCAGATCGCCGCGCCGGTGCGGATCCAGGTGGCGGTGCAGGCTCTGCAGGCTGGTGGTTTTGCCGCCCAGCGGCGCGCCGCAGTAGACAATCTTGAAGCGGACCCGCTTCTGCATCGGATCGACGACAGGCATGGCCGGATCAGGGCTGCAGCCGGGCCAGTTCCCGGGCCAGCAGGGTGAGCTTGTCGCGCTGGCCATGTCCCGGTTCGCCCTCGTGCAGGACGGCGAGCACCGCCCCCGGCGGGAAGCAGAAGGTCATGCGCCGGTCGCCCGAATGCAGGGTGAAGGTCTCGGCCTCCGCAATGCCGATCAGCGGCGCCAGCGCCCGCAAATGCCGGCTCAGGGCCTCGGCCTGGGCGATGAACTCCGCTGCCTGCGGCTCCGGATGGGCGGGGTGCGTGCAGTGCCGGTCCGCGTGCAGGCAGACGCAGGCCGCAATCCCGGGGAGGCTGCCGACACGCGCCAGGGCCTGGGTCAGCGTCAGGTCCTCGTCGCAGTCCAGCAGCGCACGCAGCAGGATCTGGCCGGAACTGCCACCGGCGCTGTCAATGCGCAGACTCGGCGGGCTGGCGGCCGTGGCCGGTTGGGGAGCGGTCTTTTTCACCGCACGCGGCGCCTGCCCCAGCAGTTCGGCACTGCTCCAGCCGTGCGGGCGTGCGGGACCGGAAAAAACGCGCGCCGGGCGCAGACTCGGTGCGCTGGCGAGGGCGGGCGGGTTGAGCCGCGCACTCGCCGGGGCAGCGGCAAACAGCGGTCCGGTCGGCAGCTCGGCCGCCTCCGGCAGCGGCGGCTCTGGCGCGGGTGGGGAAGCGCTGGCCGGGCCGAGGCTGGGCAGCGGGACGGTCGGTTGAAAGGGGATGAGCGGTGGCGGTGCACTGTCGGCGGCCAGCGTCGGCGGGGCGGTGCCGCTCTCCGCCTGCTGGGCGCTGGCGATCAGTTGCGGCAGCCGGGCGGCCGGCAGCGGCACCCAGCGCGGATCGGTCTCCGCCACCGGCTGCACGAACAGGGACGGGCAGGCTTGATAGACGGCGCCCAGCGGCAGCGCGGCCTGACCGCTGCGCAGCGCCGCATCCAGCACCGTCGGCGGCAGTTCGATGGCGCGGTCCGCGGCCAGCCCCTGCAGTTGAAGGAGTTCCGGCGGCAGTCTCGGCAGCAGGTCCCCGACGGTCAGCAGGGGGCGGGCGGGAGCGGCGGCCAGCTCTGCGGCCTCCGTCACCGTCGCCTCCGGCTCCGGGGTCGGTCGCGCCGCCAGCGGCGGCAGGCTGGCAAAGATCGACTCCGCCGGGTCCACCGGCGCCCGCGGCGACTGCAGGATGTCCGCCGTGCTCCGGGCCGCCGGCTTGCCCCGGCGGCCGGAGCCCGGTTGAAACATGCGGCGGAAGGGGGAAACCATCGGAAACGGGAGAAGCAGCGGGCCGCGCGCGGGGAGATGCCGGCGGCAAACAGCCTGGGGCTGAGCCTAGGGACGCGGCGCGGCAGCGTCCAGCCAATTCACCTCAGTACGGGGCCCGTTTCGAGCTGGGCTGGAACGGTTCGGTGAACGCGGTTTCGAAGTCGTAACCGCCGGCGAAATCCTCGATGCTGTCACCGTCATTCTTGCCGAAGTACTTGGTCTCGATGAGGTTGTAGACGATGCAGCCGACGTCCTCGCCGCGCTGGATGCCCCATTCGTTCAGGATGGTCAGCGCCAGCGGCCCGTACTCTTCGAGCGCGTGCAGGCGGACGCCTTCCAGCACCTCCTGACCGCTGACGTGCGAATCCTCCCGGCCTTCGCGGAAGTGCTTCACCGCCACATGCAGTGCATCCCGCACAAATTCGTAGGCGTGCGGATGGTAGCGCGGATCCTTGTTGACGGCTTGCAGGATGGCGTGGTGAAAGGTCAGATCGGGCATCGGGGGGCGGCCGGGGGGTGCCCCAATGTGTCCGCATCCGGCCCGGGGTCAATGGGGCGCCGTGCGGAACGGCGGGCGTCCGGGCACAAAAAACCCCGCCGGCGGCCGGCGGGGTGGTGGGAGCGACGGGCTCAGGACCAGCCATGGGCCTGGCGGACCTGCAGCATGACCTCGAGGATCTTGTTCCAGGTGTCCGGCGTCTCGAGCACGGCGTTGGGGAACATGCAGCCGTCCCAGCAGATGTGCTGGATGCCGCGGCTGGGGGCGTCCTTGAGCCAGTAGCCGGCCGCCTTGACGATGTCGAGCTTGCCGTTCGGATCGTCGGCGCGGCAGTGCTTGCCGGTCTTGTCATGGGAACCGGCGCCGTGGACGGTGCCGTCGTTCTGGGCGACGTGGAAGTCGATGGTCCACGGGCGCAGGGCGTCGGTCATCTTCGCGTAGGCGGCCCAGAATTCGGCATCGCTGTAGCCCTCCTGAAGCAGGGCGTGCTCCGGCGCGTTGTAGCCGAGGGTGTACAGGTAGGTGTGGGCCAGATCGGCCTGGAACCCGAAGGATTCCGGCATGCCCACGCCTTCCAGGACGTCGAGCATGTCCTTCCAGGAATGCATGCCCGCCCAGCAGATCTCGCCTTCGGCGGCCAGGCGTTCGCCGTGGTCGGCGGCGATCTTGGCGGCCTTCTTGAAGGTGTCGACGATGCGCGCGGTGTTGGCCCCCGGATTTTCCCGCCACTTGGCCACGCCGAACTCGGCCGAGTCGACGCGGATCACGCCGTACTTGCGCACGCCGTGGGCGTTGAACACCTTGGCGATGCGGCAGGCCATCGTCACCGCATCGAGGAACTTGGCCTGCGCGGCATCGTCGCCCATGGCCGAATCGCCCACCGTGCCCGGCCAGACCGGCGCGACCAGGGAGCCGACGGCAAAGCCCTTGCCGGCGATCAGGTCGGCGATCTTCTTCAGCTCGTCATCGCTGGCCTGCGGATTGGTGTGCGGCAGGAACAGGAAGTAGTCGATACCTTCGAACTTTTGGCCGTTGACGTTCGCGGCGGCGGTCAGGTCGAGCATGCGCTCCAGGCTGATCGGCGGCTCCTGGCCTTCGCCGTCGCCTTTGCCGACGAGACCGGGCCACATGGCATTGTGCAGTTTGGGAAGGGAATGGCTCATGATGGTGTGCTTGGGTTGGTTTGGAAAAGCGCCGCGATGATAGGCACCGGCGTCTGGAAAGCACGGAAAAAACCGCCGGATGTTGCGGGAAATGACGCGGCGCGGCTTTCCGGCCGCGGGCGGGCTCAGCGTTCCTCAACCCAGCCCGGGGCGGGGTAGCTGCCCAGCACCTTCACCTGCGCCCCCTGGCCGGCCAGAGCGGCCAGGGCCTGGCGCACCGCCTCATCCTCGTGGTGGCCGCTGATTTCCAGGAAGAACCGCGCTTCCAGGCCGGTGTGGTCGCCGGGCACGGGCCGGTTTTCAATCTGGCGGACGTTGACGTTGCGGCTGGCGAAGGCCTGCAGCACTTCCAGGAGGGCGCCGACGCGGTCGCGCGCATGCACCATCAGCATCGTGTTGTCCTTGCCCGTGGGGTCGCCGCTGCGGCGGCCGAGGATGATGAAGCGGGCGCGCGTGGAGTTTTGGCCGGGCGACGTGGCGACCACGCGCAGGCCGTGCAGCTCCGCACCCAGCGGCGTACCCACGGCGGCGGCGCCGGGCTCGGATTCCGCGTGGGTGGCCGCGAGACTGGACGAGGCGGTTTCCACCAGGCGCGCGCCGGGAAAGCTCTGGGTCAGCCAGGGGCGGCACTGGGCGAGCATCTGCGGGTGGCCGTAGATGACGGTCAGCGGCGCGGCTTCGGCCCGCGCCATAACCACGGTTTCGACGTTCCAGAGGATTTCGGCGTAGATCTGCAGCGGTGAATCCACCAGGTGGTCGAGCGTGTGGTGCACCGCACCCTCGGCGCTGTGCTCGATCGGCAGCACGCCATAGTCCACCTGGCGCGCAGCGACACTGTCAAAAATGCCCTCGATGCTGGCGCCGGCGGCGTACTCGACGCTGTTGCCGAACTTGTGGATGGCGACCTGGTGGGTCCACGAGCCGGCGGGGCCGAGGTAGGCGATCTTCAGGCTGTTTTCCAGCGCCAGCGCGGCGCTCATGATCTCGCGGAAGATCGCCCGGATCGCCTTTTCGGTGAGCTTGCCGTTCTGCGCCCGGTTGAGCTGGCAGAGCTTGCTCAGCAGCTTCTCCTCGCGGCCGGGCACGTAGATGTCCAGGCCGTCCTTCTTCTTGATCTCACCGATCGCGTGCACGAGTTCGGCGCGCTCGTTCAGCAGGCGGATGAGCTGCTGGTCGATGTGGTCGATCTGGCGGCGCGTTTCTTCGAGCGACATGGGTGCGAAGGGGGCTAGGGCGCCTCGGCGGTGGCTTCCGCAGGGGTGTCGGCCGCCGGCTCGGCGGGGGCCAGGGACAGCTGGGTTTCCTCCGGCACGGCGGCGCCCGGCTGCTCGGATTCCGGCGTCGGCAGCTTCATGCGCCGGAGTTCGGAGGCGTTCGGCAGTTCGTCGAGCGTGCGCACGCCGAAGTGGTCGAGGAAGCCGTCGGTGGTGCCGTAGAGCAGCGGCCGGCCGGGCAGATCGGCGCGCCCTTCAATCTTGACCAGGCCGCGGTCGACGAGCTGCTGGACCATGGCATCGACGCTGACCCCGCGCACGGCTTCGACGCCGGCCTTGGTGATGGGCTGGCGGTAGGCGATGATCGCCAGGGTTTCCAGCGCGGGCTGGCTGAGCC
>CAYYJK010000146.1:5772-8680 GCA_964472185.1 uncultured Prosthecobacter sp.
AGGTCCTTGGCCGTGTCCTTCACCGCCGTGACCATCTGCGCCAAGGGCAGGGGCTCCTGGGTGGCAAACAGCAGGCTTTCGACAATGGCGGTCAGTTCCATGATGGGCCGGTCACCCAAGCAAGCCGGGCAGGGGAGTCAAGCAGTCCGCAGCAGAGGGTCGGGGCCGCCGGGGATCGCTCGCAGCGTCCGCCCGGCCGGGTCCTCAGGGAGTGCGCTCGCCAGGAATCGAACCTGGATATGCGGCTTCGGAGACCACCATTCTATCCGTTGAACTACGAGCGCGATTGAGGGACCGATGTTTCGCACGGTCCGCTGGCGCGGGCAAGTCGGATTTGCGCGCGCTCAGCCGGGACTGCCCGTGGCCGCTTCCAGCGGCATGGGCGCGGTCGGGTTCGCCGGCGCGGGCCGGGGGCGGCGGGCGGCCTTGAGCTGGCCGCAGCCAGCGGCGACGTCAATGCCGCGGCGCTGGCGGATCGTGCAGGGGATCCCGGCCGCCTGAATGACGGCCTGGAACTGGTCGGCCGCGGCCCCGGCGCTTTCCCGGCCGGCATAGCCGGCGGTTTCGTTGAGCGGGATGAGGTTGACGTGGGCGTCAAGGCCGGCGAGCAGGCCGGCGACGCGCCGGGCGTGCTCCGGGCTGTCGTTGACGCCGGCGATGAGGGTCCAGGCAAAAAAGATGCGCCGGCCGGTGGTCTCCCCATAGCTGCGGCAGGCGGCGACCAGGTCGCGCAGCGGCCAGCGCTGGTTGGCCGGGATCAGCGCCGCGCGTTCCTCCTCGGTGCTTCCGTGCAGGCTGATGGCGAGGTTGTAGGGCCGGTTTTCGGCGGCCAGGCGCAGGATGCCGGGAACGACGCCGACCGTGCTGATGCTGATCTTGCTGGGGCCGATGTTGCAGCCGCGGGTGTCGCTGATCAGATCGAGGGCCTTGAGCACGTGGTCGTAGTTGTGCAGGGGTTCGCCCATGCCCATGAGCACGAGGTTGCGCAGGCGTTCGCCCTGCGCCTGCAGGATGCGCCGGGCGTGCAGCACCTGGCCGACGATTTCACCGGGACGCAGGTGGCGGACGAAGCCCATCTGGCCGGTGGCGCAGAACACGCAGCCCATGGCGCAGCCCGCCTGGGTGCTGATGCAGGCCGTGTAGCGTCCCGGGTAGCCCATGATGACGGTTTCGATCTCCTGGCCGTCCTGGAGCCGGAGCAGGTACTTGCGGGTCAGGCCGTCGCTGCTCGGCACCTCGGAAGCCACCTGCAGGTGGTCGATTTGGTAGGCGGAGCCCAGCTTTTCCGCCACCCAGCGCCGCAGCGGCGGCACCCACCCGGTTTCCCCGGCCAAATCGGTCACGGCCCGGAAATGCAGGGCGTTCCAGACGGTGCCGACGTGCGCCGGGCGCAGGCCGTCAGCGACCAGCAGCGCCTGCAGCTCGTCGTGGGTGAGGTCGTGGAGGGACAAGGGCACCCGGCACCATGGCGCAGGACGGCGATTTGGCCAGCGGCGGCCGATGACCCAACACTTTTGCTTTCCGGGTTGTCAGAACCTGACGCAGCTTTTACGTATTCAGGTTCCCGCCCGCTTGCATGATTCACGATCCCGCTCCGGAAAGCGCTGGCTCCGGCCCCGGCAGTCCGCCCGCCTCAGGCCCGCGCGGCCGTGACGATCACAAGGTCGGCCTGCTGCCCACCGAGGGCTGGCGCAAGCGCAACCTGCAGTTCCTCGGGGAGGTGCTCATACCCAGCCTGCTGGCCCGCCGGCAGCCTGGCCGGATCATCGACGGCGTGCCGCTGGTCGGCGCGGCGGAAATCGGGGTGACCTGGCTGGGGCATGCCGGGTTTTTTGCGCAGATCGACGGTGTCAATCTGATCATCGACCCCAACTGGGCGCTCTGGCACGGTCCGATCAAGCGCCTGCGCCATCCGAGTGTCTGGGCCAGCGACTTGCCGCCGATCGACCTGGTCATGGTCACGCACGCGCATTACGACCACCTGCACCTGCCCAGCCTGCGCCGCATCGCCCGCGGACAGCCGATCATCGTTCCCAAAGGGGTGGGCGGCCTGGTCAAACGCTGCGGCTTCGGCCAGATCATCGAACTGGATCTTTGGCAGCGGGCGAAGTTCCGCGACCTGCACATCACCCTGACGCCGGCGCGCCACTGGGGAGCGCGCATGATCCACGACACCCACCGCGGTTTTGGCGGCTACCTCGTCAGCTCCAAAGAGCGCAGCCTCTTCCATTGCGGCGATAGCAGCATGTTCGACGGCTTTGCCGAGATCGGCCAGCGGGCGGGCATCGATCTCGCCCTGATGCCCATCGGCGCCTATCAGGCGCCCAGCGGCCGGCCGGTGCACATGAATCCGGAAGAGGCGCTCGACGCCTTCCAGATGCTCGGCGCGGCGCACATGGTGCCAATGCACCACGACACCTTCCCGCTCGGCGGTGAACCGCTGCACGAGCCGGCCCTGCGCCTCGCCCGCGCGGCCGAGGAACGCCGGATCCGGGACCGGGTGCGCATCCTGCACGAAGGCGAATCGGCGGTTTATTGACCCGCGCATGGCGGTCCTGCTCTCGCTCATCGCCGCCGTGTCCGCCGACGGCTTCATCTCCCGCTCCACCGGCGTGCCTTGGGATCTTCCGGAGGATCGCGCGCAGTTTCGCGCCTACACCCGAGACAAGTGGCTGCTCCTGGGGCGGCGCACCTACGGCGAGATGCTGGGCTGGTTCCGCCCCGGGCACCACCCGCTGGTGCTGTCGCGCGAGCCGGACTGGCGGCCGGCTTGGGGCGCGCGGGTGGCCTCCGTGCCGGAAGCCCTGGCGCTGGCGGAACAGGCAGGCTGCCCGGAGCTGGTGGTCTGCGGCGGCGGCCAGGCCTATGCGCTGGCCCTGCCCTGGGTCCGGCGGCTGATTCTGACCCG
>CAYYJK010000147.1:0-8624 GCA_964472185.1 uncultured Prosthecobacter sp.
TGTCCCAGACATTGGTGCTGCCGTTGCCGGACCACACCAGGTCGGCCGCGCCACCGCTCACCACCAGATTGACCTGGCCCGGCGTGCTGGTGTCGAGCACCGCGCTGGCGCGGTTGGGATTCACCAGGGTGAGGCTGCCGGCATCGCCGATCAGGGCGCCGCCATAGTTGAACAGTCGGTACGTGCCGCTGAGCGGTTTGCCGGTCGCGGCGATTTCGATCGTGCTCGCCGCGGCAAGGTCGAGATCGCCCGTGATCTCGACGAGGTCGTTGAGGTCGGCGCCGCCGGCCGGCCCGTCGAAATTCACCAGCACGCGGCCGCCGGCCAGATGCAGGCTGCCCTGGATGGCCAAGGTTCCCGCCGTGGTGTTGGCGCCCGGCACCAGGGTCGTGCCGGCCGGCAGGGTCACCTGCCCCGTCACCCGGCCGGCGCCGCGCAGCACCTGCGCGCCCGCCAGGCTGAAACCCGCCACCTCGCTGACATCCAGCACGGCCCCGGCCTGCACCTCCAGCACAGGCGAGCTGGCGACGGAGGCCGCCGCACCAAGCTGGAGCGTGCCGGCCGTGACGGTCGTGGCGCCGGTGTAGGTGTTGGCGCTGTGCGTGAGCCGCCAAGTGCCGGTGCCGGCCTTGGTCACCGCCAGCACGCGCCGCACGTTGCCGGCGTCGAAATTGTCGGCCAGCACGCCGTTCACCGCGCCGCTGGCGCCGTCGCCGTCGAGCAGGAGCACGCGGTTGCTGGTGGCGGTGATCGCCGGCTGCACGAGGCCGTTGAGGCTCAGACTGCCGCCGCTGACCCGGATGCGGGCGTTGCCGCCGCCGCCATTGTTGAGGTGGACCGGGCCTTGGATGACGTTGGCGCCGGCCTCGTTGAGGATGGCGCCCTGGACGCCGTCGCTGCTGAGCGTGAACTCGATCAGCGGATCCAGCACGATGGCGCCGGCGCGGCCGTCGAGCACCAGCGTCGGACGGGCGGCCGAGGCGACCGCCACCGTCTTGCCGGCCGCCGGCTGGCCGAGGGCCGCCGCGTGCGGGATGCGCAGGAAGCCGCGGTTGACGGTGACGTTGCCGGTGAAGCTGTTCTGGCCGGCGAGCGTCACCTGGAAATCGCTGCTGCCCGTGCCGGCATTGCCGACGGTGATCTGACCGGTGCCGGAGATGTTCTGCGCCAGCGTGAACGGTGCGCCGGTGCGGCGCACGACCAGGTTGCCGTTGTTGACGATGTCCTGGGGCGGCAGGCTGCCGGTCGGCGTGTCGTTGCCGAGCCAGAGCGGTCCGGCGGCGATGGTGGTGGCGCCGGTGTAGGTGTTGGCGTCGCCGGTGATCTTGAGCGTGCCTCCGGTGGTCTTGGTCAGGCTGCCGTCGCCGCGGATGCGGCCGCTGATCAGCAGCTCGGCGCCGGCGGCGACGTTGACGGTCGCGGCGGTGGTCAGCGTCAGGCTGCCGGCCAGCACGTTGCCGCTGCCGCCCGTGGCGTTGAGGGTGCCCGCCTCGATCAGGATCGGCTTGGCGTGGCGGACCGTGCTGTGCTCCAAACCGAGCTGCGCGCCCGGCTCGACGCGCACGCGGCCCGGCCGGTCGCCGAGGGTGGTGTCGCCCTCGAAGGTCAGCCGGCTGCCCGCGCCGTTGATGGCCAGCTCGCCGAGGTGCGTTTCACCCAGGTTCGCCCAGTGGACGACGTTGGCACCCGTCTTGGTCAGCGGGTGGCCGTTGACGTTCACGCCGCCCGGCTGATCGCGGATGTCCCAGCGGGCATTGCCGCCCAGGCTGGCCGGTCCCGTGATGACCAGGCGCTTGAGACCGACGGCAAAGCCGCCTGCGCCGGTGTTGACGACCGCGCCGGAACCGGCGACGCCGAACCCGGTCACGGTCACCGTTTCGTTCGCCGGCAGCAGCTGGCCGCCCAAGTCCAGGGCGGCGCCCGCCGCGACGAAGACGCCGGCGGCGTCGCTGCCCAGCGCCGTGGCGCTGCCCAGCTTCAGGGTGCCTTCGAGCACCTCCACCGCGCCGGTGAAACTGCTGTTGCCGGAGAGCGTCGTGGTACCGGCGCCGCGTTTGACGAAGCTGCCGGAACCGCTGAGCGCACCGGCCAGGGTGTAGGCATCCGGGCGATTCAGAATCAGCACTCCGTCATTGCGGACCGGTCCTGTGCCCAGGCTGCCGGCCGCCGGGGTCAGGCCGTCGCCCACCACCAGGGTCCCGGCCTCGATCGTGGTCAGGCCGCTGTAGGTGTTGGCCGCGCCGTTGCGCAGGGTCAGCGTGCCGCCGCCGCGCTTGATCAGGGAACCGTCGCCAACCAGCCGCCCGTTGCCGCCGAAGGCGTAGTCCTTGGCGGTGTTGTCGACCAGGATCGCCGCCGGGCTGAGGTCCGCGGCCAGCTGCACGTTTGTGGTCCCCGCCGCCAGGTCGTCGAACAGCACGGCGTCGGCGCCCGCCTCCGCCTGCAGATAGCGGGTGGCGGCGCCGCTGATGACCTCGCGCCAGTTGGCCGTGCCGCTGCCGGTGCCGTCGTCGACATCCCAGTCGCCGCCGAGCGCTCCGGACCAGCGCGGGCGATCGATGGCCGTCACGTTCAGCAGCACGCGCGAATTGGCCGCATCGTCGACCAGCGCCGCCTGAACGCGCGCCGGCAGGCGGCTCAGCACGAGCCCGGCAAAGCCGTCGCCGCCGATGGCGCCCTCGTAGTCGATCAGCGGGATCTGGCCGACGGCGAGTGCGCCCGCCTTCAGAGCCAGGCCCACCGTGCCGGTGACCGTGAAGACCGGCGCGCTGAGCACCGGCACCGCCGGGTTGCCCCAGGCGCCGAGATCGAGGTCGAGCGCCGTGCCGGCCGCGCCCGCCAGGTGCAGGGCGGTGGTCGTCAACGTCTGCCCGCCGCCGGCCACGGCCACGCCGAGGGTGGCGCCCGCCGCGACCGTCACCTCGTTGCTGGCCGCATGCCGGGTGGTCAGGTCCAGACGGCCTGCGGCCACCTGCACCGGGCCGGTGAAGGCGTTGGCTCCGGTCAGCGCCCAGCTGCCGAGGTCGGTCTTGACGATGCCCAGCGGATCGCCGCCGGCGCCGATGACGCCCGGCACGGTGCCGCGTCCCGCCCCGCGCAGGTGCAGGGTGGCGGCGCCGGCAGCCGATCCGTAGTCCAGGCCGCCCTCAAGGCTCAGCAACCCGGCCGCCGCCTCCAACGCGTAGGCCTCGCCGCCGGCCGCCAGGCTGACCGGCGCGCTCAGGATGTTGTTGCCGGCGACGTTGACCAGAGCGGCCGCTGCGGAACTGGAGCGCCCGCCGATGACCAGGGGTTCTTCCAGCAGCAGGTTGCCGGTGAGCTCCAGGCGCGCCGCCGAGTCGCCGCCCAGCACGGTCGTGTCCCCGGCGGCCGAACCCAGCGAGCTCGCGCGGTTGATGCGCACCGCGCCGGCCTCGATGAAGACGCGGCCCGCCCAGGCTTCGCTGTTGCCGAGCAGGAACAGGGTGTTGGAACCCTGCTTGATCAGATGGCCGCCTTCCGTGGCCTGAGCGCCCAGGCCGGTGAGGTAGCCGTTCACCGTCACATCGTGCGCTCCCTTGACGACAACGTTGCGGCCGGCCGTGGCGGCGCCGTTGCCGATGTCGACCGGCGTCGACGCGCCGATGACAAACCCGTTGGCCGCCGCATCCAGGCCGCCAAAGCGGAACCACAACCCGCCGGTGTTCGTGAAGCTCACCCGCGGCGTCACGCCCTGCGCGTTGGGCGCCGGCTCGGCCAGGTTGACAATGAAGCCCGTGTTGGGCTGGACCGAGGCCGTGGTGGTGTCGCCGAGACGCAGCGGCGACGCGCCCTGAAAGGCGTAGGCCAGCGGTCCGCTGAGCGTCAGGCTCTTGGCCGTGGCGTCGACGTTGACGCTGACGGTGCCACTGCCGCCGCCGGCGAACAGCAGCGCGTCGGTGTTGGCGGCGGCGCCGAAGGTGGGACGCGTGCCGCCGTCCCAGTTGGCGGCATTGTTGAGCGCGTTGGGGTTGGCGGGCGCGGTGCCCAGCCAGGTCTTCACGGCATCGGCCGCGAAGGCGGCCTGGGCGGACCAGAGGCTGGCAAGAAGCAGCGGACGAAAAAGCAGGGGCGGTTTCATGAGGAAGCCCGGCCACGCGGGGCCGGAAACGGGGAGCCGCCTCTTCCTGATCGGATCGGGGCATGCGGGTTTGCTGGAGCAGCCTTCCCCGGTCGGGGATCGGCACGACCGCTGGCGGCTGGCCTCACGGTTAACTCATACTTTATGAGTATGGTTTATTTCGCCAATTATTCCTTCTTGTCCAGTAGGAATTTAACAAAATCAGATGCGCGCGCCCATGAGCACCTTCATCACGTCATCCATGGTGATCCAGCCGGCGATGCCGCCGTCGGGTGCCTCGACCAGGGCGGCCACTTCCTGGCGCTCCAGGAACAGCGCCAGCAGCTGCGTCAGCGAAGCCGCACCGTCGATGTGCAGCGCGGGCCGGATGAGCTCGGTCCAGTCGGCCGCGGCCGGATCGTCGAGATTCTGCACGAACAGTTCGCGCACCCGGACATAGCCGGTGATCCGGTACGGGCTGCCGTCGGCGCTGACCGGGTAGCTGCGGTGCAGTTTGGGGCCGGCGGCGCGGACGTTTTCGCGCAGGCTGAGGCGCCGGTCGAAGAGGCGCACGGCCGCGAGCGGAACCATGGCGGTCCTGACGCGCCGGGCGCTGAGCGTGGCGGCGTGGATGATGATGATTTCCTCGCGGTTGTGCAGCAGCTGCTCGGCCCGGGCCGATTGAACCAGCGTGATGATGTCGAGAATCTGGTCGCTGGCGCTTGGGGCCGCGCCGGTGCCGCGTTTCAGGCGCTCGCCGAACTTCTCCATGAGCCGCACCAGCGGATGGCAGAGGCGCAGCACGGCGCTCAGCGGCCCGAGCACCTGGGGGGCCAGGCGCGCCGCGTGATGCACGCCCAGAATTTTCGGCGCCAGTTCACCGCCGAACAGCACGGCGGCGGACATCACCACCGAGAACAGCCAGAGCCATTCGGCGCCGTACAGGCCGGTGAACAGGGCGCCGGCCAGGGTGGCCAGGCCGGTGTTGGCGAGCGTGTTGAAGATCAGGATGGCCGAGATGGGCCGCTCGATCCGGTGCTTGAGCGCCAGCCAGCGCCCGGCATCCTCAGCGCCCTTCTGCTGCTGGAGCTTGAGGTCGAGCGGGTTGAGGCTGAGCAGGACCGCCTCCGTGAGCGAACACACGAAGGACAGGGCCAGCACCGCGGCCGACGTGATGAGCAGCAGCAGCCACATCCGAGTCCGTGGCGGGCATCAGCCGTTGAGGCCCCAGCGGCGGTGCAGGAAACGCTCCCAGGGCGAGAACAGCACCTTGTCGGCGAGCAGGCCGATGACCACGATGATCAGCATGATGCCGATGACCTGGTCCATGGCGCTGAGCTCGCGGCCGAAGTGCAGCAGGTGGCCGAGGCCGTAGCCGGTGAGCAGGGTCACGTAGATCTCCGCGGCCATCAGGGAGCGCCAGGCGAAGGCCCAGCCCTGCTTCATGCCGCTGATGACGTAGGGCATCGAGGCCGGCAGGATGACGTGGCGCAGGGTGTGAAAGCCGGTGCTGCCCATGGTGCGGGCGGCGCGGGTGTAGATTGGCGGCAGGTTGCGCACGCCGTTGTCGACGGCGATGAGCACCGACCAGAGCGTGCCCATGATGACCACGAACAGCATCGCGCTCTCGCTCTGGCCGAACCAGAGCAGCGCCAGCGGCACCCAGCAGACGCTGGGCAGGGTCTGCAGGCCCAGGGCGAGGACGCCGAGGGTGTCGTTGAGCGTCTTGCTGCGCGCGGTGAGCATGCCCAGCGGCAGGCCGATGACGCAGCCGATCAGGTAGCCGACCAGCAGGCGCGTCATCGTCACCCAGGCCGATTCGGCGAGCGTGCCGTCCCTGAGCGCTTCCAGCAGGTAGCCGCCGACGGCCGCCGGCCCCGGCAGCAGGACGGGCGACCAGACCTCGGCCTGCACCAGCAGGTGCCAGACCGCGACCAGGGCGGAGAAAAAGGCGAGGGCGATCAGGGTGCGTTTCATTCGGCGGCGTGGTTGGAGGAGTGGCCCTTGAGGGCCTTGGTGATTTCACCGGCGAGGCCGGCCAGGGCGGGGTCGTTGATGTCGCGCGGCCGCGGCAGGTCGACCTTGAACTCCTCGCGGATGCGGCCCGGATTGGGCGAGAACAGGACGACGCGGTTGCCCAGGCAGACCGCCTCGCGGACGTTGTGGGTGACGAAGATGACGGTCTTGCTGCGCGCCGCGCAGATCTTCTGCAGGTCGGCGTAGAGCTGCTCGCGGGTCATGGCGTCGAGCGCGGCGAAGGGCTCGTCCATGAGCAGCACGCGCGGGTTCGGCGCCAGGGCGCGGGCCAGGGCGACGCGCTGCTTCATGCCGCCGGACAGCTCGTGGACATTGGCGTTCATGAAGCGCTCCAGGCCGACCAGCTGCAGGTAGTACTTGGCCACCTCGACGCGCTGGCTGTGGCTGAGCCCCTGCTTGAGCTTGAGCCCGAACAGCACGTTGCCCATGACGTCGAGCCAGGGGAACAGCGCGTGCTCCTGGAACATGACCATGCGGTCGCGACCCGGGCCGGTGATCGGCTGGCCGTCCATGCGCAGCGCGCCGCGGTCCGGGGTGTCCAGGCCGGCGATCAGGTTCAGCAGGGTGGACTTGCCGCAGCCGCTGGGGCCGACGAGGCAGACAAACTCCCCCTCGTCCACGGTCAGGCTGGCCCGGTCCAGGGCCTGGACGGTGCCGCGCTGGGTGGTGAAGGATTTCGACACCTGCTCAATGACAAGCTTGGCCGGTGGTGGATTGGCGAGTTCGGAGTCGAGATTCATGGGGTCGGTCTGCCGGTGAGCGGGTACTCTGCCGGACGCGCATTCAGGGCGTGGAGATCAGTTGCTGGAGGTCGGGAATGTCCTTGAGGAAGCCGGCTTTCTGGGCGCTCGCCACCATGGTCTCGAGCGAGGGACGGGAGATGTCATCGGTGAGCACCGTGCGCGCAAGCGCCTTGTCCAGCAGGGCGTCGCCCGGCTCGGCCGTGGTCAGGGCCTTCAGCTCGGCCTTGATCAGGGTGCGCGCCTCGGCCGGATTCGCCCGGATCCAGGCGGTCAGTTCGCGGTGCGCAGCGACCAGTTTGGCGGCCAGCTGCGGCTGCTCCTGCTGCCAGGCCGCACGCGCGGCGAGCAGGGTGACGTTGGTGTCCTTGTCCTCCAAGAAGACCTGGCCGCCGGCCTCCAGCTCCAGACGGCTGACCCAGGGCTCGGCCGTCCACACCGCATCGAGGTCGCCCTTGGCGAACAGCGCCAGCTGGTCGGCGTTCTGCGTCGGCAGCAGGGTGACGTCGCCGCCGGTGAGGGTGACGTGGAAACCCTGGCTCACCAGCCAGGCGCGCGCCTGCACGTCCTGGGTGTTGCCCAGCTGCGGGGTGGCGATCTTCTTGCCCTTGAAATCCGCCGGCGTGCGGATGTTGGCGCCGGGTCGCACGACGAGGGCGCTGCCGCCGTTGGCCGCTCCGGCGAGGATCCGCATCTCGCGGCCGCGGCTCTTGGCGTAGGCGTTCAGGGTCGGGCTGGGGCCGATGTAGGTGACATCGAGCGAACGCGCGAAGATCGCCTCCGTGGCGCTCGGCCCGGCGTTGTAGGTGAACCACTGGATCTCGACGCCGAGACGCGGTTCGAACCAGCCCTTGCCCTGGCGGGAGAGCTGGTGGGCGACCAGGCCCTGGACATGGGTGATGTTGGGGAAGTGGCCGAAGCGCAGCACCGGCTTGGCGCCGGGCGCGGGCTTGGGTTTGCAGGCGCTGAGCGCGGCGGCGCCGGTGGCGCTGAGGAGGAAATGGCGGCGGTTCATGGCGGGGGCAGGATCAGAGGTTGGCGGCAAAGGCCTGGAGCTGGCGGTATTCGGCGAGGATGGATTTCACCGCCGCCACCGTCGCCGCCACCTGCAGGTGCATGGGCGCGAGGGCGGGGGTTTCAAAGACGATTTCCAGAGGCCGCGGCTTCTGCTCGGGCGGCGCGCTGAGGATGCCCAGGTAGCCCTCCTTGATGATGCCGCGCGAGGCCAGGAAACCGTCGATGACGTGCTGGTCGTTGCGCGGCAGGTGCACGGCCGATGCCTGCAGCGCCGGCTCCAGCAGGTGCTCGCTGAGCAGGGCGCCGCTGACAAAGCCGTAGCAGCCCTCGGACTCGTCGTCGGAATGCAGGGAGATGATGCCGTCGTAGCGCTCGCGGCGCAGCTCGCTTTCCAGGTAGACCACCTCGGGTTCGATCGAGCCGAACCAGAACTCGCGGTTCAGGTCCAGGCCGCTGTGGCTGTGCCGGGTGCCGAGGGCGCGGCCGGTCGGATTGCAGACCGGGAAGAAGTGCAGCTCGTAGTCCTGCAGCTCCTCCGGCTTGTCCGCGGCCCACTGGATGAGCTCCTGCGCGGCCAGCGTGCCCGCCTCCTCGTCGCCATGGATGCCGGCGAAGATGCCGATCTTGAAGCCGTGCCCGGGCTTGAGCGGCTTGCTGACGATCTTCGGGATGAAGATGCCTTGGTCAGGGGGGACGCTTTCCAGCATGAGGCGGGTTGAAGGAGGCAACGCGGGACCGGAGCGGGCGGCGCG
>CAYYJK010000148.1:0-2151 GCA_964472185.1 uncultured Prosthecobacter sp.
GGACGCCGCCTCGTTCGCCGCCTTCCTCAAGGAACGGCCCGACAACCTGTGGGCGCGCCGCCGCCAGGCCGCCGCGCTGCGCGAGCAGGAAAACTGGCCGGAACTGCTCAGCGCGGCGGAACACCTGATCCGCCTCGTGCCCGAGGAAACCGGCGACGGCAGCGGCTACGCCCTCAAGGCCGAGGCCCTGCGCAAGCTGGGCCGCCCGCACGAAGAGACGGCCGTCCTGCGCCAGATCGCCGAACGCGACGCCAGCGCCATGGCGGTGTTCCTGCGTCTGATCGAGGCGGACACCGCCGCCGGAAACTGGACGGAACTGGCGGCCAACGCCCGCCGCGCCAGCGCGCTCAACCCGTTCCTGCGCAGCCCGCAACAGGGCCTGGCGGAGGCGGCCGAAGCGCAGCAGCAGCCCGCCGAAGCCATTCAGGCCTGGCGCCGGGTCCTGCAGCTCGATGCCGCCTCGGCGGCGCCGACGCACTACCGCCTGGCCAAGCTGCTTCGTCCCACGGATCCCGCCCTGGCCAAGCGTCACCTGCTGGACTGCCTCGCCCTCGCCCCGCGCTTCCGCGACGGCCTGCTGCTGCTGCAGGCGTGGGAATGACGGCCGCGCCCGGTCACTCGTTGATGCCGCCCCCGCGGCACTCGAAGTCGCCATCGGCCATGTCAAAGACCAGGGATCGCTGACGCACCGTGCGTCGGAAGACGCGGATCGCCGCCGGTGTGACCTGCCGCTTCAGTTCGCGGTCGCTCACGCAGGGCATCCGCCAGCGCCGGCAGATGTCCTGCAGATCGGCGCGCCCCGGAGCCGAACGCTGCCCCATCCCCGAGTCGAGGGCCACGAGCAGGCAGGGAATGCGGCCGTTGTTCGCAAAGCTGCGTTCGATCCACTTGCTCACATGCGGCGGCAGCGGAGCGTCCAGCCTGGCGGCGACAATCAGCACGCAGGCGCCCGACGAGGCCCGGACCGCCGCCGCATGCGCATCCAGGCGGGCCAGCGAAGCAAAGCTCCAGCCACGACAGACCACCTGCAGCCCCGAACCCAGAAGCCGCCCCAGCCAGACCAGAGCTTCGCCGGC
Organism: uncultured Prosthecobacter sp.; assembly: GCA_964472185.1. GTDB lineage: Bacteria > Verrucomicrobiota > Verrucomicrobiia > Verrucomicrobiales > Verrucomicrobiaceae > Prosthecobacter. Next base: position 1,077 of record CAYYJK010000148.1, read on the forward strand.
GCGCTGGCCATCCGCGGCTTCGTCATAGAGGGCAATGATTTTGATGAGGCCTTCGGAGGTGGCAACGGGCAGACTGCGGGTGGGGGTGGCAACGGCTTGATTCATGCCTCCATGACTAGCCAGCCGGCGGGCGGCCGACAACGGCAGCAAGCCTGATTGCCGTCTCCGCGAAGCTCGCCGGGCTCCTGTCAGGCATCATCCGATACGCCGCCGCCCGACGCCGGCCTCCGGCTCAGGACTGGATGTAGTCCTTCATCGCACCGAGAATCACCGTGACGGACATGGCGCCGGCATCGGGGAAGCCCAGGCAGGCCTCGCCCAGCGTCTTGGCCCGGCCGAACTTGGCGATCATGGCCTTGCTGGCCTCCAGACCGGCCAGGGCCGCCTCATGCACGGCGGCCACGGCCTCCGACAGCGGCGCGTTCACCATCGCCGCGGCCTTGTCCGCCGCCGGCTGCATCGCGTCGACGGTCGTCTTGTCGCCAACGGCGGCACCGCCGCGCTGCTTGACGCCCTCGACCCCGGCCTGCAGGAAGGCGGCCAGCCCGGCCGAATCCAGGCAGTCCCGGCCCGCCAAGGCCTTGCCGCCATTGCGGAAGTAGGTGCCGAAAATGGCGCCCGAGGCGCCCCCCATGCTGCTCATCATCGCCATGCCGACGCTCGCGAAGGCCTTTTCGACCGACTCCGCCGGCGCGGCCAGCAGCTTCTCCTTGGCGGCGGTCATGCCGCGCTGCATGCCCAAGCCGTGGTCGCCGTCGCCGAGGTTGCGATCGGCCTCCGACAGCGCCGGTTCGGCCGCGATGATGCGCTCGCAAGCGAGCAGGAGCATGGCTTGCACGTCGTCTGGAGTGAGGCGGGTCTTGGGCATGATGGGCGGATAGTTAGAGTTCTCCGGCCAAGTTCCAAGCGCAAATTCGCGAACTTTGCCGCGCCGGCCGGAGACGCCGCGGGCGCATCACATGGCCGCCCAGGGGCCTTTGTTCAGGACGATCGGCGGCACCAGCCGGCGCCAGGCAAGGTCGCCCCGGTGGATCATCTGGCGGACGTCGGCGCTGGTCTGGAAAATGCACTCCTC
>CAYYJK010000148.1:2251-8624 GCA_964472185.1 uncultured Prosthecobacter sp.
AACAGCGGCAGGCCGAGGATGATGCCGATCGGCTCCTGGGTGTGCCGCGCCAGGTAGCCGCTGAGCCGGTGGAACTCGGCGTACTTGGAGATCAGCACGTTCTTGCCAAGCGCCTGCAAAACGTCGGCGCGCGCCAGGAAGTTGTCGTACTCGACCGAGCAGTCGTCCAGGCACAGCAGGTTGTGCATGGTGATCTCGAGGATCTCGACGTGATCCGCCGCCTTGCTGCCGAAATCCTGCAGGAAGGCCGCGCTGCCGCGCTCGATCATGTCGAGATTGACCCGGGTGATCGGATCAAAGCTGCCGCGGTTGAGCAGGACCGGCTTGCGGTAAAGCACGTCGGAAGCCTGCCAGATTTCGCCGTTGGCGCCGAACAGGGCGGCGTCGGCCAGGCCGCTGCGCACGAGTTCCAGGGCCACCAGCCGGTCCTGGAAGACGGGCGAGGCGAAAGCCGGGCCGCTGAAGTCGACCATGTCGATCTCGACCCGCCAGCGCGTCAGTTCGTCCATCAGGCTGTCCAGGAACACCGGGAGATGATCGCGCAGGTGGTAGGCGGCGTAGAGGAGGTTGACCCCGAGAATGCCCAGCGCCTCGGCCTGCCGGTGGTTGGTCTGGTCGAGCAGGCGCACGTGCAGCTGAATGTCGCTGCAGGGACCGCGCGGCTCGGTCTGGAAACGCAGCCCCATCCAGCCGTGGCACTCCTCCTTGGTGTCGTGGAAGCCGCGGGCGCGCACCGTGTCCGCCAGGGCGAAGAAGGTGGTGCTGTCGCCGCGCTTGGCGTCCAGGCGGTCCTTCACGATCTGAAACTCGTGGTCGAGCATCGCGACCATGCGCTGGCGCGACACGTAGCGCGCGCTCTTGCCGTAAATCTCGTCGCTGAAGGTCATGTCGTAGGCCGACATGGTCTTGGCCACCGTGCCGGAAGCGCCGCCGGCGCGGAAGAACCAGTTGGCGATCTCCTGTCCCGCCCCGATCTCGGCGAAGGTGCCGTACACCCGGTGCGCCAGGTTGAGCTTCAACGCTTTTTCCAGGGTCCCGAGACGGTCGTTGGGCGTTTGCATGGAATTCACGCTAGCACAGGTTCGACGCGGCGCGACGGCGGTCTTGCCGGCAATTTTTCCTCGGCGCAGGATCATCTTTGTGATTGACGGCAGCCCGCCCCTCGGGCTAGTTAAGGACGGACAGCGTGTCCCCCACACGCCCGATTTGGTGAGATGGCTGAGTGGTCGAAAGCACATCTTTGCTAAAGATGCGTAGCCTTATCCGCTACCGAGGGTTCGAATCCCTCTCTCACCGCCACTTTTTTGTCCGGGACCGACCGCACAACGCGGCACCCGGCGAATGCCACGGGTTCCCGCAGCGGGATCTGCAATAAATACGAATCTTGCGCCGTTCGGTATTTTTCAGGCATTGCCCCCTTTTCCCCATGAACCGTCGCCGCTTCCTCCTCCGCTCCCTGGCCACCACGCTCGCGCTGCCGGGCCTGCCCTCGCTCATGGCCAAGTCCGTCGGCGGCAGCTCGGCCGTGCAGGCGGCGAAGGGCGCGGGCATCGGGGCGCGGCGTTTCGTCGCGATCGGCAACCTGCTCGGCTTCCAGACCAAGCAGCTGTTCCCGACCACCACGGGCCGCGAGTACGAGAAGACCACGCTGCTCGAGCCGCTGTGGGAGAACCGCCACCAGATGACGGTCTACCGCGGCCTGGATCACGGCGTGAAGGGCGGCCACTTCGCCGTGCATTCGTTCCTCTCCGGCGTGCTCCACTCCGAGGCGCAGAACCGCCCCGAAGGCAACGTGACCCTCGACCAGTACCTCGCGGACGAGGTGGGCTTTGAGACGCGCTTCCCGTCGCTCACCGTGGGCTCGGAAGGCGGCATTCATGGCGGCTGCCAGATCGCCTGGACCAAGTCGGGCGTGCGCGTGCCGCCGATCACCAACCCGGCCGAGTTGTTCGAGAAGCTGTTCATCGGCGACTCGCAGGAGCGCCAGGCGCGGCGCGTCCAGGAGAACCGGGTCCAGGGATCCATCCTCGACTCCGTGCTGGAGGAGGCGAACCGCCTGTCGAAGCAGGTGAACCAGGAGGACAAGGCCAAGCTCGACGAGTATCTGGCCTCCGTCCGCGACGTCGAGAAGCGCCTGGAACTCCGCCAGCGCTGGACCCATCACCCGAAGCCGAAGGCGCCCTTCGACAAGCCCGCAAACCGCAACGCGGTCGAAGACCTGCCGCTGCTGTACGAACTGATCGCGCTCGCCCTGCAGACGGACAGCACGCGCATCGCCACCCTCGAGATCGGCGGCGACTTCATGCCGCAGCACCTCGGCATCAAGAAGGACTACCACGGCCTGTCCCACCACGGCAACGACCCCGAGGCCATCGCCAGCCTGATCCAGCTGGAGCGCTACCAGGTCGAGCACTTCGGCAAGTTCGTCACGCGCCTCTCGAAGCTGAACGACGGCGAGCGCAGCCTGCTCGACTCGACCACCGTGCTGTTCGGCAGCGGCATGGGCGACGGCAACTCGCACAAGAACTCCGACCTGCCCATCCTGCTCGCCGGCGGCGGCTACAAGCACGGCGAATTCCGCGAGGTGCCCCGCGAGGGCATCCACAAGGTGCCGCTGTGCAACCTGTTCGTGGACATCGCGCAGAAGATGGGCGTGGAGACGGATTCGTTTGGCAGCAGCACCGGGCGCTTTGCGTGACCGCACGCCGCGCCCCGGCCCGGGCCTGCAGACCGTCAGCGCCCGATCCGCGGCTCTTCCGCGGCCGCCAACCGGCCGCCAACTGGCTTCCCCTCGACTGCCCTTGAACTTCCGCCCCCTGATCCCGCGCCTTTTCCTTGCCGCCTGCACCGCCGCCGCGGCCCCCGCCGCCGACGCGCCGCCGCAGCTCGTCCAGCAGTTCCTCGGCCGCTACTGCCTGGAGTGCCACGACGCCGACGTGCAGAAGGGCGACCGCGCCTTCCATGAGTTCGCGCTGCCGCTGAAATCAACCTCCGACCTCATCGACGCACGCGACATCATCGACCAGCTGACGCTGAAGGAGATGCCGCCGAAGAAGTCCGACCAGCCCGACGACGACGAACGCCTGGCGCTGATCCGGGCCCTGCGCGAAGGCACCCTGGCCGCGCAGGACAAGCTGGGCAGCACCGGCAGCCGCACCGTGATGCGCCGCCTTTCCAGCCGCGAGTACGAAAACACGCTCGCCGTGCTGTTTGGCCGGCGCGTGGACACGCTGGGTCTGACGGCGGACTTTCCGAAGGAGAAGACCAGCCAGCACCTGGACACCATCGGCAAAACGCTGGTGACCTCCGGCTTCCTCGTCGACCAGTACTTCCAGGCCGCCAACCGCCTGGTTGAGACGCGCCTCGGCAAGCCGGCAACGGCGCCGCAGCAGTGGCGCTTCAACAGCCACTTCGTCCAGTACGAAGAGCTGCAGGGCGCGCACAAGTCCGCCTTCAACTACCGCTACCTCAACCTGTACGAACAGCCCAACAGCGACACGCGCCAGGGCGGCTACGGCCACATCGAGGACTTCAAGCAGGGCGTGCCCGTCTCCGGCCTCTACGATCTCGAGGTCGAGGCCGCGGCGCTGCACCGCGACACGCACTACGATCCCGCCATCTTCGGCATCGACTTCTCCGAACCCTTCATCCTCGGCGTCGTGCCCGGTGACGTCACCAAGGGCCACATCCACTACCCGCAGGCCATCGAGCCGCTGCTCGCCAGCGCCGTGGTGCCCGACAACCAGCCCGCCCGGCTGAAGTTCCGGGTCTGGCTCGAGGCGGGCCAGACGCCGCGCTTCATCTTCCCGAACGGCCCGCACGAGTCCCGCGCCTCGGTGATCAAGGTCAACCAGCGCTACAAGGACGAGTTCAAGGAGAAGATCCCGGGCTCGCTGGTCGGCCGCGCCCACATCCTGCGCGAGGGCAAGCTGCCGCACATCCGCATCAGCGAGATCACCATCCACGGCCCGGTGCACGAGGAAGGAGGCAGCGCCGAAGAGGTGGCCGTGTTCGGCAAGGGCGGTTTCCAGGCGGAGCGGGCGCTGGAACAGCTGCACGGCTTCGCCGAAAAGGCCTATCGCCGGCCGCTCACCGACAGCGACCGCCGGCCCGTCCGCGCCCTCTATGAAAAGCGCGTTGCCGAAGGCGCCACGCCGCGCCAGGCCGCGCTCGACGCGGTGAAGCTGATTCTCTGCTCGCCCTCCTTCCTCTACCTCAGCGAGATCACCGGCGAATCCGAAAAGGCGCTCCGCCCCCACGACCTCGCGACGCGCCTCGCGTACGCCCTGTGGGCGGCCCCGCCGGACGCCGAACTGCTCGCCGCCGCGCAGTCCGGCAAGCTCACGCAGGAGGCTGAACTGAAGAAGCAGATCGGGCGCCTGATCGCCGACGACCGCATCAGCGGCTTCGTCAACGGCTTCCTCGACAGCTGGCTGAATCTGCGCGACCTCGGCGGCATGCCGCCGCCGCGCGAGACGAACCGCGCCTACTACGCCGAAGACCTGCCCGCCTCCATGAAGGCCGAGGCGCGCCTGTTTTTCCGGGACCTGCTCAAGCACAACGGCGCCGTCACGCAGTTCCTCGACGCCGACCACACCTTCGCGGACAAGAAGCTCGCCAAGCTCTACGACCTGCCCGAGCAGAAGAACCTGCGCCTCGCCGACGGCTTCCGGAAGGTCAGCCTCAAGGGCAACGCGCACCGCGGCGGCCTGCTCGGCATGGCCGCCGTGCTGACGGTGAGCGCGAACGGCGTCGAGACTTCGCCGGTCACGCGCGGGGTCTGGGTCAGCGAAAACCTGCTCGGCATCCCGCCGCCCCCGCCGCCGGATGTCGTGCCGGCCATCGACCCCGACGTCAGCGGCGCCACCACCATCCGCGAACGCCTGGCCAAGCACAGCACGGACCGGACCTGCGCCGAGTGCCACCGCAAGATCGACCCCCTGGGGTTCAGCCTGGAGACTTTCGACCCCATCGGCCGCTGGCGCAGCACCTACCCGAAACCCCGCAACAGCAAGCTGCCCGCGGCGAAGATCGACGCCTCCGGCGAACTGCCCTCCGGCGAAACTTACCAGGACTTCGCCAGCTTCAAAAAGCTCATCCGCGAGACCCGCGAAGACCTCTTCATCCGCCACCTGATCCGCCAGACCCTCAGCTACGCCGCCGGCCGCCACATGGAATCGGCCGACGAGTTCGAGATCGACGAAATCCACCTGGCGGTGAAGAACCAGCGGCTCGGCCTGCACGACCTGGTCGTCAAGTGCCTCACCAGCGAGATCTTCCGCTCGCGCTGAGGCCGTGGCGACCGGGGATCGCCGGCCGTGAAGTGCCGGAACTGCCGGCGCCTTGAATCGGCCGCACCCGCAGGCGCACGCGGCGCCGGCGGCCGGGCTCAAGGCCTCACTGCCGCAGCCACTGCTCGTAGGCGTCGTTGATCAGGCAGTCCTCGCCCAGGGCCTCCTTCAGCGGGTCGACTTCGCTGGCGCTGAAGCCCAGGTGCAGGTGGCGCCGCCAGCCTTCGGCGTGCTCGAACTTGCCGGACAGGGCGCCGACCTTTTGCGAGGCCTCGTCCATGCTGACCAGGTAGGAATCCATGCCCTGGGTGACGTCGAGCCAGTGTTTCTGGCTGACGTGGGCGGCCAGCGCCTCGCGCTTGCGGGCGTGGACGCGGCTGGTGTTGACGTAGGCGCCGGCGTGGATGCGCTTGCGCAGCGGGTCGCACTGGCCGTGCGGCATGGCGTGGTAGACGGTGACGTCGTGCAGGAAGTGCTCGCGCGGCGGATCGGTGACGAAATTCTGGATCGGGTGGGCGAAGGCGGCCGTGGTCGCCAGACGCTGGGCGTTCTGGTGGTCCTCCATGTAGTCGGCGGGGGAATGGGTCAGCACGATGCTCGGCTTCGCCTCGCGCACCACGGCCGCCACCTTGCGCAGCAGCGGCACGCTGTAGACGAGCTCGAGGTCGTCGGCGATCGGCGGGTAAAAGGCGGCGCCAAGGATGCGGGCCGCCTCCCGGCCCTCCGCCAGGCGGGTGCGTGAGGTGGTCGGTCCGTCCATCTCCACCGAGCCGCCGTTGCCGGTGCACAGGTTCATGTAGTGCAGGTCCCAGCCGCGCTCCTGGAGCAGCAGCAGGGTGCCGGCGGCGACGAATTCGATGTCATCGGGATGGGCGAACAGGGCGAGAACGGAGGGCATGGGAGCAGGCAATTACGGAACGGACGCAACCCTACCTTGCAAAACCATGGCAGCTGGTGAAAATCGGCCGTTGCCCCGTTTTTTCCTGCCAACCACCATGCCCAAGAAAGCCGCCGCCAAAGCCCCCCGCCCCGAGCCCCAGGAATCGCGCATCCGTCCGATCCGCAAGCTGATGGTCGCGAAC
>CAYYJK010000149.1:0-8621 GCA_964472185.1 uncultured Prosthecobacter sp.
CAGCGCCCGGGCGCTGACGGAGGAAGAGGAGGGTTCGATGAGGGTGTTCATGGAGCAAGGAAGCGGGGGGAAATTCAGTGCGGACGCGACAGAAGGCGGTGGGCCAGTGTGCCGAGGTAGAAACCGTTGCCGGCATGGACGTAGAGGCGCTGCAGCAGCGGGTAGCGGCTCCAGACCGCCCAGCGCGACTGGGCGATCAGCAGGAAGAGGAAGCTGCCGGCCAGCCCGGCCATCGCCAGGCACGAGGCCCAGCCGTGCGCCGGCACGTAACGCGGCAGCGCGTTCGCCAGCACGCCCTCGGCGAGGAACTGCAAAGCGCCGGCACCCAGCGTCGCCGCCGCGGCGACCGAGACGCCCGTCAGCCACTCCGCGGCGCGCGGACCGCTGCTCCAGAACGTCCAAAGCAGATGCGCCAGCGACATCGCAAACACGCTGGCCAGCAGCAGCCTGCCGGGATCCACCAGAGCGCCGCCGCCGAGCACGACCGCGCCGGCCAGCTTGAGTCCGAAAACCAGCCCGAGCACCCCGAGCATGCAGCGGCTGGAGACCGCCGGCCGGACCGGCGCGCAGCCGTGCCTGGAGACGCTGCCGCTGGCCAGGAAGGCGTGGGATTTGTAGAGGGAATGGGCGATGAGATGCAGCACCGCCAGGGCGAAGGCGCCCAGCCCGCACTGCAGCATCATGAAGCCCATCTGGGCCACCGTGGACCAGGCCAGCGTGCCCTTGACACTGGTCTGCGTGAGCAGCACCAGCGAGGCGCAGACGGCCGTGACCGCACCACCCCAGGCCAGCGCCTGCAGCGCGCCGGGATGCAGCACGAGGAGCGGGCTCAGGCGCAGAACGAGGTAGCCGCCGGCATGCAGAATGCCCGCGTGCATGAGGGCCGAGACCGCGGTCGGGGCCTCAAGCGTCTCCGGCAGCCAGCTGTGGAAGGGAAACTGCGCCGACTTCATCATGGCGCCCGCGACCAGCAGCCCGCACGCCCAGGCGAGGGCCCCGTTCGCCGCTGCACCGCCGCCTTGCAGCGCCTCCGCGGCGAGGAACAGCTCGCGAAAATTCCAGGTCTCCAAAGACCGCCCGAGCAGCACCACCGCGCCGATCAGGCAGGCGTCACCGCAGCGGCTGATGACGAACTTCTTCCACGCGGCGCGCCTGGCTTGGGGGCGGTCCCGGTAGAACCTCAGCAGCGGATGCAGGTTCAGGCTCGTCGACACCCACGCCGCCGTCAGCAGCAGCAGGTTGTCGGCCAGCAGCAGCAGCAGCACCGAAACCAGCGCCAGACAGAGGTGCCGGGCGAAGCGCGCCTGGCCGGGATCGCCGTCGAGACTGTTGGCGGCGTAGCGGCTGACGATGACGCCCAGGAAGGCCACCAGGATCCAGAGACTGCAGGAAAGCGCGTCGAGGTAGAGCCCCTGCGACCAAGCGCCCGCCTCCAGCAGCCGGACCTGCAACGGGCCGCCCGCCGCCACGGCGACAGCGGCAAAGACGGCGAGCGCCAGCAGCCCTTGGGCGATGCGGGCGACGCGCAGCAGGGCCTCTCGGCCGCCGCAGTGCAGCGCCGGCACGAGGCTGAGGGCGGCCAGCAGGACGGGCCCGAGGAGGGCGGTTCCGGACAGGGTTTGGGCGGGGATCAGGGCGGTCATGCGAGGTGGTGGAAGTCTTGACGGCGCCACCCCTGCCCCGGCGGTCAAATTCTCTCCAATAGATGTTATGAAAATAATCGTTCACTTGAACCGAACGCTGCTTCACACTGCGGCGCATGAGTTTCCTGAACTACCACCACCTGCGCTACTTCCACGCCATCGCCGGCGAAGGCAGCCTGACGCGCGCCGCGCGCAAGCTGCAGATCAGCCAGTCAGCGCTGAGCGTTCAGCTGCGCGCCCTTGAGCAGAGCCTCGGTCACCCGCTGTTCGACCGGCGGCACAAGGCGCTCGAACTGACCGAGGCCGGGCGCATCGCGCTGGACTATGCGGACTCGATTTTCCGGGCCGGCGACGAGATGGCGTCGCTGCTGCAGCAGGGCGGCACGGACCACCGCCGTGCGCTGCGCATCGGCGCCGTCGCCACCTTGTCGCGCAACTTCCAGTTCGGCTTCCTGCGCCCCCTGGTGAACCGCCCGGATGTCGAACTGGTGCTCCACTCCGGAACGCTGCGCGACCTGCTGGCCCAGCTGCAGGCGCACACGATCGACCTGGTGCTGTCCAACCAGCCGGTGCGGCGGGACGCCCGCACGGACTGGCACAGCCACCTGCTGGACGAGCAGCCCGTGAGCCTGGTCGGCCGCCGGTCGCGCCGCCGCCGGCCGTTCCGCTTCCCCGACGACCTGCGCGACACGCCGCTGATCCTGCCGAGCCAGGAAAGCAGCCTCCGCAGCGGCTTCGACCTGCTGATGGACCAGGCCGGCATCCGTCCGATCATCGCCGCCGAAGTCGACGACATGGCCATGCTGCGCCTGCTGGCGCGCGAAAGTCCGGCGCTGACGCTGGTGCCGCCGGTCGTCGTGCAGGACGAACTGACCGGCGGACTGCTGGTCGAGCGCCACCGCATCCCGGAGCTGCGCGAAGCCTTCTACGCCATCGTGCCGAGCCGGCGCTTCCCCAACCCGCTGATTCGCGAACTGGTGCGCCAAGCCCAGGCGGCGCGCGGCTGACCTGCCGGTCTCAGCCCCCCTGCACGGGCGGCATCAGCGCCACCTCGCAGCCCTCGTGCAGGACCGCCCCGCGCTTCACGTACGCCAGATCCACCGCCAGCAGCAGGCTCTCGTCCCAGGCGCGCAGCGCCGGCCAGCGCGCATACAGGTCCACAAGCAGGCGGTCCAGCGTCGGCGGCGCGTCGGGCCAGTCCATTTCCGCCACCCCGGTGAGGTCGCGCAGCACGGAAAAAAACAGCAGGCGGACGGTCATGGCTGGAGGATGCCGATGCAGGGCAGGTTGCGGAACCGCCCCTGGTAGTCCATGCCGTAGCCGACGACAAACTCGTCCTCGATTTCGAAGCCGAGATAATCGACGCCGACCTCGCGCTCGCGCGGGCGGCGCTTGCGCAGCAGCACGCCGGTGCGCAGCGTCGCGGGCCCGGTGGCCTGCAGCTTGTCGTGCAGCACGGCCAGGGTCAGCCCGGTGTCGAGAATGTCGTCGAGCAGCAGCAGATCGGCGCCGGCAAAGTCCAGGCCGGCCGGCCAGTGCAGCTCGATCTGGCCGGTCGAGCGGGTGCCGCCATGGTAGCTGCTGGCGGCCAGCGTCACCAGCCGGACCGGCAGGCGGATGCGGCGCAGCAGATCCGCCACAAAGAACAGGGCGCCGTCCATCAGCACCACCACCGTCAGCTCCCGGCCGGCGTAATCGCGCTCGATCTGCTCCGCCAGCTCGCCGACGCGGGCATGGATGGCGTCCGCGCTGAACAGGACGCGCTCGAGATCGTGGAGAACACCGGAGGGGGAGGCCATGGCAAATTCTCCGCACAAAGGCGCAAACCCGGGATTGCCGCAACGGCCTGACGGACGTTTCTTTGGCAGCCATGATGGATTTCCCTCCCACCAACCTGCGCGACCTGCGGGTCAGCTACGAACTCGACAGCCTGCTCGAGAGCACCGTGCCCGCGGACCCGCTGGTGCTTTTCCACCTCTGGCTGCAGGACGCGCTGCACCACAAGCTGCCGGAGCCGAACGCCATGGTCCTGGCCACGCTGGGCCTGGACGGCGGCCCCAGCACCCGGACCGTGCTGCTGAAGGGCCTGGACGAGCACGGCTTCCACTTCTTCACCAACTACGACAGCCGCAAGGGCCACGAGCTGGCGGCCGACGGCCGCGCGGCGGCGACCTTCCTCTGGACCGACCGCCACCACCAGGTCGGCATCCGCGGACGCGTGTCCAAGCTGCCCCGCGAGGAGGCCGAGAGCTACTTCAGCACCCGGCCCGCCGGCCACCAGATCGGCGCCTGGGTGTCGGAGCAGAGCCGCGTCATCTCCGGTCGCGAATGGCTTGAACAGCGCGAGCAGGCGATGCGCGAGCGGTTCGGCGACGGGCCGGTCCCCTGCCCGCCCCACTGGGGCGGCTACACGCTGCAGCCCGACGAGATCGAATTCTGGCAGGGCCGGATGAGCCGTCTGCACGACCGCCTGCGCTACACGCGGCGGCCCGAGGGCGGTTGGAGGCTGGAACGGCTGAGCCCCTGATCAGGGGGCGGACACTTTCTTGAGCCCCTCCTCGATGCGGGCCTTCACCTTGGCGTCGGTCGGCTGCAGATCGCGGGCTTTGCCGAACCACTCGCGCGCCTTGGCGGCGTCGCCCAGGCGGACGCAGGCCTGGGCCAGGTGCTCGAGGATTTCGGCGTCGTCGGGCTGAGGCTCCTTGAGCAGATCGACGGCGCGCTGCAGTTCCTCGCGCGCCTTGGCGTAGTCGCCCTTCTTGAAGTGCCACCAGCCGAGGCTGTCGATGTAAGCGGCGTTGTCCGGCTCGAGTTCGTTGGCCTTGAGGATGAGCTCGCCGGCCTTGTCGAGATGGCGGTCGAGCTCCAGCCACATGTAACCGAGGTAGTTCATGGTGTTGGCCGCCTCCTCCGGATCGTCGCGCGAGGTCAGCGTGATCGCCTTCTCCAGCATGCGCCCGGCCTCGTCATGGCGGCCGCCGCGCTCCAGGGTGATGCCGTACTGGAAATAAAACCGGTGGTTAATCAGCTCGGACTGGCCGCTCTCCGCCAGGGCCGCGGCCGCGCGGAAGGATTCGATGGCCTTCGGCCACTGCTGCAGTGCGCGCTGCGCCAGGGCCGCCTGGACGTGGAACATCGGCTGCTCGGGAAACAGTTTCAGGCTGCGCAGGCTGACCTGCACGACCTTCTCGAACTGCTGGGCGCGCAGCAGCAACTCCCCCAGCGCCAAATAATCCTCCGGCTCGCCCCCGCCGATCTGAAGGGCCTTCTCCAGGTGCGGCACCGCCCGCTCCAGCTCGCCCCGCGCTTCGTAGGCGTTGGCGAGCAGGCGCCGCGGCTCGATCTCGGCCGGCGCATCGCGGACGATGCCCTCCAGCACCGCCAGCGCCCGTTCGGGGTCATCCAGGGCGTCGTGGAGCCGGTGCAGCAGCTTGCGCGCCGGCAGGCTGCCGGTCTGCTCGACCAGGCGTTCGCAGACCTCGCGCGCCCGCGCCAGCTGGTTGGAGAGCAGGTAGTACTGGGCCACCTCCAGCCGCACGGTCTCCTCCTTGGGATCGGTCACTGCCTGCAGGGCGCGGGCAAAAAACGGGTTCACCCGCGCCGCATGCTCCTCGCGCGTCTCCGCCTGGCCGAGCGGCCAGACCTGCTGGGCGGCGCGGCCCAGCACCAGCCAGTAAGCCGGATCCCGGACGTTGCGCCGCGCGGCGGCCTCCAGGACGGCCAGGGCGTCCGCCCGGGTGCCGCGGCTGAGGTGGGTGAGCGCCGCGTAGGCGTGGACTTCGGCGCGGTCGGGGAAGCGCTTCAGCGCCGCATCCAGGGCCTGCTTGGCCCGGTCGTTCTCGAACGGGTCGTCCGGGGCGTACGTCGCGCAGAAACGCGCGAGATTGAGGTAGGTGGCGGGAACGTCGGGACTGGCGTCAACCGCCCGCTGCAGCAGGGCCACGGCCTCCTTGCGACCGCGGAAACTGTACGCCAGTTCGGCGGCGTGCATCGCCAGGTCCGGATTGGCGGGATCGACCTCGAGAACCCCGAGGTAGTGCTCCAGCGCCTCGCGCATCCGCCCCGCTTTTTCGAACTGAAGCGCACAGGAGTAGTGCGCCAGAGCCCGGGCGCTGCGCACGCCACGGACGTCGAGCCCGGGCGCCGGCAGGGCCGGGTCGGGCAGCGACAGGTCGGCACGCTCCGCCGCCGGACCAGGGCCGGCGAGGAGGCCGAAACCGGCCAGCAGGGGCCGGAGCAATGACCGCCAAGGGCCGCCAGACAAAACGCCCCCGTCAGCGAATCGAGGTCTTCTCTTCGCGGGACGGAGGCGGGTCATGTGGCCGAGGCTAGCGCTTACGCTTTGTAGCGCAAACGCTTCTTGTGACGGTTCGCGCGCATGCGCTTCTTGCGCTTGTGCTTGTTGATCTTCGTCTTTCTGCGCTTTTTCAGCGATCCCATGTCTGTGTTCTCCTGTGTTGCTTGTGCCGTCTCAGGGGACGACTTTGTTCAGCGGGTATTCCACGATGCCCTCGGCACCGAGAGATTTGAGCCGCGGGATGATCTCCCGGACGACGGATTCCGCAATGACCGTCTCGACGGCGACCCAGCTTGCGTTGGCGAGCTGGGAAATGGTGGGCGAACGCTCCGAAGGCAGGCAGGCGACGACCTGCTCGAGCGCGGTGGCGGGAACGTTCATCTTGAGGCCGACCTTGTCGCGCGCCTCGAGCGCCCCCTTGAGCAGCAGGACCAGCGTCTCCATCTTCCGGCGTTTCCATTCGTCCCGGTAGGCGGGCTTGCTGGAAACGAACTGCGGATAGCTCTCCATGAGCGTGTCGACGATGCGCAGCTTGTTGGCGCGCAGCGAACTGCCGGTCTCGGTGATGTCGACGATGGCGTCGACCAGTTCCGGCACCTTGACTTCGGTGGCGCCCCAGCTGAACTCCACCTCGGCCTGCACGCAGTGCTTGGCCAGGTAGGCCTTGGTCATGTCGACCGCCTCGGTGGCGATGCGCTTGCCCTGCAGGTCCTTCACCGAACGGATCGGCGAATCTTCCGGCACCACAAGCACCCAGCGGGTCGGCTTGGAGGTGGCGCGGCTGTAGCGCAGGTCGGTCAGCACCTCGACGTCGGCGTTGTTTTCCGCAATCCAGTCCCGGCCGGTGATGCCGCAGTCGAGGAAGCCGTGGTCGACGTAGCGGCCGATTTCCTGGGCGCGCAGCAGCCTCAGCTCCAGGTCCTCATCGTCCACCGTCGGCCGGTAGGAGCGCGAGGAAACCACGATGTTGAACCCCGCGCGCTTGAAAAGTTCAAGCGTCGGCTCCTGCAGACTGCCCTTGGGCAGCCCAAGACGGAGGATGTTCTTCGATTCGGCCATGATCGGGGGGAAAGGGGCGCGCAAAGTAGCGGGGTTTGGCGGGCTGCAAAGGAATATTTACCGCGGATTCGCCCATGCCCCTTCCCGACCGCCTGCCGCGGCCGTCCGTCCGGGCCGTTTCACTTGAAAACGACCTCGACACCCATCGCGCTGCGGCTGGCAAAACCCGGGATCCAGTGCGGGCGGCGCGACGCCAGCAGCCGGTACACCAGCGACAAGGCGCTGAGGATGACCAACCGGTCCACGACCCGGTAGCCGCGCTGGCGGCGCAGCAGAAAGCGCAGCGCCCAGCCCAAATGGCGCGGATTGAACCAGATCGGCCGGAAATCCAGCTTGATCCGGTAGCGCGGCCGCAGGCCGCGCTTGGCGTAGCGCTCCTTGTACTCGGCCTTGGCGGCGCACAGCCGGGCTTCGATGTCGGGCGTGTCCTCGGCAAAGCAGTACTCGCGGGCCAGGGCCAGGATGGCGAAGGTGTCGCGCATGTAGTCGATGTCCTCGACCGGCACGCCGGCGCGCACCGCCAGCGGGCGCATGCGCTCGAGATTGTCGAGGCAGCGGCGGGCGCTGCGCAGGGCGGCGTCGGCATCCCGGACAAAATGGCGCAGCAGGCGGCGCAGGCCGTGGTTGATGAAGATGTTGCCCCAGTAGACCTGCAGCAGCGGCGGAATCCGGACACGGCGGAAAAACAGCTTCTGCCGGGCGTACTCCTCGGTGTACAGGAGTTCGCGCACGCACTCGTCGGCCAGCCGCAGCAGTTCGAGCAGGGCCTCCGCATCGCCGAGCCCGCGCTCGGCGGCAAAGGCGCGCACCGCATCCTCCACCAGCCAGCCGTCCTTGAACACCCGCAGGGTGACAAAGGTGTTCAAGTCCGTCCAGACGGCCTCCGGATCCAGAAAAGCCAGGCGCCGGAAGGGCACCCAGCCGCCGGTCTGGCACCAGACCATGCAGCCGATGACCTGCCCCGCCTGCCGCAGCTCGCGGGCGTAGCGCTCATACTCCCAGCCGACGAAGGCCGGGTACTCGCCGCAGCCTTCGTACTCGCGCCGCGCCTGCAGCTCGACAATCTTGGCCAGGGGCGTGCGGAAGAAGTTCCGGTTGAGGGGCAGGTAGCGGAAAAAATCGGTCTCGCCATACTTCATCGACACCACCAGCGCCGGACTGGTCAGGCCGTCGAACACCCGGTCGAAGGTGCCGCGGTGCCAGAGCAGATCGCCGATCGGGTAGGCGCCGACGGTCCAGGTGCGGAAGATCAGCCGCCGGCCGTGCTTCTCGAACACCGGCAGCACCGCCTCCAGAAAGCCGCGCGCCTGCTCCGGCGTGCGCACGACCAGCTGGCTGAGGAAGTCGTCCTGGACGTCGCGGCCGTCCGTTTCGCCGATGCGGACGATGACACCCGCGACCTCGGGAAAATCCGCCAGGAAGCGGTCGAGCAGGCCGGCCAGAAACGCGTTCACCGGCAGCCGCTCCAGCTCCAGTCGGCGACGCAGCCCCGGCGTGGTCGACAGCACGTCCATGGTCACATGCACGGCAAGACCGGCACGATGCAGCACCTCGAAGCAGCGGCGCATCTCGGTGCGGTAGCGGGCGATGCGCTGCCGCACCTCGGGCTCGATCCAGTCGTG
>CAYYJK010000150.1:0-8618 GCA_964472185.1 uncultured Prosthecobacter sp.
GACTGGACGCCGGCCATGGCCGGCTTCGCCGGCATCCACCAGCGGCGCGACCACGTCGCAGCGGCCGCGGTCGACCTGGTCGCGACGCAGCTGCTGCAGAACGAGCGCGGCGTGCCCGAGGTGCCGCGGCAGATCCTCATCCCGCCGCAGTGGATCGAGGGCCCGAGCGTGCGCGCCGCGCCCGCAGCCGCGCGGGTTTCGCGTCAAAAACGCGGCGGCTGAGCGCGTATGCTCCTTTCCGCCGCACAGCGCGGCGTTCTCCACTCTCCATGAACCAGATCCAACTCACCGGTCGCACTGCGATCGTCACCGGCGGTGCCCGCGGCATCGGCCACGCCATTGCCCAACGCCTGCTGGAATCCGGCGCCTCCGTCTGCCTCTGGGACGTCGATGCCGGCGCCCTGGCCGAGGCCCGCGCCTCACTGTCCGCCCTGGGCGAGGTGCTCACCGTCCAGGTCGACATCACCTCCGCGGAATCCGTCGACAGCGCGGTGCAGGCCACGCTCGCCGGCCTGGGCAAGATCGACATCCTGGTCAACAACGCCGGCATCGCCGGCAACAACGCCAAGACCTGGGAGATGCGCCCGGAAGACTGGCGCCGCGTCATCGACATCAACCTCAACGGCGCCTTCCTGTGCTGCCGCGGCGTCGTGCCGGCGATGCTCGCCAACGGCTACGGCCGCATCGTCAACATCGCCTCGGTCGCCGGCAAGGAGGGCAATCCGAACGCGGCCCATTACAGCGCCTCCAAGGCCGGCGTCATCGCGCTGACCAAGTCCCTCGGCAAGGAGCTCGCCACCTCGAACATCACCGTCAACTGCGTCACGCCGGCGGTCATCGCCACCGACATCCTGCAGCAGATGACCCAGGCGCACATCGACTACATGCTGTCGAAGATCCCGATGAATCGTTTCGGCCGCAAGGAGGAGGCCGCCGCCCTGGTGGCCTGGCTCTGTTCGGAAGACTGCTCGTTCAGCACGGGCGCGGTTTTCGATCTGTCGGGCGGCCGCGCGACCTACTGACGCCGGCGCTCAGCGCGCCAGCCGGTCGAACAGGTTGCGGGTGATCCGCTGCACCGCCGCGTCGCCGCCGGCGAGGCCGTGCGCCCAGTCGGTGGAGCCGCAGGTGAAGACCGTGCCGCCGGCCGTGTACGTGCCCAGCACGGCATGGCCGGTGCGGCCCTTCTCCCAGCGCTCGTACCATTCGCAATCGTCCGGATGCCAGCGCACCGGGCAGGTGGCCAGCACCTCGAAGCCCTTGGGCGTGCCGTCGCGGTGGGTGGGCACCGGCAGGCCGTCCTGCCAGGTCAGTTCGCAGCCGTCGCACTCGTAGCCGACGATGCTGTCTTTGGCGCCGAAGGTGTCGCCGCGTTTCAGGCCGGTGCCGGCCAGGATCCAGTGCTCGGGGCGGTGCAGGGTGTACTCGGCGGGTTCGTCCATGAACTGGCCGTGGCTCTTGCGGTAGCCGCCCCAGAGGAAGCCGACGCCGGTGAGCTGGTTCTCCGGCCGGCCGACCAGGTGGTGGCTCCACAGCGTTGCCAGGGTCCTGTGCTCGCCGCGGGCGTACTGCGGGTCGGACACGGCGTTCTGCTTCCAGCAGGTCAGGTCGCGGCCGCCGTCCTCGCTGCGCACCTGCCAGCAGCAGGTGTTGCCGCTGAAGAAGGCGACGTTGCCGCCGTCGCGGATGAACGCCTCGAGGTGGTCGCGCATCGGCGCCGACCAGTACTCGTCATGGCCGACGCTGAGCACCAGCCGGTAGGCCCGCAGCAGTTCGGGACGGAATTCGAGGTCGGAGTTGGCGGCGTACTCGAGTTCGTAGCCGTTTTTCTCGCACCAGGCGGCGAAGGGCTGCTCCCAGCGGCCGAACTGCGAACCGCCGGGGCGGTCGAACGACACGCGGTGGCCCTGGTTGCCGGCGCGGCCGTTGTAGGCGTAGAGGCTGAAGCCGCCCCAGTTGTTGTAGGCGTTGTAGGTGTTCGTGGCGAGCTGGAGCAGGATCTTTGAACGGCTGCCGGGCTTGGCGCTGCGCACCACGAACCAGGCGCTCGACTCCGCCGTGCGCCGGCCGCGCTGGGTCCAGCGGCCGCCGGCGTCGGCCACGCTCAGCCGCGCCTCGTAGTAGCCGCTCGTCCAGGTGTCGGCCACCGGCACCTTCAGGCTGACCGGCCAGCCGCAGCCGTTGGCGGAGGCGTCCTCCGGCACCGGCGCCGCGGCGCCGGCGATGCCCGACTGCTTGAACACCGAGACCGTCTCGGCGCCGACCCGGACGATGTCGACGGCGAACTTCGGCGCGGAGGTGGAGACGTGCAGTTCCAGGCTTTCGCCCGGCTGGTAGCTCACCGCGCCGGCGTAGCCTTCGATGAACAGGGCGGGGGGATCTTCCGCCCAGGCGGCGGTTGTGAGGGCGAGCAGGAGCAGCAGGGAACGCATCCGCAAGGTTCGGCCCGGGGCGGGCCGTTCTTTCACGGCGGGCGGTGTTCCTCGGGCTCAGGCGCCGGGTGTCACGTTGGGCACCAGGTGCTCGGCGGCCTTGGCGGCTTGCTCGCGCAGTTCCGGATTGGCGTTCTTCTGCTCGAACTCGCGGCACCAGCCCTTGATCTCGAGTTCGTTGAAGATCTTGCCGATGACGCGGCGCAGCAGGCCCTTGAGGTTGGGCAGCTCGACCTCCTGCAGGCTGCGGATGGCGGCCTCCTTGTAGCTCTCCAGCAGCAGGGTGGACTTCTCGTAGGCGCCGCTCTCCTCGGCCCAGCGGCGGATGGTCGGCTTGTCGGGCAGGGCGGTGGCCTGGCCGTTCCACAGGGCTTCCAGGGTGTCCTTGACCTCGCCTTTGCCGCGCTCGCGCAGCAGCGCCAGGATGATGCTCGGGCGGATGCTGACGTTGTTGTCGGCGGCGGAGTCGTCGCCCAGGTCGTCGAGGTCGTCGCGGATCTGGTAGGCGATGCCGAGGTTCTCGCTGTACTGGTGCAGGACGTCGGCGGTTTCGTCGAGCTGGTTGGCCAGGGCGGCGCCGATCTTGAGCGCCACCTCGAAGGCGGGTGCGGTCTTGCTGCGGAAGATCTCCAGCACCTGGGTGTTGCTGAGCGCCACCGGATGGTTGTTCCAGAGCAGCTCGGCACCCTGGCCGCGGCAGAGCTCGCGCTGGCCCTCGGCCGCCACCTTCAGGCAGGCGCTGCGGACGTGGCTGGCGCAGGTCATCTCGGCGAGCAGTCGGTAGCCTTCGCCGATGAGCAGGTCACCGACGTTGAGCGCGACCGCGACGCCGTGCTCGGAGTGCAGGGTCGGCTCGCCGTAGCGCTCGGCGTCGTTGTCCTCGATGTCGTCGTGGATCAGCGAGGCCTTGTGGAAGGCTTCCACGGAGATGGCGGCGAGCTTGATGTCGTCGGCGATCGGGCCTTCCGCATCCTCGCGCAGGGCCTGGTAGGCGGCGACGGTGAGGAAGGGGCGCCAGCGCTTGCCGGCGCGCGCCAGCCAGTCGCGGGCGATCTGCTCGGTCTGGCAGCCGGGTTTGCCGAGCAGCGCCTCGAGCGCCTCGGGCGTGAACCAGGTCTTCACCTCGTCGTGCAGGGCGTTGAGGTTGAGCCGGCGGGTCTTGTCTTCGCTGGTCAGGTGGATGTAGTCCCAGACCCAGTCGACGTCGACCGTG
Organism: uncultured Prosthecobacter sp.; assembly: GCA_964472185.1. Taxonomy (GTDB): domain Bacteria; phylum Verrucomicrobiota; class Verrucomicrobiia; order Verrucomicrobiales; family Verrucomicrobiaceae; genus Prosthecobacter. The sequence continues at coordinate 3,643 of CAYYJK010000150.1, forward strand.
GTGTCGATGCAGTCGTCCTGCAGCAGCGGCACGGCCACGGCCGGGATGGCGGCCGCTTCGACGTAGGGGAAGGTGCGCTCCAGCACCGGCAGGCAGGAGATGCCGACGATGGCCTCGATCTTGCCGGTCTGGATCAGCGACATGACGATGGCGCTGCCTTCGGCCACCAGCACCGCGTAGCCGAGCTTCTCAGCCTCGTTCTGGAAGTCCTGGATCGAGCACAGGCCGCACTGCTTGCAGAGCAGGCCGAACTCGTCGAACGGCGCCGGGCACTTGCTTTCGACGCGCAGGCACTTGGGCATCAGCAGCAGCCGCTTTTCGTACGGAATGCTCGCCAGGGATTCGCGCCAGGTCTCGTTGGCCAGCAGCACGCCGGTGTAGTCGCGGTAGAGCCGGTCTATGCCGTACAACGTCAGAATCTTGTCGGTGTGCTCCTGCAGTTCCTCAATCGGCACCGGCGGCACCAGGCGGGTCTGCTCGGCGTACTCGCGCACCTTCTGCAGGACGAAATCGCGGTCCGCCTTGGTCTGCGGGATGTTCTTTTTGGGCTGCCGGAAGCGGCGCACCAGGCCGGGGATGGGCGGAGGCAGGCTGGCGGAGCGGACGGCGACGGTGGACATGGGGAGAGGGGAAAAGGAAACTGCGGCGGCCGGCGGAGCGGTAAAATCGCCCCATCTTACCGTGCCGCCGGGGGCAAGTCTTGCAAGGATTGCGCCGGACTGTGCGGGAATTGTCCGGAACAGCCGCGGCGGCGCCTCAGACCACGGTGCCCTTGCCGCCGCTTTTCTTGCGCTTTGGCCGGGTGTCATCGCCGGGGATGCCCTCGTCCTGCAGGATGGTGTCCTGGGGTAGCGGGGCGCTGTTGCCGGTCTCCTTGGGCTCGGTGTCGGTGTAGGGCGCCTGTTTCTGGTAGAGTTTGAGCCGCTGCTCGAACTCGGTCTCCAGGCTTTTGCGCTCCTCGGCGGAGATCTCCTTGTCCTCGGGCAGCAGGGAGAGCGCCCGCTTCTGCCAGAGCACGGCTTCGAGGAATTCGCCGTTGCGGGCCAGGCAGGCGGCCTTGGTGTCGATCATCTCGTAGCGCTGGTCTTCGCCGGCTTCGTCCATGATGCGCAGGGCGCGGGCGGCCATCTGCACGGCCTGCTCGCCGTTGTGCAGGCTCTCGTCCGGGCAGGTCGCCAGGAACCAGGCCAGGTTGTTGGCGGCCCAGGGGTCGTCGCTGCGTGCGGCCCGCTGGTACCAGGCGCCGGCCCGGCGGTAGTCAAGGGGCACGCCGCTGCCGGTGTAGTAGAGGTTGGCCAGCCGGCTCATCGCCGGCACGAAGTCCTGCTGGGCGGCGCGCAGGTAGAACAGTGCGGCCTTGGACGGATTGGCGGCGATGCCGACACCGCGCTCGAGCTTGGCGGCCAGGGCGGTCTGCGACGGCGCGTGGTTCTGGTCGGCCGCCTTCTGCAGCCAGGCCGTCGCCTCCTCGGCCGACTGCTTGACGCCGCGGCCGAGGTCGTAGGCCATGGCGACCGCGTGCTGGGCCGGGGCAAAGCCGTTCTCGGCGGCCTTCCGGTACCATTCGAAGGCCTTGGCCTCGCTCTTGTCGACGCCAACGCCGTCCTCGAACAGCGAGCCCATGACGAATTGCGCGCGCAGGTGCTTCTGGCGGGCGGCCTTTTCCACCCACTTCAGGCCCTCAGCCTCGTTCTTCGGCAAGCCCTCGCCGGTGAGCAGGCGCAGGCCGAGTTCGAACTGCGAATCGGCGTCGCCCTTGTCGGCCCAGCCGCGCAGCTCGGTGTCGTCGATGCGCGGCGCGGGCTGCTGGGCGTCGAGGCGGGGGAGGGCCAGCGCAAGGGTGGCAAGGGTGAGAAGGACGGTCCGGAGACGGCTCATGGCAGCAGAGAATACGAGCATATACGCCAAACGAAATCGCCCTCTGCGCGATTTTCCATGCTTGGCGGCGGTTCAGCGCCCGATCACGGCGGCCGGCCCGAGTTCCCAGGCGCGGCCGGCGGCGCGCACGGCGACGGCGCTGGCCCGCTCCGGCCAAGCCAGTTCGCGGCGGTCCTGGAAGCTGACCTCGACGGTGCGCCAGCGGCCGTCGATCAGGGCCTGGATCACCCACCAGCGGGCCAGGCCGTCCCAGCGCGGGTCGGCAAACCCCCAGCGCATCCGGGTGCCGGCCGCCTGCTTTTCCACCAGCGGCGCCGGCAGCGGCTCGCTGCTCAGCCAGGGGCTGGCCGGCGGCAGGGCATGCACCGGGTAGGCGCGCTCCTGGGTCAGGCTGCCGACCTTGCCGAGATTCTTGTCGAGCGCGCCGAAGTTCCAGTGGAAGTGGCCGGGCGTCATGCGCGCCCCGCGTTCGCGCAGGACGCTGATTTGGCGGAGGATCTCGCCGGCGTTGCGGTCGTCGCCGACCTTGCTGGTGTTCATGCCCGGCCAGATGTGGCGGCCCTGCGGGTTCTCGCCCAGCCACCAGTCGTAGAAGGTGGCAAAGCCCAGTTTCGGCCGGTCGACGGTCCAGTACAGCTGCGGGGTCAGGTAGTCCACCCAGCCCTGCTGAAGCCACTTGCGGCTGTCGGCCGCCAGATCCTCGTAGGGATCGAGGGCGCCGCCGGTGCCCTCGGGATGGTTGGGCCGCCACAGGCCGAAGGGGCTGATGCCGAACTTGACCCAGCGCTTGACGCCCTTGATGCCGGCGTACAGCGCCTGGACTGTGCTGTCGACGTTCTGCCGCCGCCAGGCGCGGCGTTCCAGCGTGCCGCCCTCGGCGCGGTAGCGGCCGTAGCTGGCCTCGTCGGCAAACGGCAGCGGCCGCTTGTCCGGGCCGGGCAGCGGATAGGGGTAGAAGTAGTCGTCGAGGTGGATGCCGTCGACGTCGTAGCGGCGGGTGACGTCGAGCACGACGTCGACGATGCGCTGGCGCACCTCGGCCACGCCGGGATCGAGCCAGCGGTCGCGGCCGTAGCGCACCGTCCATTCCGGATGCGCGTGGCCGAGGTGGTTCGCGCCGAGCGCATGGCGGTCGCCGGCCTGGGCGCGGAAGGGGTTGAACCAGGCGTGCAGTTCCAGGCCCAGCCGGTGCGCCTCGGTGACGGCGAAGGCCAGCGGGTCCCAGCGCGGTTCGGGCGCCTGTCCCATCCGGCCGGTCAGGTAGGGCGACCAGGGTTCCAGCTCGGAGGCGTACAAGGCGTCGCCTGCCGGCCGTACCTGGAAGATCAGGCAGTTCAGGCCGCGGTCGTGGGCGTTGCCGATCAGCCGCCGCAGTTCCTCCTGCTGGCGCTCCGCGGGCAGGTCCGGCCGGCTTGGCCAGTTGATGTTGTGCACCGTGGCGATCCAGGCGCCGCGCAGTTCGCGCGCCGGCAGCGGCACCGCGGTCTGGGCGGCGGCAGGCAGGGCGCCGAGGAGGACGAGGCAGGACAGCAGACGCAGCATGCCGCCAGTAAGGGAGGTTTTGCGCCCGCCGCAATCGGCGTCTGCCGGCGACTTTTCATCGTGCGTGCGGCGGGGAGTGTCGTAATTTGTCATTACCCCCACCGTGTCTCCCTCTTCGGTCTCTTCTTTTCTGCGCGGCCTGCTCAGCGCCTGCCTGCTGACGGCCTGTGCCGGTCCGTCCACGCCGGAGGCGGCTGCGCCGGTGTCACCCGCTCCTGCCGCGCCTGCGGACGGCCGCGCCGTGATCGTTCCCGCCGTGGCGGCGCTGGAGCCGCCGGCCGTCGACCTCGCCTTCCTGCTCAGCATGAACTACGACGAGGCGCGCAAGCTTTCCGGCCAGAGCCTGGACCTGGGCGGACTGGGACGCGTGGCGGCGGAGTCGATCGAGGTGCTGAAGACCGACCGGGCGGGACGCCCGAAAAAGGTGCGCGCGAAAGGCAAGGTCTACCTGGAGACCGGCAGCGGCGACGCCGCCAAGGTGCTCTGCCAGGAGGCCTACTTCAGCGGCGGTGAAATCGTCCTGCGCGGCCGGCCGATCCTGCAGCGCGGCGGCAGCATCTTCGAAGGCCTGGCCGACGACACGGTGTTCTACCTGTTCGGCACGCGGCTGCGCGCCATCGGTCTGCACCGGCTCACCAACCCCGACGCCATGGTCGAGGGCATGCCCGATCTCGGCCCCTGGCAGCAGGGCCCGAACCCGCTGTTGCCGGCCCTGGACGAGTACGCGGTGCCCGAGGACGTTCGTCAGGAGATGCTGCGCGCCGCCGAGGCGGAACTGCTGCTGCAGCGCCATCGCGACGAACTGCTTGATCTCGGCGAACCCGCCGCCGCGCCGCCTTCCGCGGTCAAGAAAGCCGACTGAGGCGATGCCGGTACGCGACGAGGGGCGGGAGACTGGCTCCCGCCCCTCGGGCGAATGGCTGAACTGGATCCGGCGAGCGCCGGCCGCTCACCTCACTTGGCGGCGAACGGGCTCACCGACAGCTTCTTGAAGTCCTCGGTGATCTTGGCGATGGCGTCCTTCGGACCGGTCAGCTTGATGAACACCGGCGCTTCCGGGCCGGGGATGATGGCGCCGAGCAGGGTGTAGTCCGCCTTCGCCGTCTTCGGTCCGAACATGGCGCCGTCGAGGTAGGTGCCGGTGGCGGTCACCAGGGTGACTTTTTTGCCGCCGGCGTCGATCTCCTCGGTCTTTGAGACCGGCGGCGATTCGAACTGGCCGAGCCAGCGGGCGACGTTCGCCTGGGTGTCGCCGCCCTGGCCGGCGCCGAAGTAGTAGAAGATCGCCTCCAGCGGCTTGTCGGCGCCTTCCGCGCTGATCTGCAGGGTGGCGGCGCGCATCGGGCTGCTGGTCGGCACCGATTTCCAGGCGGCCGAGGGCAGGGCGAAGTTGAGGTTGCCGGCCGAGACTTGGGCGTCGTCGGCGCGCAGGCCGGCGGTGACGGTGAGCAGGGCGAGGGCGGTGAGCAGGCGTTTCATGGGAAGTCGGGTTGGGCGGTGGCTATGAAAAAGGGCGGACCGCAGGGGTCCGCCCTCGGGGAGGGGATCGCTTACTT
>CAYYJK010000151.1:0-5936 GCA_964472185.1 uncultured Prosthecobacter sp.
GGCGGCCGGCAATGACGGCGCGGGCTTCTGGACCAACACCGCCCTGAGCCGCATCCCCAACGCCGATTCGAACACCGGCACCTTCGCGATCAACAGCGGCACGAGCCAGCAGGGCTTCACCATGGGGGTGGGCGCCCTGTTCCTGACCCGGCCCGGCCAGATCTTCAACATGGCGGCCTGGAACGCCACGGGCAACGGCGCCAAGTGGGTGGGCGGCCTCAACGAGACCGGCACCGTCACCTACGGCAGCGCCACCGCCACCGGCGTGCTCGCCATCAGCAACCCCGCCAGCGGCGGCACGCAGGCCTCCGTGCGCCTTTACGCCGCCAGCGGCGGCACGGTCGTGGTCAACCACCGCCTGACCGGCAACCCCGGCACGGCCCCCGACAACATCGGCATGATGAAGGTCGGGCGCGGCACGGTGATCCTGCAGAACAGCACCCTGAATGCCGCGGCGGATGTCAACTTCGACATGTCCGGCGGCACCCTCGTGCTCGACCACAGCGGCCAGAACGTCGCCCGTGTCGGCGCCGGTCACACCATCTTCAGCGGCGGCACCATCCACGCGAAGTCGAACCCCACGGCCAACAGCACCGCCAGCATCACCACCACCGGCAACAACACCCTGCGCCTGCGCATGGGTACGACCGAGGTGCTGGCCGACGGCGCGACCGCCGGGCGCACGATGACGGTCAACATCGGCAACAACGGCGCCAACGGCAACGTGGCCAACCTGACGCGCGCGGCCGGCGCGGCGCTCAGTCTGGTGGAGAGCACCGCGGTGGGCAGCGGCATCATCAGCCTGCAGTTCAACAACTTCACCAACGCGGTGCTGAAGAACCGCATCATCTCCTGGGCCACCTATGGCAACGCACCGCGCCAGGCGCTCGACTTCGCGATGGCCGACGTCAACGCCAGCAACCGCGTCAAGGCCGTCACCCGCGCGCCGGGCGAGTACCTGAACGACGTCACGGCCTGGGCCCACGGCATGGACGTTTCGGAAATCGCCGGCGCCGGCTTCTCCGGCACCCTGGCCTCGAGCCGGATGCTCAACACGCTGCGCTTCGACTCCCTGGCGGACAGCCAGTTCACCATCGCCGCCGGGCAGACCCTGTCGCTTGCCGGCGACGGCATTGCCGGCGGCCTGCTGGTCAGCAGCAACACCGGCAACAGCAACAAGACGATAACCGGCGGCTCCATCACCGCCTTCGCGGCGTCCTACACCGGCACCACGACGGTCAACACCAACTCCATCAGCGGCGTGCCCTCGACCGCCAACCTGACGGTGGGCATGCCGGTGGCCGGCACTGGCATCCCCGCGGGGGCCTACATCACGGCGATCAGCGGCAGCACGATCACGATCTCCGCCAATGCGACGGCCTCGGGCAGCGTCGCGCTGAACAGCACCACGCCGGAGCTGATTTTCCACCAGTATGGCAAGGGCACGCTGACGATCGGCTCCACGCTCACCGGCGCCAACAGCGTCACGATCGCGGGGCCGGCCACCAGCGGCATCGATCAGATTGGCACGACCGGCACCGTTCGTCTCACCGGCAACAACACCTACACCGGCCCGACCTACATCTCGGGTGCGGTGCTGGAGATCAGCAGCGCCTCGGCGCTGGGTGCCAACCCCACCTCGGTGAGCAACGGTCACCTGAGCATGAACGGCGGCACGCTGCGCTGGACCGGCGGCGTCAGCACCTTGGGCAACCGCGGCGTCACCCTCAACGGCGGCGGCGGCGTCATCGAGGTGGTCAGCCCCGACGGCAACCTCGTCATCGGCGACGCCCTGACCGGCTCCGCCTCGGTGGTTTCCCAGGAACTCTACCGCGGTGACCTGGTCAAGACCGGTGCCGGCGCGCTCACCTTCATGGGCGACAACGGCAGTTTCCAGGGCCTGCTGGACCTGCGCGAGGGCAGCCTGATCCTGATGACCGACACGGGCGATGCCGCTACCGGCACCACCAGCCTGCTTGGCACCAATCGCAGCCTGGCCGACGCCACCATCCTGCGCGCAGGCACGTCGATCCAGGCCTTCCTCGGCAACGGCAACAACAGCGGCGACTGGAACATCGACGAGTACTTCGTCTTTGAAGGCAACAACAGCTTCACCTACGGCGGCCTGCAGGATGTCACCGCCAACCTGGCGGCGGCCGGCGTGCTGAGCGGCGGCCAGATCAACCTCGGCAGCCGCCGCCCGCTCAACCTGAACGGCGTGATCGACGTCAAGGGCACCACCACCTTCACGGTCGTGGCCAACGGCATCCTGCGCCTGAACAACGGCAGCGGCTACCTGTCCGGCTCCGGCGACATCGTCAAGGACGGCCAGGGCAGGGTGGAGTTCCGCGCCAACGTGCCGGACTGGAAGGGCAACCTGGTCATCCGCCAGGGCACTGTCTACGCCGCCAACCAGGCGGACGTGCTCGGCACCGGCTACCAGGGCGGCAAGACCATCACCCTCGGCGATGCCGAGCGTCTTGGCACGGCGGACCTGTTCCTGCACAACCCCGACGGCATCCAGAACTGGACCTTCGAGGTCAATCACGACATCAGCGTGACCTACAACCCCGCACAGACCAAGCGTCTCGGTTTCGACAACATCGGCAATGGCAACCGCGTCTCCTACAACGGCGACATCACCCTGAACGACAACCTGCTGGTGCTGCTCCAGGATGCCGGCATCTCCGCGGGCGGCGAGCAGGCGGTGCTGAACTTCAACGGCAGCTTCAAGGACGGCGCCACGACGGGCGGCAACCTGGTGTTCCAGGGCACCGATGCCGGCGGCGCCAACGACAACACCAGCGGCCGCATGGTCGGTTACGCGGTGCTCAACGCGAACAACAGCGCCTGGACCGGGGACGTCACGATCGGCGTCAACACCGCCTACGACCAGGACAAGACCACGGTGCTGCGCTTCGGCCATGCCCAGGCCCTGACCGCCGCCAACGACGTCACCATGAACCACAACTCCATCCTGCAGGCTGGCGGGCAGACCGTGACGATCGGTTCGCTCACCACCCAGGGCGGTCTGGGCGGCTTCTACGGCAACGCCGGCACCATGTCAGCCAGCACCAACGGCAGCAGCGAGATCATCGAGAACGCGGCCGCCACGCCGGGCGTGCTGACCATCGCGCAGTCGACGCCGGCGACCTACGAGGCCGCCTGGGACGCCTTCTTCCGCGACGGCACGCTCAACAGCCAGTTCTTCGCACCCGGCGCCAACACCCTCAACCCCTCGGCTTCGCTGAGCCTGGTCAAGGCCGGCCCGGGCTGGTCGACCATCACCCTCGACAACGACTACACCGGCAGCACGGTGGTGGCGGCCGGCGTGCTGCAGGTCGGCCGCAACGGCGTGGGTGACACCGGCCGCTCCACCGCGCTCGGCACCACGGTCAACGCGCTCGCCACCATCGCCGGCACCGGCACGGTCCAGGGCAACCTGACCGCGCTGAGCGGCGCAAACGTTCGTCCCGGCGACCTGGCCGGACAGGACATCGGCACCCTGACGGTGACCGGCAACGCCATCTTCGCCAGCGGCACCAGCGCGCTGATGCAGGTGCGCGCGCCCACCTACAACAATCCCGACGCGCCCACGGCTTCCGATCCGCTGTACACCGCCTGGCGCAACGGCGTGACCACGGACAGCTTCTCCGACGCCCTGGACGACCTGGTCACGACGGCCCAGCACGACATGGTCAACGCCCTGGGCACCATCAACTGGGGGGTGGGCACCAAGGTGACGCTGCAGAACGACGGCTACACGCCGCGCGCCGGCGACATCTTCCACCTGTTCCGGGGCACCGGCTACGTTGGCAACATCAACGTCGGCCCGGCGCTGCGCACCGGCAACGAGTCGGGCGCCGCGCTGGATCTGCTGCTCTTCCCGCTCGGCGGCAACTTCCTTTGGGACGTCAGCCGCTTCAACACCGACGGCATCCTCATGGTGGTCGAGGCCGCGACGGCCCCGGAAGTCGTGGCGGCTCCGGTCATCACGGCCGGCCCCTCGCGCAGCCCCGCCACGGGCATTTTTGAACCCGGCGCCTCGGTCACGCTGAGCGTCACCGCCACGGGCGCTGGTCCGCTGGCCTACCAGTGGTTCCTCAACGGCGTGCCGGTGGACAGCGTCGGCGGCCGCAGTGCCGTCTACAACTTCCAGGCCAACACCAACACCAAGGGGCTGTACACGGTCGCCGTGACCAACGAAGGCGGCACCACGCTGGCGCCGACCTCGGTGCTGATCGATGTCAAGGACCTGCCGCTGATCGCCAACAACAACAAGCCGTTCGTCACCGCCAGCACGGTCAATCCCGGCGGCACGACCACGTTCTCCGTCGAGGTTTCCGGGGCGGCACCCTTCCAGTATCAGTGGCGCCGGGATGGCGAGGATCTGCCCGGCAAGACCGGCGCGACCCTAGTGCTGACCAACATCCAGGAAGCCGATCAGGGCGCCTACTCGGTCTACATCACCAACGCCGCCGGCGAGGCGACCAGCGATGGCGTGGCGCTCAACGTCAACGATCCGGTCTCGAACCTGGTGGTGACGCGTTCGCCTTCGCCCAATGCCTACGTGGGCGAGACGATCGTCTTCACGGCTTCGGCGCAGGGCACCGCGCCGTTCACCTACCAGTGGCGCCGCAACGGCCAGGCGATCTCCGGCCAGACCGGTCCGACGCTGACCCTGACGAACGCTCAGACCACCCTCAACGGCAGCTACGACGTCATCATCGACAATGTCGTCAACGATAGCGAGACCAGCGCTCCGAACGTGCTCAATCTGCTGAACCCGCTGCCGGTCCTGCAGAACACCCCGGTCAATCTGACCTTGCTCTCCGGCGAGGCCCTGCAGCTGGTCGCGGATGCGCTTGGCCGGCCGTTGCTGAAGTACGTGTGGAAGCGCAACGGCGCGGTGGTCGCCGGCGCAACCTCGGCCACCTTCAGCGCCGATCCGGTGCAGGTCAGCCAGGGCGGCACCTACGTTTGCGAGGTCTCCAACGTGGCGGGCACCGCGAGCGGAACCGTGGCCGATGTGGTGGTGGTCGATGGCGGCATCCGCCGCCTGCCGGTGGCCCTGGGCGCCACGGCCACGCTGACGGCCAACGTCGGTGCCAACCCGCTGACGAACCTGACCTACCAGTGGTATCGCGTGACGCTGGTCGAAGAAGAGGTGGATGACGGCGAGGGCGGCACCGAGATCGTCATCAACGAGGTCCTGGAACCCCTGGTGGACGGCGGCCGCATCTCCGGCAGCTCCGAAAAAGTGCTGCGGATCGCCGGCATCCTCGTCACGGACGACGGTGCCTACCGCTGCGAGGTCAAGGGACCGGCCGAGAACAGCGTGGTCGGTTGCGAGCACGACGTCCGTGTCTTCAGCAACCCGCCGGAATTCCTCGACTTCGTGTTCGAGGATGGCCTGATCGCGGCCGACTATGACTTCACGGTGCCGGTCGAACTGACCGACCGCAGCAAGACGCCAAGCTCGATCACGGCCACGGGCCTGCCGCCGGGCTACACCATTGACACGGTGACCGGCCGCATCACCGGCAAGACCACCAAGCCGGGGAACTACCTGGTCAAGCTGACGGCCACCAATGCGGCGGGCAGCGACACGGCGGAAGGGACGCTGACCGTGACCAACCTCAATTCCACGCTGCCCGGCATCTGGGTCGGCCTGTTCGACCGCGCCGCGGGTCTGGGCGACAACCAGGGCGGCCGTGTTGAGCTGACGGTGACCTCCCTGGCGACCTATTCCGGCAAGCTCTTCCTGGGCACCGCGGTGTACAGCTTCAAGGGCAGCCTGAACGTCAACCAGCCGCAGCCGACTGCCACCATCACCATTCCGCGCAAGGGCAAACCGCTGCCGGAACCCCTGACCCTCACCTTCACCCTGGGGGCCGACGACAACCTCATGGTGTCCGGCACGGTCAGCGACGGTC
>CAYYJK010000151.1:6036-8610 GCA_964472185.1 uncultured Prosthecobacter sp.
GCCGGCACGCCGAACCCGGCCCTGACCAAGATGACGGCCAACGCCAAGACGGGGGCCCTGGCCGGTTCGTTCGCCCTCCAGGACGTCAGTCCGCGCTTCCCGATCAAACCCTGGGAGATCAAGCGCGCGGTGAAATTCCAGGGCGTGATCATCCGCGAGGGCGCGGGCTGGGTCGGCGTCGGCTACTTCCTGCTGCCGCAGCTGCCGCAGAACGCGGCCGGCACGACCGACAAGACCTCGCCCATCCTGTCCGGCTACTTCCGCTTCGACGAGCTGTGAGGCGCGCCGGGGCGCGGGTCTTGCCGGCGTGCAAGTTCCCGCGTCTTGCCGGTTGTCAGACGTCCCTGCGCTGGCTAGGCTGAGGCATCCGCCCAGTTCCCCCGCCGGCGGTTTCCCATCTCATGCTCCAGCTTCCCGTCGTCAAGGTGGGTTCCGTGCCGGTCGACGGCACCGAACCCCTGTTCATCCTCGGCCCCTGCGTCATTGAAAGCGAGGCCTTCCTCTGGGAGGTGGCCGAGCGTCTTGGCGCGGTGGCCAACAGCCTGCGTCTGCGCTGGGTGTTCAAGGCCTCCTACGACAAGGCCAACCGCAGCGCCATCAGCTCCTTCCGCGGCTTGGGCGTGCGCGACGGCTGCCGCCTGCTCGAGCAGGTCGGCCGGCGCCTCGGCGTGCCGGTCACGACGGACGTGCATTCGCCCGAGGAGGCCAAACTGGCGGCCGAGCATGTCGATCTCCTGCAAATCCCCGCCTTCCTCTGCCGCCAGACGGACCTGATCGTCGCCGCCGGTTCCACCGGCCGGGCCGTCAATGTCAAAAAGGGCCAGTTCATGGCCCCCTGGGACGTCAAAAACATCGGCGACAAGCTGGCCAGCGTCGGTTGCGAAAACTTCCTTTTCACTGAACGCGGCACCACCTTTGGGTATCAAAACTTGGTGGCGGATATGAGGTCGTTGTACTGGATGCGGGAGCTCGGCTACCGGGTCATTTTTGACGCGACCCATTCGGTGCAGCGCCCCGGCGGGCTGGGCACCACCACGGGCGGCGACGGCAAGCTGGCACCGGTGCTGGCCCGGGCGGCGGTGGCGGCGGGTTGCGACGGCGTCTTCATGGAGACGCATCCGCAGCCGGAACAGGCCATGTCCGACGGCCCGAACCAGGTGCCCCTGTCGGAAATCGGGGCTGTGGTGGAGCAGTTGCGGAAGATTCATGAGATCGTGCGCGGGAATTTTTTGAGATGATGCGGCTGACTTCACACACGCGCTGGTGCCGGCCGGTCTGCCTGGCAGGCGGGCTGCTGCTCATGCTGGGCGGGGCCTCCTCGCAGGAACCAGCCCCCGAGGCCGGGCTGAGCGCCTTTGGCCGGATGGTCCCGCAGGGTTACGTCAACGAGCAGGTGCGCATCCCGTCGTTCCGCGACGGCCGGCCTGCTTCGCTGGTCACCGCCGCCACGCTGACGCGCTTGGACGATGAACGCCTGTCGGCTGGCGGCGTGGTCGTGGAACTGTTCGCCGAAACGCCGGCGCAGAATGTCCGCGTCGACATGAGCCGCGCCATCTACCGCATGAGCGACAAGATCCTGCGCAGCGGTGACCGCAGCCGGGTCAGCCGGTCGGATTTTGAAGTCGAGGGCGACAGCTTGGTTTTTGATGCCGCCACTTCCCAGGGCAGCATGAAGGGCCGCGTCCGCACATTGATCTTTGACACCGAGGCGCTCTCGGGCCAATCCAAGGCCAGCCCATCCCCCCGCAACTGACATGAGCATTCTCCGTCTCCTCCCCCTCCTCGGAGCGGCCCTGGCCGCCTCCGGCCAGGACGCTGCGCCGGTGCGCCCGGCCCCGGCGCCGGCGGCCGAGAAGTCGGAACTCCAGGGCGCCGCGGAAAAACTGCGCCAGGCCGGCCAGGGGCTGGATGTCGACAAGGCCAAAGGCACCGCCCAGGGCCTGCTGCAGAACCTGCCGGGCGGGGTGAGCGACGCCGCCAAGGCGGCCCTGCAGTCGCCTGAACTCAAGGCCCAGGCGACCGATGCCGCCAAGGCCGCCGCCCAGAGACTGCTGCCGGAGGCCCAGAAGCTGATCCGGCAGCCCGGGGCCGGCTCCCCGGCCGCCACGCCCCGAAAAACGGCGCCCGCCAGCGCCGAGGGCCCGCAGCCGCAGGCGCTTCAGCCGATCAGCGAAACCGCCATGAAGGGACGCCAGCCGACGGTGATCATTGAGGCTGATCAGTCGGTTTTTGACCTCAATGCTGCGGTTTTCATCTATTCCGGCCACGTCCGTGCCCGTCATCCGCAGTTCTACGTCGAATGCGAAGAGCTGGTGGTGCACATGGTCAAGGAGGAGACGGGCAAGCAGGCGAAAAAGCCGGCCGCCAAGCAGGATCCCATCCTCGGCAAACAGGCGCAGAAACCCCGGGAGAGCGGCATCAAACTGGCCATTGCCAGCGGCCCGATGGTCGTCATTGAGAAGCGCGCCGAGGCGGGCGACGTCCAGCGCGGCAACTGCAAGCGGCTGGTGTACGAGGCCGCCACCGGCGACATCACCCTCAGCAATTTCCCCCAGGTGCAGCGCGGCGACGTGC
>CAYYJK010000152.1:0-8607 GCA_964472185.1 uncultured Prosthecobacter sp.
CTGCTCTGGGACGTGTTCGCGGTGTCCACCTACTTCACCGTCTCGGTGATCTTCTGGTACATCGGCCTGATTCCCGACCTGGCGACCCTGCGCGACCGCTGCAAACCCGGCCTCAAGAAGATGCTGTACGGCATCTTCGCCCTCGGCTGGCGCGGCGCCAACCGCCACTGGAGCCACTACGAGACGGCCTACATGCTGCTGGCCGCCCTGTCGACGCCGCTGGTGCTGTCCGTGCACTCCGTGGTGTCCTTCGACTTCGCCACCTCCGTCGTTCCCGGCTGGCACACGACCATCTTCCCGCCCTACTTCGTCGCGGGCGCCATCTTCGGCGGTTTCGCCATGGTGCTGACCCTGATGATCCCGGTGTCGAAGATCTACGGACTCGGCGACCTGATCACGCCGAAGCACATCGACAACATGGCGAAGATCATCCTGCTGACCGGCACGATCGTCGGTTACGCCTACAGCATGGAGTTCTTCATCGCCTACTACAGCGCGAACAAGTTCGAACTGCAGACCTTCCAGCTGCGCGGCCTCTACGGCCCGTCCACCTGGGCCTACTACTTCATGTTCGGCTTCAACGTGTTCGCGCCCCAGCTGTTCTGGTTCCGTCCGTTCCGCCACAACCTGTGGGTCGTCATGTTCGTCTGCATGTGCGTCAACGCCGGCATGTGGTTCGAGCGCTACGTCATCATCGCCACCACCCTGGAGCGCCACCTGACCCCCGGTTCCTGGCGCGTCTACGAGGCCACCTGGGTCGACAAGTACACCTTCCTCGGCACCTTCGGCCTGTTCATGATGCTGTTCCTGCTGTTCCTGCGCTTCCTGCCGGTCATCGCCATCGGCGAGGTCAAGGGCGTCCTGCCGCAGTCCGATCCGCACCATGATGACCATGGCAAGGAGGGCATCCAGGAGGAGGACCTCATGAACTACCCCGACCGCCATGTGGCGAAGGCCTCGGCATAACCTTTGAATCCCGACTGTCTGTGAGCACCACCCTCAAACGAGTCCACGGCTTCCTCGCTGAATTCGACAGCGTGAAAGACCTCTACCATGCCGCCGAGCACGTCCGCGACGCCGGCTACCAGCGCTGGGACGTGCATTCGCCCTTCCCGATCCACGGCATGGACAAGGCCATGGGCATGCAGCGCTCCAAGCTGCCTTGGCTGGTGTTCTTCGGCGGCATCACCGGCACCACCGTCGCCTTCACCCTGCAGACCCTCACCCAGACGACCTTCTGGGCCGACATCGGCCTCGGCTTCCTGCAGACCCTGGCGGAGACCTACCCGACAGTCGTCCAGGCTAAGCCCACCCACATCTGGACCCTGCCGGCCTTCTTTCCGGTGATGTTCGAGCTCACCATCCTGTTCTCGGCCTTCACCACGCTGTTCGGCCTGCTCGGCCTGATCGGCCTGCCGCGCCTGAACCACCCGCTGTTCGTCTCCAAGCGCTTCGGCAAGTTCTCCGATGACGGCTTCTTCGTCTGCATCGAGGCGCGCGATCCGAAGTTTTCGCCGGAGGCCACCAAGTCCTTCCTGGAGAAAATCGGCGGCAAGAACATCGAGCTGATCGAGGACGAGATCTGACCGCGTCCAACATCGGTTTTTGAACACGTCCGGCCCGGGTCTCCGCGCCGGACGTTTTCGTTGGGGGTCAAAGCCACCAGTGCATGCGCAGCCAGCGGGTGAAGCGGCGCAGCAGCACGCGTCCGGCCGGCTGGCGGTCGAGATCGATCCGCGCCCGGCCGGTCAGTCCGGGCCGCATCAGCGGCCGCAGCTCCGGCGGAAGGGCGACCTGCGGCAGGGTCAGGCTGAAACGGCCGCCGTTCGGACCGCTGTGCAGGGCGGGACTGATCTGCCCGGCGTCGCTGACGGCCGCTTCCAGTTCGCGCGCGCTCTGGGTGTACAGCCGGTAACGCACCGGGCGCGGGGCGCGGGCGGCCAGGGCTTCCTCAAGCAGGCTCAAATCGGCTTCGGGGACGTCGATCCGCAGGTCCCAGGTCTCGATGCTGGCCAGTTCGGCGAGCACTTCGCCGGCCTGCAGGAAGGTGCCGTTCTTCAAATGCACGTCCTGGGTCATGACCAGGCCGGCGAGCGGGGCGCGCAGCTGCGCCAGCTCGATCTCCAGCTGCAGGCGTTTCTCCTGTTCGGCCAGAGCCTGGGCTTCCAGGCCGGCGATCCGGGCCAGGGCTTCCTTGCCCTGGCCGCGCTGGCGCTCCGCTTCGGCCTCCAGGCGGCGGCGCGACTGGCGGGCGCCTTCAAGTTCGCTCTGCAGGCGCCGGGTGTCGAGCCGCGCGACCACCTGCCCGGAAGTGACACGGTCGCCGGTGCGCACGCGCACCTCTTCGACGCGTCCGGGCGCCTCCGCCGTGACCAGGGCGCGTTGGAGCGGCAGCAGCGTGCAATCGGCTTCAATTTTCACCGGCAGCGGCCAGAGCGCGGCGGCGAGGAGGACCAGTGCCGTCACGGCGGTGCGCCCCAGGGCGCGCCGGCGGCGGGTGCCGCCGGCTTGCAGCCGCCAGCGGCCGATCCTGGCCAGCGTGCGGCTCAGGGGCAGCGATTCATGGACCAGGGCCGCCCGCAGGGCCTTGCCGGAGAGGTCGGCCAGCCATTGCGCCAGCACGAGGGAAGGGGGGCGCGGATCGCCGGGAGCGCCTGCGGGGCCGAAGGCGGCCGCATCGGTGCTTTCGCAGAGCAGGGTGCCGAACACGGGGCCTTCCGGACCGTCGCGCAGCGGCACCAGCGCCGCGGCCTGCATCTGGGTGTCGCTGAAATCGTCGTCCGGGCCGGCGGGCGTCGACTCCGGCCGCACCACGACCCAGGCGGTGTCGCGGGCTTGGCGGCGCACGAAGCCGAGCATGCGGGTGACGACGCGGCTGCGGCGGTCCAGGCTGTCCTGCCCGGAGATGGCGGCCACGCGCCAGCGGTCGCCTTCGCGGAGCAGCAGGCTGACGCGGTTGACACCGAGCAGCTCGCGGGCGTGGGCGGCGGCCAGTTTGGCGCCGCTGTCGACCTCCAGAATCCCGGACAGGTCGAAGGCGAGCTGCAGAAGCCGCTGCTGGCGCTGGCTCTGCGCCCCGAGTTCGCGCAGGTGGCGGGAGCGCAGCCGCGGTCCGAGGTCGGCCAGCAGCGCCTGCAGCAGCAGGGCGATTTCCGCCAGCTTGTTGGGTTCGCTCTGCCGCGGGAACCAGAGCTGCACGGCGCCCAGGGCATCGTCACCGCTGCGCAGCGGCGCGCCGACGATCGCGTGGGGGCCGAGGTTGACCAGCACGCCGGGCGTCACCTCCTCGTGGCCGGCGGCGGCGGGCATCAGCACCAGCGGCTGGCCGGAAAGGATGACCTCGCTGGCGGCGCGCAGGGTCTGCTGGCGCTGCACGCTGTCGGCGGGGCCGGCGGCCTCTTCAAGCGCCCGTGCCGCCCCCAGGCGCAGGGACAGGTCCGGGCCGTGGCGCTGGGCCACCAGCCAGAGCGCGCCGCCCAGGCTCTGCGTGGCCTCGCTCAGACGCTGCAGGATGGCCTGATGGATCTCGCTTTCCGCGGCCGCCAAGCCGGCCAGGCGGGAGAGCTCGGCGGCCAGGGTTTGCAGCGCCTGCTGGCGGTCTGGAGGCGGGGCGGACATGTCAGCGGGCGGCCTCCTTCACGGCACGGGCGGCCGGGCCGCTGCGATCGATGCGGATGCCGTGGCGCTCGAGCAGGGTGCCGCTGGCCAGGGCGAGCTGCGTGGCGGCCTGATGGCAGTCGGCGAGCGCGCCGATCTGGCGGGTGCGGGCATCGGCGACGTCGCGCCGGGCTTTGAGCACGTCAAAGGCGCGCGCCAGGCCCTGCGCGAGGCGCTTCTGTTCGGTGTCGAGCAGCCGTTCGGCCAGGCGCAGGGATTCGCCGGTGGAGGTCAGGCGCGCGCGCGCAGCCTTGACTTGGGCGGTGAAGCTGTCGATTTCCGAAGCGATCTGGAGCTCGGACCGGGCGATGTTGAGCACGGCCTGCTGGCGGCGGTGCTCGGCGGCGGCATGGTTGGCGCGGGCCGTGCGGTTGCCGAGCGGGATCGACAGCTGCACGCCGACCAGGGCGTCGTAACCCTGGCGGTCGTAGGCGCGTTCGAAGGCGGTGCTGCGCGAGCCGCTGAGGCCGTTGGCGGTCAGGGTGGCCTGCAGATCGAGCCGCGGCAGCAACTGGTTGCGGGTGTACCGGACAATGACGGCCTGCTTTTCCGCCTCCTCCAGGGCCGCCCGGTGCTCGGGCCGCTGCTGCAGCGCCATCCGCAGCAGCCGCGTCCGCTCCGCCGGCGCGCCGACGGCCGCCATGCCGTCGCGCGGCAGGAAGATGCGGCCGGCATCCTCGTCCAGCGAGCCGAGGATCTGGTTCTTCAGCGGGGCCTGCCTTTCGACGGCCTGGCTGAGGGCGCTGATCACCTCTTCCTGGGCCACGGCCACGGCGACTTCGGCTTCCTGGACATCCGCCTCGCTCAGCAGGCCGGCCTCCTGGCGCTTGCGCGTCTCCTGCACCAGCTGGCGGGCGAAGGTGACGAGGTCGCGTTTCACCCCGATGTTTTCCACCGCGAAGATGAGCTGGTGGTACTCGAGAATGACCCGGGCGAGCGTGCGCTGCAGGCGCGATTCCCACTGGTGGTCCGCGATGGCCTGGTTGCGCCGGCTGACACGCACCTCCGCCAGATTGACCGCGGGCCCGAAATCCCGCAGCAGGGGCTGGGTCAGGCTGAAGCCGAGCGCGGCTGCATACTCGGGGTAGAAGATGGCCGGCGGCTGCCGGCGGTTGAGGTCGTTGCGGAATTCGCCGGCGCCGGCGAACACGCGATACTGGGTGCCCAGCGGCAGCCGGCCCTCCAGGCCGGTCTGCGTCAGCAGGCTCTGCTGGCGGAACTGGTTGGGCTCGTCGAGCACGATGACGCCGCCGCCGGTCTGGACGTATTCGAGCGCATTCTGCGGCAGGTCGGAATCGCGCCAGTTCGAGTTGAGGAAGAAGGCGGGCTCAAACTTGCCCCAGGCGGCCCGGGTCTGCTGCTCGGCGACGGCCCAGTTCAGCCACTCGATGCGCACGTCCAGGCTCTTTTCCAGGACGCGGTGCAGCGCCTCGTTGAGCGTCAGGTAGTCCGGCTGCAGGCCGAGTGTGTCCTCAAACGACTGCGCCGGCGCAGCCGCGGTCAGGCAGCCGGCAAGGCAGGCGGTCAGCAGGGCGCGCATCGGCCGCCATCTTGACGGCGTCCGGCGGGCTTTTCAAGCACGCCGGACGCTGCAGTTTTCAATAGCTGCGGGCAAAGACCACCCGCTTGGCGCTGGGTTTGCCGGTGAGGAAGCAGGTGCCGGACTCGGCAAACTCGTCGCCGAGCGGGATGCAGCGGATGGTCACCTTCATCTCCTTGGCGATCCGGTCCTCCTCGTCGTTGCTGCCCGCCCAGTGCATGAGGGCGAAGCCGCCCGGCGCGCCGTCGGCGAAGAAGGCCTTGAACTCGTCGAGCGTGTCCAGCTTCTGCATGTTGGCATCGCGCAGGGCGGTGGCACGGGCGAGCAGGGCGTCCTGGATTTCCTGCAGGGTCTCGGTGACGTTGCGCAGGAAGTCCTCCTTCGGCACGAATTCCTTGGCTTTCGGGCCGAGGTCGCGGCGGCAGACGGCGACGCTGCGGCTGGTGATGTCGCGCGGGCCCATTTCGATACGCAGCGGCACGCCCTTCTTGATCCACTCCCAGTTCTTGGCGCCGCCCTGCAGGTCGCGCTTGTCGACATGCACGCGCAGCGGTTCGCCGCCGAAGGTCTGGGTGCGCAGGGTCTTGGCCAGCGCCTCGCAGGCGTCGATGACCTCCTGGCGCGTGTCCGGCTTGGGCGTCACCGGCAGGATGACGATCTGGTTCGGCGCCACGCGCGGCGGCAGGATGACGCCGTCATCGTCGCCGTGGGCCATGATCAGGGTGCCGATCAGGCGGGTGCTGACGCCCCAGCTGGTCGTGTGGGCGAACTGGCGGGTGTTGTCGCGGCCGAGGAACTGGATGTTGGCGGCCTTGGAGAAGTTCTGGCCCAGGTAGTGCGAGGTGCCGGCCTGGATGGCCTTGCGGTCCTGCACCATGGCCTCGACGGTGTAGGTGTTGACGGCGCCGGGGAAGCGCTCGTTCTCGGTCTTCTCGCCCGGGATGACCGGAATGGCGAGGTGGTTGCGCAGGAAGTCGGTGTAGACCCGGTGCATGAGCCGGGTCTCCTCAATGGCTTCCTCGGCGGTTTCATGGGCGGTGTGGCCCTCCTGCCAGAGGAATTCCGCCGTGCGCAGGAACAAGCGCGGGCGCATCTCCCAGCGCATGACGTTGGCCCACTGGTTGATCAGCAGCGGCAGATCACGGTAGCTCTCCACCCAGCGCGCGAAGGCGGCGCCGATGATGGTTTCCGAGGTCGGCCGGATGACGAAGGGCTCCGCCAGCTCGCCGGTGGGGATCATCTTGGTCGTGCCGTCCGGCTGTTTCTGCGCCTCCAGGCGGTGGTGGGTGACCACGGCGCACTCGGTGGCGAAGCCTTCGGCGTGCTCGGCCTCCTTCTCCAGGTAGCTGAGCGGGATCAGCAGCGGGAAGTAGGCGTTGACGTGGCCGGTCTCCTTGAATTTCGCGTCGAGCTGGCGCTGGATGTTCTCCCACAGACCGTAGCCCCAGGGCTTGATGACCATGCAGCCGCGCACCTCGGAGTTTTCCGCGAGGTCGGCGGCGCGAACGACTTGCTGGTACCACTCCGGGAAGTCTTTTTCGCGGGTGGGGGAGATGGCGGTCTGGCTCATGGGGATCGGAAGGAAGAGAGCCCGCACCCTAAAGGGCATCCCTGTTCCGGTCAAACGCTGCCGGAGCCCGGTCAGGCCCAGGCGCGGCGCAGCAGGCCGAGGTAGTTGCCGCTCATGATGCCCTCAATGTCCGCCTGGCTGTAGCCGCGCTTCTCCAGCATGGCCGGAATGCGGGCAAGGTCGGCGATCGTGTCGAGGTCGGCCGGCGTCTGCTCGGTGCCGAAACCGCCGTCGAGATCGGTGCCGATGCCGACATGGCGGGCGTTGCCGGCGAGCTGGCAGATGTGGTCGATGTGGTCGCAGATGACCTCGAGCTTCAGGCCGGTCTGCTGGGGGGTGGTTTGGCCGCGGACCCAGCCGGGGATCATCATCCAGGCGTCCAGCGCCGCCCCGATCACGGCGCCGCGGGCGATCAGCGCGCGGATCTGGTCGTCGCTGAACTGGCGCGGATCGGGCACCAGGGCGCGGCAGTTGGAGTGGCTCGCCCAGACGGTGCCCTGGAAAATTTCCAGGGCCTCCCAGAAGCAGCCGTCGGAGAGGTGGGTGACGTCGAGAATCATGCCCAGTCGGTCCATTTCCCGGATCAGCTCGCGGCCGCCGGCGGGCAGGCCGCCGACCTGGTCGTGGCCGAGGGCGTAGCGGCAGACGCCGTAGTGCGCCGGGCCCATGGCGCGCAGACCCTGTTCCCAGTGTCGTTCCAGGTGGCCGACGCTGCGGATGCTGTCGGCGCCTTCCAGGCTGAGGATGTAGCCGATCGGTTTGCCCTCGGCGGGCCGGCCGTCGGTCCACAGCGCCAGCATCTCGTCCAGGCCGCGCAGGTCGGTGATCTGGCGCATCTGGCCGTCCTCCTCCATGGCGCGGTACCAGGCTAGCTGGCCCTGGGTCTGGGCGTAGGCCTGTTCGGGCGACATCCAGTTGGCGATCGGCCGCGCGCCGACCATGCAGCCCGCCAGCTGGGTGGCCACGCACAGGCCGATGTTGCCCCGGCGCATGTCCGGAAAGGCGGTGGTGCCGAGCGCGCGGCCCTTCATGTCGGTCATGCCCTCCTCGCGGCGGCGAATCTCATGCACCGGCAGGCGCAGGTCGCGGTTGTATTCCAGGGCGTTGAGGCTGAGGTCGAGGTGGGCGTCGAAGGTGAGCATGGGCGGGTAGGAAACGCCGGCCGCCCGGCATTTTTATGCGCGGCGCTGCGTCTTCGTGGAAAATGCCGCCTCCCGCATCGCGGATTGACCCCGCGCCGAGTTCTGGCGAAGTTCCGTCCCCCCATGCTGACCTCGCTTTCCGAACTCGCCGCCCGCAAAGCCGGCGGACCGCCGCTGACGGTGCTCACCGCCTACGACTACCCGACCGCGCGTCTGCTTGACGAGGCCGGGATCGACCTGCTGCTGGTCGGCGACTCGCTCGGCATGGTGGTGCTCGGCCTGCCGGACACGACCGGGGTCACGCTCGAAATGATGCTGCACCACACCGCCGCCGTGCGCCGGGCGGTGCGGCGCGCGCCGGTGATCGGCGATCTGCCCTACCACAGCTACCAGACGCCGGCCGAGGCCCTGGCCAGCGCGCGCCGGCTCGTGGCGGCCGGCGCCGATGCGGTCAAGCTGGAGGGCGGGGTGGCATTCCGGCCGCAGGTCGAAGCCATCGTCCAGGCGGGCATCCCCTTTGTCGGCCACATCGGCATGCTGCCGCAGAGCGTGGTCGAGGAGGGCGGCTACAAGAAAAAGGGCAAGACGCCGGCGCAGGCCGAGCAGCTGCTGGCCGACGCCCTGGCCCTGGATGCCGCCGGCGCCTGCGCCATTGTGCTGGAGAGCGTCGTGCCGGAGGTGGCGGCGCGCATCACCCG
>CAYYJK010000153.1:0-2798 GCA_964472185.1 uncultured Prosthecobacter sp.
ACTTTGGGCGCCTCGACACGGACCGGAACGGCTACGTTTCCCGCGCCGAACACGCTGCGGCGCTGGAACGCCTGCGGCGGCCGGGGGCTGTCCAGCCGGGGCGGCGTCCGGCGCTGCCGGAGGGCGTTGAAGCGCGTCTCGATCTGCCCTACGCCGGCACGGACAACCCGCGCCAGAAACTCGACATCTACCTGCCCAGGGAGCGGGCCGCGGGCAAACCGCTGCCGGTGATCGTTTTCGTGCATGGCGGCGGCTGGCGCGCCGGCGACAAGTCGCGCGGGGCTTTGAACATCGTTGATTTGGTCGCTTCCGGCGACTACGCCGGCGTGTCCGTGGGCTACCGGCTCACCGATGAGGCCATCTGGCCGGCGCAGATCCACGACTGCAAGGCGGCAATCCGCTGGCTCAAGGCGCATGCGGCCGAATGGGGGCTCGATCCCGCCCGGATCGGCGTCTGGGGCAGCTCCGCGGGCGGGCATCTGGTGTCCCTGCTCGGCACCAGTGCGGATGTGCCGGAACTGGAGGGCAGCCTCGGCGCCCACCCGGAGCAGAACAGCCGGGTCGCCTGCGTGGTGAACTACTTCGGTCCGGAGAACTTTCTGACCCTGGTGCGCCAGCCCAGCACGATCGACCGCAGTCAGGGCCGGGATTACCCGGAGGCGCTGCTGCTGGGCGGGCCGGTGGCTGAACGCGAGGCGGCGGCGCGCCAGGCTTCGCCGGTGACGCATGTTTCGGCAGACGATGCGCCCTTCCTGACCGTGCACGGCACCCGCGATCCGGTTGTGCCCTATGCGCAGGCCGGGGAAATTCACGCCGCGCTGCAGAAGGCGGGGGTGCCGTCGCTGCTGCAGGCGATGTCCGGCGCCGGCCACGGCGGTTTCCGGAGCCCCGAACTCGATCGGCGGGTGCGCCAGTTCCTTGACCGGCATCTGCGCGGCGTCGACACGGCGATCGACACGGCACCGATTGCCGGTGGGGCGAACTGAGCGGCTCAGCCCTGGGCCTTCGGTTTGGCCGGCGCGGCGGGCTTGGGTTCGACGTAGGGCGGATTGCGGTCGGCTCCCGGCGCGACTTCCCGGAGGTTGGCGGGTGTCTCGGCCTGCACCTCGCCCAGCGACCAGCGGATGCCGCCGACCAGGATGTCCTGGAACAGCGGGTGGGTCCAGATGTCTTCGCGGTGACCCATGGCGGTGTACCAGACCCGGCCGGCGCCCTCCCGGCGCGCCCAGGTGCTGGGGAAGGGCGGCCGCTGATACTCGGCCCCCTGCATGGCCGGTGCGTCCATCACGCTGAGCACGTGGATGTCCGGGCTGAAATCCTTGAGCGAGTACCATTCCTCATGCAGCGAGTACTCCGGCCCGGCCTTCTCAAAGCCGGGGAATTTCGGATTGGTGACCGTGTTTTTGGCCGTCTGCTGGGCGCCATGCTTGATGAACTCGCCGCCCAGAAAGCGGACGTAGGCGTCGGCCTGATCGCCGTGGTTGCGGTAACGATCCGGTCCCTTCTTGGACTCGTTGTTGGTGTGGAACGTGTCGCTCGCCGAGTGCGTGCCGATGAAGCCCTTGCCGGCCTTGACGAAGTCGAACAGGGCCTGCTTGCCTTCGGCGGTCATCGGCGGCTGCCGGTCGGTGCCGGCCTCGAGCAGGTTGCCGGTTGTGTAGAAGAACACCGCGTCAAACTGCGCTAGGTAGTCCTTGCCGAACTTGGAGCCGTCCTTGGAGAACTCAAACTCCCAGCCGTGTTTGGCGCCGAGTTCCAGCAGGACCTTCTCGGCGTGGCTCGGCCGGCCGTTTTTCCACGAGATGACGCTGTGTTCGAAGCCGCTCGATTTGCTGAAGAACAGGATGCGCGGCTTCTTGGCGCCGGGCGCGGCGAAGACGAGACCGAGGGCGAGGCCCAGGCAGGCGACGGGGGCGAGCAGTTTGGCGAACATGGCAGTGAGCCTTGTCTATCGCCGGCCGGCGGGCCGTGTAAAGCCGGAAGGCGGCTTCAGGCGGCGGCTTTGCGGGCCTGCAGCACCAGGTCCATGAACTGCTTTTTCTGGCTGGCCAGGGCGGCGATCCGGTCGGCCGGCTTGGTGCGCGCCTCCAGCAGCACCCAGCCCGCGTAGTCGGCCTCGACCAGCAGCTTCGCCAGCTTGGCGTAGGGGTAGGTGCCCTCGTCGACTTCGCGGATGTGGGTCGTGGCGCCGAGGAAGTCGCGCACCTTGGCGAAATTCGCCTCGATGCCTTCGCCCTGCAGGTCCTGGTCGTTGGAATTCCAGCAGACGCGGACGTTGTCGCGGCCGGCCGCTTGCATGACCGTCTGGATGTGGCCGAGATCGCTGACTCCGCCGTGGACTTCCAGGCGGATCTCCTGGCCGAAACCGAGCGCGTAGTCGCCCAGTTCCGCGAGCGCCCGGCCGATCTGCGCCAGGGTCTTCTCCACCGGCACGCCCTTCGGCAGGTCGTTCGGCTTCACCTTCACGCCGCTGCCGCCGATGTCGTGGCTGAGCTTGATGTAGTCCTTGGCAATGGCGATCTGCCGGGCCACTTCAGCGGCGTCGGGGCTGTGGAACTCGGCGTTCGTGCCCATGCCGAGAATCTCGACGGGCGAGTCCTCGAAGCGCTGGCGCACCTGGGCGCGTTCCGCGGCCGTCAGTCCGGGTTCGACCTTGTGGGCGTGCTCGATGCGCAGTTCGACGCCAAGCACCTGCGCTTCCTCGCAGTTGGCGATCAGGGTGGGCAGGTCCCAGTCGGCTCCCCACATGTAGGTGACCAGGCCGAACTGCAGGTTTTCGCCCTTGTAGCTGAGCTTGG
>CAYYJK010000153.1:2898-8576 GCA_964472185.1 uncultured Prosthecobacter sp.
GCGCCCTGGGCCATCATGCTCTGGGCCATGCCGAAACCCATGGCGATCTCGGCGGCGGCACCGGCGGGACCGCCGCCGCCCTGCGCCAGGCCCTGGGCCATCTGGAACTTCACGTAGTCGTTCAGGTTGCCGACCGCGCTCATGCTGCTGCGCTTGTCGATCGCCTGCTCGACTTCGGGCGGCACGCTGGCATTCTCGAGGATGAAGCTGGTGATCTCGATGCCGTACCGGCCCTGCATGGCCGGGTTGATCAGCGGCAGCAGGGCCTCGCCGAGTTCGCCGTAGCGGGTGGCCAGGTC
Organism: uncultured Prosthecobacter sp.; assembly: GCA_964472185.1. Taxonomy (GTDB): domain Bacteria; phylum Verrucomicrobiota; class Verrucomicrobiia; order Verrucomicrobiales; family Verrucomicrobiaceae; genus Prosthecobacter. The sequence continues at coordinate 3,198 of CAYYJK010000153.1, forward strand.
CAGCACCGGCACCCGGGCGTTGGCGAGGGCGTCGGTGAACACGCTGACAATGCGGCTGCGCATGGTCTCGGCGAACTCGTCGAGCCGGAAATGGTGGTCGGAGCCGGCGACTTCCTTGAGGAAAAGCTTCGGATCGCAGACGCGAAAGTCGAAGGTGCCGAAGGCGCGCACGCGGACGATGCCGAAGTCCGGGTCGCGCAGCATCACCGGGTTGCTGGTGCCCCACTTGTTGCCGGTGAACAGTCGGGTGTTGACGAAGTACACGTCGGCCTTGAACGGCGACTCAAATCCGTACTTCCAGCCCTGCAGCGTCGACAGGATCGGGATGTTGTCGGTGGTCAGGCTGTGCTTGCCCGGACCGAAGGTGTCGCCGAACTGGCCGAGGTAGACGAACTGCGCCACCTGCGACTCGCGCACGATGAGCTGGGCGTCGCGCTTGATCTCCTTGTCGTCGTCCGGGAAGCGCCAGGACAGGGTGTCGCGGGAGTCATCGGTCCACTGGATGATTTCCAGGAACTGGCCTTTGAGGTAGTCCATGAGTCCCATAGCGTTGCGGGCGGGTGAAGGTTGCGGTCGGAGCGCCGCGGCGCCGGCAGGCGTCCGCGGCGGTGCCAAGGCGGGCTCAGTGCTTGAGCAGCCAGTCGGTGGTGCGCGGGTTGAAATCGGCCAGGCACTCCCAGTGGAAGGCGTGGCCGGCGTTGTCGTAGAGGTGCAGGTCGGCGCCGGGAATCGCGGCGGCGACTTCTTCGCTCATCCAGCGCGGGGTGAAGGCGTCGTTCTTGCCGCCGATCACGAGCGCCGGACAGCGGACGTTCTTGAGCTCGCCGATCGTGTTGTGGCTGATGGCGGCGGCGCTCTGGGCTTCCATGGCGTGCACCGGCTGCGGGGCGGCGTTGACGGCGGCGTCCTTGAGGCCCTGCTGCAGGTTGGCCCAGCAGTCGTCGTTGTCGAACCAGGGCTTGGTGAAGATCAGCATCTGCACGTAGTGCATGAAGTCTTCGGGGCGCATGGTGGCTTTGCACTTCATCAGGTGCTGCCAGGTGTACAGGCCGAAGCGGTCCTGGCGCGCCCAGGTGCACATGAGGATCATGCTCTTGACCTTCTGCGGGTGGCGCAGGGCGAGCTGCTGGGCGATCACCGAGCCGAGCGAGCAGCCGACGACGCGCGCCTGCGCGATGCCGAGCTGGTCCATCAGGCCGGCGTAGTCGTCGGCCATCATGGCGGTGGTGTAGGGGCCTTCCGGCTTGTCGGTCTGGCCGACGCCGCGGTTGTCGCCGAGGATGCAGCGGAAATGCTTCGACCATTCGGCGGCATGCGCCTCCCAGACGGCGCCGGGGGCGGTGACGCCCATGATGCAGACCAGCGGTTCGCCGCTGCCGCGCTCTTCATAATACATCTGGATACCGTTGGTGGTGACGTGGGGCATGGATCAGGGGGGGATGAATCTTGGAATGGGGTCCGCAGCTAGTCGTAGCGGATCCCGGTTTTGCCGCCAAGCAAAATGACGGCGCAATAATCAGATGCGCGCCGGCGCGTCCGGTCCAAATTCCGCGCCGGCCGCGCCGGCTTTTTCCGCATGAGTTCCGAATCCAGCCGACTGCACCACCTGCTGATCAGCGCCTCGGCCGGATCGGGCAAGACCTACCAGCTCGTGCGCCGCTACCTGCACCTGCTGGCGCTCGGCCAGCCGGCAGAGTCGATCGTGGCGGTGACCTTCACCCGCAAGGCGGCCGGCGAGTTCTTCAGCCGGATCCTGCAGCGGCTGGCCGAACTGGCGGCGGACCCGCAGCGGGCGGCCGAGTTCTTCCGCGGCCTGGAACCGCCGGTGGCGGCCGATGGCGATTACCGCGCCCTGCTGCGGCGCCTGACCCGGCGCATGCACCGGCTCCGCCTCGGCACCATGGACAGCTTCTTTGCCAACGTGGCCGCCTGCTTCGCCATGGAACTCGGCCTGCCCGCCGGCGCCCGGGTCATGGACGAGGCGGAGACGCGCCAGGCCGGCCGGGAGGCGCTCGATCGCCTGCTGGAGCGTCTGTATGGCGACGGCTCGGAGGCGGCCGGACAGACGCTGGTCGAGGCCTACAAGCAGGCTACTTTTGGCGCCGAGGAGAAAACGGTCGATCAGGCGCTGCAGGACTGGCTGCACAGGGGGCTCGTCCTCTGGGAGGACTCCGCGGTCGAGAACGGCGTCGCGCGCGGCTGGGGCGATCTCGCGCGGATCTGGCCGCAGGCCTGGGAGTTGACGCCGCTGGAGGACGCAGTGGCTGAGTTGCGAGCCAGTTTCAAGCCGGCGCAAGCCAAGGGCCAGGAGATGCTTGAGGAGCTCTGCCGGCAGGCCCTGGAGACCGTGCCCGGCCTCGCGCTGCCCAAGCGCGTGGCGTTCTTTTTGGAAAAGTTGCCGGAAGTTTGGCGCGACCTGCAGGCCGGTGACGCCGTGCTCGCCTGGGGGCGCAAGGAGCCGGTGACGGGGGCGGCGGCGCGCGCGATGGTGCGTTTGGCGCGGTTGCTCATGGCGCGCGAGTTTCTCGCCCGCGCCCAGCGCACGCGCGGCCAGGCGGCGCTGCTGGGCCTGCTGGCGGAGGAGTACGCCCGCAGCGTGCGCTCCCGCGGCCGGCTGGCCTTTGCCGACGTGCAGCGCCTGCTGGCGCGCGCAGCCGGCGAGCGGTCGCCCTGGGCCGGCGGCGGCGACGAACTGTGGTTCCGGCTGGACGCGCGCCAGGACCACTGGCTGCTCGACGAATTTCAGGACACCAGCCGCGTCCAGTGGCGGGTGATCGGCCAGCTGGTCGACGAGGTGCTGCAGGACGAGGGCGGGCGCCGCAGCTTCTTTGCGGTCGGCGATCCCAAGCAGTCGATCTACCTCTGGCGCGAGGCCGAGCCGGACCTGTTCGACGACCTCCTGCGCGGCTATCCTGAGGACGGTTTTCGCGGCCTGCACCGCCAGGGCCTGAGCCAGTCCTTCCGCAGCGCCCAGCCGGTGCTCGACGCCGTCAACGCGGTGTTTGGCGATGCAGCGGCGCTGCGCGCGCTGCTGCCCGAAGGCGCCCTGAACGGGTTCGCTTTTGAGGCGCATGTGGCCGCACGCGCCCGGCTCAGCGGTTGTGCCGCCCTGCTTTCACCCGGCGTCGCCGCGGGGGAGGAGGTCGCCAGCCCCGCCGACTTGGTCGCCGGACTGCTGCTGGAAATCCAGCCGCTGCGGCGCGGTCTGTCCTGTGCGGTGCTGGTGCGTTCCAACAGCGAGGCGCGGCGGATCACCGAGGAACTGCGGGCCGCCACGGGTTTGGAAGTGGTGTGTGAATCGGATCTGCATCCCTGCACCGACAACGCCGTCGGCCTGGCCCTGCTGTCCCTGCTGTCGCTGGCGGCGCATCCGCACGACCGCCTGGCGCTGGAACATCTGCGCATGACCCCGCTGTGGACCGAACTTGAGCCGCCGGACGGTTCCTGGCAGGAGAGTGTCGCCGAGCTGCGGCGCCGGGTTTTCGAACGCGGCTTTGCGGCCTTTCTCGAGGACTGGACCCCCAGGCTGCGGCGCTGTCACCCCGGGCTGGACCGCTTCCACCAGCGCCGGCTCGGTCAGATGGCCGACATCGCCGCGGAATTCGACGCCACCGGCAGCCGTGATTTGGACGCCTTTCTGGAGTTTGCCCGTGAGTACCCGCTGCGCCAGCGCGGGGCGACCGGCGCCGTGCAGGTGATGACCGTGCATGCGTCCAAGGGCCTGGAGTTCGACCTGGTCTTCCTGCCCACGCTCGACGGCGCCAGCATGGACCAGCCGCGCCACGATCAGCTGCTGATCCGGCGCGAGGCCGGCGGGATTCGCTGGGTGCTGGAGACCCCGCCCAAAGTCTGCGCCGAACTGGATCCGGTGCTGAGCGCCGAATTGGAGGAAATGCGCCGGCGCACCGCCTTTGAATCCCTGTGCCGGCTGTACGTGGCCATGACCCGCGCCAAGCGCGGGCTGTACCTGGTCGCTGCACCGCCGCCCAAAAACGGCACGGCGCTGAAGGAGTCGCGGCTGCTGCGCGAGCGCCTGCCGGCCCAGCCGGTGCGGGAGGACGCCTCCTGGCGGATCGAGTGGCAGACGGGCGACTGGCGCTGGTATGAGGAAGCGCCCGAGCGCGAGCCGGCCGCCCTGGCGGCACCGGCGCCGCTGCCGCCCCTGGGGCCCTTGCTGCGCGCCACGCAGCCGCTGCCGCGCCGGCGGACCCCGTCCGGCGAAGAGAGCTTCAAGGTCCCCGGACGGGTGCTGTTCGGGGCGGGGCGCGAACCGGGCCGGCGCCTGGGAACCCGGGTGCATGAGCTGTTTGCGGCCGTGCTCTGGCGGGAGCCTCGGGAGGCGCTGCAGCAGCGCTGGCTGGAACTTGGCCTGGTGACGCCCGCCGATCTGCAGCCCGCAGCCTCCGGGCCCGAGGCCGACGCGCTGCGGTTGGTGCGCCGGGTGCTGGATTCGCCGGCCGGGGAGGAGGCTTTCACGCCGCCGGCCGGCCGGGTGGAGGTCTGGCGCGAGCGCTCCTTCGATTTCGTCCAGGCGGGCGACTGGGTTTCCGGCACCTTCGACCGCGTCGTTTTGGAGTGCGACGCCCAAGGCCGGGCCATGCGCGGCTGGATCCTCGATTTCAAGACCGACGAGGTTCCCGATGAGGCGGCACTGGCCGCCAAGCTGGACGGCTACCAGCCGCAGATCGCCCTCTATGTGCAGGCTCTGAGCGGCCTGACCGGCCTGCCGGTCGGCGCGATTCGCGCGAGCCTGCTGCTGGTGCGCAGCCAGCGGATCGTCGATCTGCTGCCGCGGTGAGGCGGGTGGGGACGCTCAGCCGATCAGCCGCTGCACCGGCGCGCTCCAGGCGCTTTGCCCGGTGGGGCCGCCCAGCGAAGCGATGCGAAAGCTGTACACGCTGCCGACTTGCAGGTCGCGCAGCTCCAGTCGGCGTTTGCCGCGGGTGATCTGCTCGCGCGCCGCGCTGTCCACCGGCCCGTAATCCAGGCAGTACAACTTGGCATTGGGCACTTTGCTCCAGTTCACAATCGCCACCCCCGGGCTGGCGGTCAGCTGCACCTGCAGTTCCGCCGGCGGTTCCAGCGGGGCCAGTGGCCGGCGCTTTTTGCGCACGCTCAGTGCCGCGCTGGTGATGGCGGCCAGATTGCCTTTGCTGCGCAGCTGCACGTAGTTGCCGCGCTGCTCCAGGGTCTGTTCCAGCCGGGTCCGCGAGTGCTTCTTGCGGGCGACCAAGTCGCGCAGGTAGGACATCGCCTTGCGCACCTCGCGGCAGTCCTCCTCGAATTCCTCGAGCTTCCGGAGCAGTTCCTCCTGACTGGGATCCGGATCCGGATAGTGGCGGTTGTTCTCCATGGCCCGCCAGTGCGTCCGGCAGAGCT
>CAYYJK010000154.1:0-8557 GCA_964472185.1 uncultured Prosthecobacter sp.
GCGCCCCTTTCCCCATGCCCCACGCCCTTCTCCTCAAATTCCCCGGCACCAACTGCGATGCGGAAACCGCGCGCGCCCTCGAGGCCGCCGGCTTCACCGCCGAAGTCCTGCCGGTGGCGCTGCTGGAGCCCGCCTCGCTCGACCGCGCCCAGATGATCGTGTTCTCCGGCGGCTTCAGCTACGGCGACTACGTCATGAGCGGCCGCATCGCCCAGCTCATCACCAAGCACAAGCTCGGCGAGCGGCTGAAGGCCTTCGTCGCCAATGGCGGCTACGTCCTGGGCATCTGCAACGGCTTCCAGATCCTCACCCAGCTCGACCTGCTGCCGCGCGGCAGCCTGATCCACAACACCAGCGGCCGCTTCATCTGCCGCTGGGCGCCGCTGAAGAAGAACGGCAACACCAGCCCCTTCCTCAAGGCCCTGCCGGACAACTTCGAGCTGCCGGTCGCGCACGCCGAAGGCCGCTTCGTCGGCGTCGGCGGCGATGCCGAGCAGTACGTCAAGGACGGCCACGCCGCGCTGCTGTACGGCCAGGACGTCAACGGCTCCAGCGCCGGCATCGCCGGCCTGCAGGACGACACGGGCCGCGTCTTCGGCCTGATGCCGCACCCCGAACGCTTCCTGTTCAAGGCGCACCACTACGACCCCGACTGGAACGCCGCCGAACACGGCTGGGGCTACTACTTCTTCAAGGGCGTCGCCGAAGCGATGGCGGCTTGAGCGGTTCTTCCGCCTGACAGGCCACCGTTTCGGCGGTGGTGAAAGCCTGGTGCGCGTGATTCGGACCTGTCCTGGGGGGCGTGCCCTGCCTGCCGGGAGCGCGGTGATTGGCCGACGCTGACCGCGACGGAGTCGCGTTTCTGCGTGAGCGCGCAGAGGTGCCGCCGGCTCGCCTGATCTTCCTTCACCAGTCCCCGTCTGCCGGCTGGGTTCGCTTCTGCATCTCCCCCCACCCGGGACTTGCATCCGGGGCCGGGCGCTGCACTCTGCGGATTCCGGTGCGGTCTCGGCCGGATTCTCCCTTTTTTGCCATGTCCAAGCACACCTACAAACAAGCCGGCGTCGACATCCATGAAGCAGCGGCCTTCGTGGACGACATCGGCGCGCTGGTGAAAGCCACGCAGAAGAAGCGCAAGCTCGCCAACGCCTTCGGCCTGTTCGCGGCTGGCTACGACCTGAGCAAGTACAAGGAGCCGATCATCTTCACCGGCTGCGACGGCGTCGGCACCAAGCTGGAACTGCTGCTGCACTACGACCTGCTGGAGAACGCCGGCAAGGACCTGGTGGCCATGAACGTCAACGACGTGCTCACCTGCGGCGCCGACCCCATCCTGTTCCTCGATTACGTCGGCGTGAACAAGATCCAGAAGCGCCAGCTCTCGCGCATCATCGCCGGCATGTCCGAGTACCTGCAGGCCTGCCACTGCATCCTGGCGGGCGGTGAAACCGCCGAAATGCCCGGGGCGGTGCTCGACGGCATGGTCGAGCTGTCCGGCTTCGCCATCGGCGCGGCCGAGAAGAAGGACGTGCTCAACCCGGCCGAGATCAAGAAGGGCGACGTGCTGATCGGCTGGCCGAGCGCCGGCTTCCACGCCAACGGCTTCAGCCTGGTGCGTCGCATCATCGCCAAGGAGAACCTCAAGTTCAGCAAGAAGGAGGCGGCGCAACTGCTGACCCCGACCCTGCTTTATCACGAGCAGTGCTGGGGCCTGAAGAAGGCCAAGGTCAAGCCGGCGGCCATGGCCCACATCACCGGCGGCGGCCTGGTCGAAAACCTCGGCCGCATCTTCACCAAGCGCGGCTTCGGCTGCCACCTCAAGGTGCCGGTCTGGCAGAACGACGTCGTCCAGAAGGTCCTGCGCCACGCCGACCCGGCGGACGCCTGGGACACCTTCAACATGGGCATCGGCTGGGTCGCCATCGTCGATCCGAAGCACGTCAAAAAGGCGCTCAAGGTCGGTGCCGGCGCCGTCGTGCTCGGCGAGATGGACAAGAGCGGTCAGGTGACCTGCGAGCTGGCCTGAGCCCGTCCAGCCGCCTGCCGTCTGCGAACGCCGCCCCGGACGGGGCGGCGTTTTCGCGTGCGCGGCGGGTTTTTCGCCGGAAAAAGCCCGGGACAGCGCCTGAAAGGCGGTTTTCGCCCCAGATTTTGGCTAATGGCGACGTGCCTGAGCCGTTTCCCCCACAGAGTTTCCAACTCGATTTTGCATCTCCACCTATGAAAGCCACCAAATCCATGCTCGCCGGCCTCCTGTTTGCCGGTTTGGGCGCCAGTTCCGTCCTTGCGGCGGAAGTGCGCACCTGGACGGACGTCGAAGGACGTCAAGTCAGCGCCTCCTTCGTCAAACTGGACGGGGAGTTCATCGTCCTGCAGACCCAGGACGGCGCCCAGCACCGCTTCCCGCTGACCCGCCTGTCCGCCGAGGATCAGGCCGTCGCCAAGGCGGCGCCGCCCGCGGAATCGGCCACGGCCGCGCCGCAGATGCTGGCCAACGCCACCGTCGCCCAGGCCGCGCAGAAGATTGACCAGCTGGTGGCCAACGGCCTGATCAAGGCCAACGCCACCCGGGTCAGTGCTGGCAAGGCGCCGATCAAGAGCTTCAACCCGATGGCCAACGACGAGCAGTTCGTCCGCCGCGTCTATCTGGACATCGCCGGCCGCATCCCGAACTACGACGAGGCCAGCGCCTTCATCAAGGACAGCAGCCCGCAGAAGCGCGCCAAGCTGATCGACCAGCTGCTCGAGTCCGACGGCTACAAGACCCACCTGTACAACTACCTCGCGGAAATGCTGCGGGTGAAGGACAACTTCGAGGCCGACAACGTCCGCGGCACGCCCTACATCGGCTGGCTCAAGGAGCAGATCGCCAAGAACACCCCCTGGGACAAGATGGTGCATCAGATGATGACCGCCACGGGCAAGATGTGGGACAAGCTGCCGGACGGCAGCTACAACGGCGCCGCCGGCTACCTGCTGCGCGATGCCGGCATGCCCCTCGACAACCTGGCCAACACGCTGACCGTCTTCCTCGGCACCGACGTCGCCTGCGCCCAGTGCCACGACCACCCGTTCGCCGACTGGACCCAGATGCAGTTCTACGAGATGGCCGCCTTCTTCGGCGCCACGACGACCCGCCTGACCGGCCGCGACCTGAAGAACGGCGACCCGATGCAGCGCCTCATGGCCAGCATCGAGCCGATGATCGAGAAGTCCGGCCAGGACATCCGCCGCCTGCGCAACGGCATCCAGAACTACATCCGCGCCAACCAGGCTGCGGTGAAGGACCGCGACGTCAACACGCTGAAGCTGCCGCACGACTACAAGTACAAGGACGGCAAGCCCGGCGAGGCGGTGGCGCCGAAGTTCGTGACCTGGACGGCCCAGGACAAGAACAACCCCGCGTACAAGCAGAAGAAGGGCAACGAGGAGAAGCTGCGCGACTCCTTCGCCAGCTGGATGACGCACCCGCAGAATCCGCGCTTCGCGATGACCATCGCCAACCGCATGTGGAAGCGCGCCTTTGGCGCCGGCGTCAATGAGCCGGTGACCAACATCGACGATCCGGAAAACTCCGCCAACCCGGAGCTGCTCAAGCACCTGGCCGAGGAGATGAAGCGGGTGAACTTCGACCTGAAGCAGTTCATGCGCATCGTGTACAACACCCGCGCCTACCAGTCCGAGGCCACGACCGAGAACGTCGCTCTCGGCGAGGTCTACTACTTCCAGGGGCCGATGCTGCGCCGCATGACCGCCGAACAGGCCTGGGATTCCTACATGACCCTCGTGCTCGGCCAGCCGGACGCCTACAAGGCGCCGCTGCAGGACCTGTATGCCAAGTCGATCGACATGAACCTCGACACCATCGACGCCCAGACCGTGCTCATCAAGTATGACGCCTACCGGCGCATGCAGCAGAAAGAGCGCGAACTCATGGGCGGCGGTCTGGACATGGCCGGCGGCGACATGATGATGATGGAAGGCGGCGCCAAGACCGACACCAAGCAGGTGGCGGCCGCGGACGGCCCCGGCAAGGTGCTCACCTACGAAGGCATGCGCCTGATGCGCTCGGCCGAGATCGAGCAGCCGGCGCCTCCCGGGCACTTCCTGACCGACTTCGGCCAGTCGCCGCGCACGCTCATCGACGGCAGCACGAAGATCGGCAACGTTCCGCAGGTGCTGATGATGATGAACGGCAAGGCGCAGAAGATGCTGACCAGCCGCGACTCGCTCGTCTTCCGCACCATGGACAAGGTGAACAACCCCTCGGACAAGGTGGAGCGCATGTTCATGACCATCATGAACCGTCGCCCGACCCTGCAGGAGAAGGAAATCGCCAAGCGCGAGCTGACCTCCCACGGCGAGGAAGGCTACTCCAACATGATCTGGGCCCTGATCAACACCCGCGAATTCATGTTCGTCCAGTGATCCCGAACCGCCATTTCAACTCCTGATTCCCATGAAATCCGAACTGTTCCGTTTGAACGACTTCAGCCGCCGTGAGTTCCTGCTCAACGCGGCCAAGACCACCCTCGGCGTCAGCCTCTTCCCCGGCCTGGCCGCCAAGATGGCCGCCGCGGAAGGCGCTTCCGTCACCGGCCCGGGCACGCCCGGTTTCGGCAAAGCCAAGCACGTCATCTATCTCTGGATGGGCGGCGGCATGACCCACATCGACACCTTCGATCCGAAGACCGGCGACACCAAGGGCTACAACGACCCGATCAAGGCCAAGGCCGACGGCATCGACTACCTGGGCGGCTACCTGCCCAAGCTGGCCGAGAACGCCAACAAGCTGTCGATCATCCGCTCCATGTCCTCCAAGACGGGCGTGCATGAGTCGGGCACCTACATCATGAAGACCGGCTACGAGCCGCGCACCACGATCGTCCATCCCTGCATGGGCGTCTGGGCCTCGCACTTCCTCGGCCGCATCAAGGGCGTCACCCTGCCGGACAGCGTGATCGTCAACAGCGGCAGCGCCTACCCGGGCGCCGGCTTCTTCCCGCCCGCCATGTCGCCCATCCCGATCTCGAATCCGGAGACCGGCCTGCAGAACATCCGTCCGACCACGGAAGACTCGATGTTCAACAAGCGCGTCGCCCTCATGAACGAGTTCGACACCAGCTTCCGCAAGCGCTTCCAGACCGAGGACGTCAAGGCCTACACCGAGTTCTACGACGAGACGCTCAAGCTGATGAAGAGCGAAGACCTGAAGGCCTTCGACCTGACCCAGGAGAGCGCGGAGACCCGCGAGAAGTACGGCCGCACCAGCTTCGGCCAGGGCTGCCTGCTGGCCCGCCGCCTCGTCGAAAGCGGCGTGCGCTTCATCGAAGTGCAGATGGGCGGCTGGGACATGCACAACACCATCGACAACGCGATGACGAACAACGGCAACACGCTGGACACCGGCTTCTCGGCGCTGCTGCTCGACCTGGAGGCCAAGGGCCTGCTGGATTCGACGCTGGTGGTGCTCGGTTCCGAGTTCGGCCGCACGCCCGACGTCAACGAGAACGACGGCCGCGACCACTACCCGCTCGCCTACTCGACGGTGTTCGCCGGCGGCGGCACCAAGCGCGGTTTCGCCTATGGCGCCACCGACAAGGACGGCCGCCGTCCGGCCGACAAGCAGACCAGCCCGCAGGACTTCCTGGCCACGATCGGCCATGCCATGGGCCTGCCGGTTGACGAAGTGGTCATGTCGCCCTCGAACCGGCCGTTCACGGTCGGCGACAAGGGCGTGCCGGTGGTCGACATCTTCGCCTGAGTGCGGTTTCAGCGACCCCTCGCCACGACACCCGGCCGGCAGGCCGGGTGTTTTGTTTTTTGGGTCGGGTTGCAGTGATTTTAATGCAAAATACTTGCGTTTAACGGGCGAGCGTGGCATGCAGCGGTCATGCCCTCCCTCCCTCTGCCCGTGACCCTGCTCTCCGGCTTTCTCGGCGCCGGCAAGACCACCCTGCTCAACCACATCCTGCGCAACCGCGCCGGCTTGCGCGTGGCGGTGATCGTCAACGACCTCAGCGAGGTCAATGTCGATGCCCAGTTGCTCCGCAGCGGCGACGCCCGCATCAGCCGGACCGAGGAGCGGTTGGTCGAGATGAGCAACGGCTGCATTTGCTGCACGCTCCGTGAAGACCTCCTGGTCGAAGTCGGCAAGCTCGCCCGCGAGCGGCGCTTTGACGCCCTGGTGATCGAGTCCACAGGCGTTTCCGAACCGATGCCGGTGGCGGAGACCTTCTCGTTCATCGACGAAAGCGGCCAGCGCCTGAACGAGCTCGCCCGTCTAGACACCCTGGTGACCGTGGTCGACGCCCGGAATTTCCTGGAGGACTATGCAAGCGCCGAGGATCTGCAGGACCGCGGTCAAGGTGTCTCGGCGGAGGATGGACGTTCCATCGCCCATCTGCTGGCCGACCAGATCGAGTTCGCCAACGTCATCGTCATCAACAAGGCCGATGCCGTTGATGCGGAAGGCCTGCAGGAGATCCAGGGCATCGTGCGGGCGCTGAATCCGCAGGCGCAGGTGCGCGTGGCGCGCCAGGGGGTCGTGCCTGTGCGGGACGTCCTGAACACGGGCCTGTTTGCGCTGAGCGAGGTGGAGCGGCACGACGGCTGGCTGGATCCGCAGGCCGACCACGCGCCGGAGACGGAAACCTACGGCATTCGCAGCTTCGTGTTCCGGGCGCGCCGTCCTTTTCATCCGCAGCGGCTGCACGGACTGCTGGCGGCGTCCTGGCCGGGGGTGGTGCGTGCGAAGGGCCTGTTCTGGCTGGCCACGCGCATGGACATCGCCGGTCATCTCTCCCAGGCCGGGGTGCTGCGCGAAAGCCGCGCCTTGGGCCTGTTCTGGAGTGCGGTGGCCCCTGCCGACTGGCCTGAGGACATCGACAGCCGCACCGAAATCCTGTCGCGCTGGCAGGGCGATTACGGCGACCGCCGTCAGGAGATCGTCGTCATTGGTCGCAATCTCGACGAGACGGCCCTGCGGCGGCGCTTCGAGGCGGCGCTGCTCACGGACGCCGAGTTTGCGCAAGGGCCGGCCGCCTGGGCGCAGCTCCCCGATCCGTTCCCGCAGTGGCTGGCCCCGGACGAGGCGGCCGCGGCCGCCGCCTAGGAGCCGGTGCCGCCGCGGTCACCGCGAAGGCGCCGGATGCACCACCGCCGGCTTGGTGGCGTTGCGCCGGAAGATGCGCGAAAAGAGGCTGCGCTTCTTCTCCGCCTGCTCGGCCTGCGCCTCCTCCTCGGTCACCGACAGGCGCGGCTGGCCGACGTCGATTTTTTCCGGGAAGCGCTCGGCGGCGTCGGCGCCGATCTGGGTGCGGCGGTCCTCGTGCAGGGAGGCCGTACGCAGGCTGCCCTCGCTGGTGACCACCTGCGGCTGGATGAAGATGATCAGCTCGCTGCGGCTGTTGCTGTCGCGGCGGTCCTTGAACAGGTTGCCGACGCCGGGGATGCGGCTGAGGAAGGGCATGCCTTCGCTGTCCTTCTTCTGCTGCTCGGAAATGAGGCCGCCGAGCACGATGGTGTTGCCGTCGGGCACGGTCACCGAGGTGACGAGCTGCTGGGTGCCGATGATGGGGATGTCGTTGGGTTCGACGCGCTGGGTGTCGACGACGGTGTCGTTGACCTGGGCGATGGTGAGCATGACCTCGCCGTCGGCGTTGATGAGCGGCACAACCTCGAGCTTGAGGACGACGTCGCGGTACTCGATCGTGGTGGTGACGTTGTTGCCGTTGATGTTGCTGTTGGTGTTGGTCAGGGTCTGCGCCGGCACGGGGATGAGCTGGCCGGAGGTGATGGTCGCCTTCTTGTTGTTCAGGGCGAACACGCTCGGCCGGGACAGCACCTTGAAACGGTTGGTGGACTCCAGGGCGGTGACGAAGACTTCCACGCTGTCGCCGATGGCGCCGTAGAGGTTGAGGCCCTTGGTTGGGCCGAAGGCATTGGTGATGACGTTGTCGCGCAGGTCGCGGATGGCGCGCACCTGGTTGGTGCGGTTGGTGTTGAAGGCGCCGTCGCCGCTGAGGATGTCGTCGCGGCGGAAGAAGCTGCCGGCGGTGAAGTTGGTCTCGCCGCTGCGGTTGAGTGCGCTCAGGTAGTCGACGCCGAATTCGAAGCCGTCGCCGATGGTGAGCTGGCCGATGACGGTGGACAGGTAGACCTGGGCGGGCTTGCGGTCGAGCTTGTCGAGCAGGCCGTTGACCTTGTCGATGGCCTCCTTGCGGCCCATGACGAGGATGGTGTTGGCCATCGGATCGGCGACCACGCGGGTCTTGCCGACCAGGACGGAGATCGGGGCGTTGTCCTCGGTCGGCCCCTGGATGAGGTCGGCGCGCGAGGCGGCGCTGCCGGTGCTGGTGTCGTCGCCGGTGGCGGCGCTGGTGGAGAGCACCTGGCCGCCGCGGGTGCCGGTGGTGGTGCGGCCGGTGAGCAGCTGGCTGCTGCTGGAGGCGAGCGGCTGGTTGCGCTGCTGCTGCAGCGTGCCGCCGCCGGGCAGCTGGGTGGTGCCGGTGGAGGTGTCCTGCAGCAGGTCGGTGATGGAGGCGAGCACGTCGAC
>CAYYJK010000155.1:0-3415 GCA_964472185.1 uncultured Prosthecobacter sp.
GTTTTGTGAAGCTGCCGCAGATGGCGCCCATGGACGCCATCGAGGGCGGCCCGGCCAGCGACGAACCGCTGCCGCCGATCAAGCCGCTCGACAAAATGATCGTCGCCTTTGCCGGGCCGCTGTTCAGCTTCGGCCTGGCGGCGCTGTTCGCCCTGCTGGTGAGCTGGCTGGGCAAACCGCAGAGCGAGTCCTTCGTGACCACGACGATCGGCCACGTCGCCGAGGACAGCCCGGCGGAGAAGGCCGGCCTGCAGCCGGGCGACGTCATCCGTGCGATCGACGGCCAGCCGATCCGGCGCTTCGAGGGTTTCGTCGACAGCGTGCGCTGGGGCATCATCTCCAGCGAAGGCGAGCAGATCCGTTTCGACATCGAACGCCCCGGCGCCGGCGCCAAAACGGTGCTGGTGGCGGCGAAGTGGCCCGACCCCGAGCAGGAGAAGCGCGCCTGGTGGCAGGCCATCTTCGCCCGGCCGGCCCTGCGCGAGGTCGGCATCGGCGGCAAGGAGACGCCGATGGTCGGGGCCGTGCAGCCGGACAGCCCGGCCGCGGAAGCCGGCCTGCAGCCGCGCGACGAGGTGCTCAAGCTGGACGGCCAGCCGGTGTACAGCCACTGGCAGTTTTCCGAGCACCTGAAGACGCGCAACAACCAGCCGGTGCAGCTGACCCTCCGCCGCGCAGGGCGCGAGCTCCAGGTGGAGCTGCGGCCGCGCATCCCGGACGTCTGGGTGTCGCAGGAACCTCCCCAGCCCAAGGTCGGCATCGCCTGGGATCCCAAAGGAGCGCGCCAGCTGGCCCACCCGTCGGTGGCCGAGCAGCTTTCCGACGCCGCGCGCAGCATGTTCAGCATGATCCAGAAGCTGGTCTGGTCGAACTCGGACATCAGCCCGGCGCACATGAGCGGCCCGGTGGGCATCGGCCGGGTGTACTACAACCTGCTGCAGGATCCGGCCGCCCTGCTCCAGGTGCTCTGGTTCAGCGTCGTGCTCAACGTCAACCTGGCGATCATGAACCTGCTGCCCTTCCCCGTCCTCGACGGCGGCCACATCACCATGGCCGTGGCCGAGGCCGTGCGCCGCCGGCCCCTGCACTCGCGCGCCCTCGAGTGGGTGCAGACCGCCTGCGCGCTGCTGCTGTTCGGCTTCCTGATCTTCGTCACCCTCAAGGACGCCGGCGACATCTTCCTCGGCCGCGGCAAAGCCGGCCCGAAGGAGGAGATCCGCTGGCTGCCCAGGGACCAGCGCCCGGCCGCCAAAGCCCCGGGTTCGTGATTGCACAGCCGGCGGCTTGAGGTTTGATGGGGGACGATGACCCCCGACCGCCTGCTCCGCTACTGCCCCGACCTGTACCACTACCAGCGCCGCGAGACCCGCGTCGTCCAGGTGGGCCCCGTCGGCATCGGCGGCGGCAACCCGGTGCGCGTGCAGTCGATGCTGACCAGCGACACCCGCGACGCCGCCGCCTGCGTGCAGGAGGCCCTGGAACTGGCCGCCGCCGGCTGCGAAATCGTCCGCGTCACCGCCCAGACGCGCGTCATCGCCGAGAACCTGCAGCACATCCGCGACGGCCTGCGCGCCGCCGGCTGCCAGGTGCCGCTGGTCGCCGACATCCACTTCAAGCCCGACGCCGCCATGGAGGCGGTGAAGTGGGTCGAGAAGGTGCGCGTCAACCCCGGCAACTACGCCGACAAGAAGAAGTTCGCGGTCAAGGAGTACACCGACGCCGAGTACGCCGAGGAGGTCGCGTACATGGAGGCGCAGTTCGTGCCGCTGGTGCAGGAATGCCGCCGCCTTGGCCGCGCCATGCGCATCGGCACCAACCACGGCTCGCTGAGCGACCGCATCATGAACCGCCACGGCGACACGCCGCACGGCATGGTCGAGAGCGCCCTGGAGTTCGCCCGCATCGCCCGCGCCCACGACTTCCACAACTTCCTGTTCTCGATGAAGGCCAGCAACCCGAAGGTCATGATCGAGGCCTACCGGCTGCTGGTGGCGCGGCTCAACGACCTGGGCGGCGACTGGAACTACCCGATCCACCTCGGCGTCACCGAGGCCGGCGACGGCGAAGACGGCCGCATCAAGAGCGCCATCGGCATCGGCTCGCTGCTCGCCGACGGCATCGGCGACACCATCCGCGTCTCGCTCACCGAGGACGCCATCCACGAGATCCCCGTCGCCCAGGCGCTGGTGCGCAGCGTCGAGACCGCCGTGCGCTCCGAGACGCGCGGCTGCGGCGTCACCAGCGCGCAGCTGCCGGTCAGCTACGACACCTTCGCCTACAGCCGCCGCGCCAGCCAGCGCCTGAACGTCCGGGGCGTGGACGTCGGCGGCGGCGCGACGGTGGCCGTGTTCACCACCCGCGCCAAATGGGACGCCCTGGCCCACAAGCTCGACAAGCTGGGCGATTTCCAACCCGAGGTGGTGGTGGAGGAGAGCGGCGTCATCGCCCTCGACCCGCGCGACGAGGCGGCGGTGGGCGCGATCAATGCCGGCGCCGACCCGCGCCTGGTGACCGTGGCGGACGGGCTCGACCTGCACCCGCTGCACGCCTTCCGCCTGCTTGCGGCCCGCCTCGACGCCCGCCACCCGATCCTGCTCAAGGACAGCCTCGCCGCCCCGGCCGCCGGCCATGCGGCGTCCGACACCGACTTCCTGCCGGCGCTGCTCACCGCCGCCACCCACCTCGGCGCCCTGCTCTGCGACGGCATCGGCGACGCGGTCCTGGTCCAGGGCGAGCCGGCGCCGGGTCAGTCGCTGCGCATCAGCTACAACGTCCTGCAGGCCGCGGGCGTGCGCATCTTCAAGACCGACTACGTGGCCTGTCCGAGCTGCGGCCGCACGCTGTTCAACCTGCAGCAGACCACGCAGAAGATCCGCGCCGCCACCGGCCACCTCAAGGGCGTGCGCATCGCCGTCATGGGCTGCATCGTCAACGGTCCCGGCGAGATGGCCGACGCCGACTTCGGCTACGTCGGCGGCGCGCCGGGCAAGATCAACCTGTACGTCGGCAAGACCGCGGTGAAGTTCAACCTCCCCGAGGAGGAGGCGGTGGAACGCCTGGTCGACCTGATCAAGGAGCACGGCCGCTGGTTCGACGCGCCCGCGGCCGCCTGAGCCGCGCCGGAAATAACCCATGCAACGGCGCGCCCCCTGCTTACGGTGGAGCGTCGCATGACTCCGACCGCCTGCACTTCGGAACGCACGCCCGCGCGCTGGGCTCCCGGTGTCACCCTCACCGGCGACGGCGCGCATTTCGTCGTGTACTCGCGCCATGCCACGGCCGTGGACCTCTGCCTTTACGACGCCGCGGCGCCGGCACGCGAGACGGGACGGGCGCGGCTGACGCACGGTGAAAGCGACCTCTGGCACGTCTGGGTGCCCGGCGTGAAGGCGGGCCAGCTGTACGGCTACCGGGC
>CAYYJK010000155.1:3515-8545 GCA_964472185.1 uncultured Prosthecobacter sp.
TCTGGCACGTCTGGGTGCCCGGCGTGAAGGCGGGCCAGCTGTACGGCTACCGGGCCCACGGCCCCTGGCTGCCGAACAATGCGCTGCGCTACAACCCCAACAAGCTGCTGCTCGACCCCTACGCCCTCGCCATCCAGGGTGATCCCTCCGGACGCACGAGCATGCTCGGCCCGCACGGGCCGCTGGTCCGGCCCGGCGCCCTCGACAACGGTCCGGAAGCGCTGAAGTCCGTGGTGATCGACGGCGGCTTCGACTGGCAGGACGACCGGCCGCCGGGCATCCCCTGGCAGCACACGATCCTCTACGAGCTGCACGTCAAGGGCTTCACGCGCCAGCACCCCGCCCTGCCGCCGGAGCTGCGCGGCACCTACGCCGGCCTGGCCCACCCCGCCGTGCTCGACCACCTGCGCCGGCTCGGCGTCACCAGCCTGCAGCTGCTGCCGGTGCACCAGCACCTCGACGACCAGTTCCTGCTCGACCGCGGCCTGACCAACTACTGGGGCTACAACACCATCGGCTTCTTCGCCCCGCACGCCGAGTACGCCGCCGCCCGCGATCCCCAGGCCCAGGTGCGGGAGTTCAAGCAGATGGTCCGGGACCTGCACGCCGCCGGCTTCGAGGTCATCCTCGACGTCGTCTACAACCACACGGCCGAAGGCGACGAAAACGGCCCGACGCTGATGTTCCGCGGGCTCGACGAGCGCATGTACTACCGCCATTCGTTCGGCGAGTTCGGGGCCTTCCACCTGAACATGACCGGCTGCGGCAATGCGGTCGACTCCGCCAGCCCCCCCGCCCTGCGCCTCATCCTCGACAGCCTGCGCTACTGGGTCACCGAGATGCACGTCGACGGCTTCCGCTTCGACCTTGCCGTCACCGTCGGCCGCGACGAGCTCGACGAGTTCAACACCCTGTCCCAGTTCCTCTCCGCCATCGGCCAGGATCCCGTGCTCAGCCAGGTGAAGCTGATCGCCGAGCCCTGGGACATCATGCGCATGGACAGCTACCAGGTCGGCGGCTTCCCCGAGCCCTGGCGCGAGCTCAACGGCAAGTACCGCGACGCGGTGCGCCGGTTCTGGGCCGGCGACGAGGGCACGACGGCGGAGTTTGCCAAGCGCCTGTGCGGCAGCCAGGACCTGTACGGCTGGAACCAGCGCCCGGCCCTGAGCACGGTGAATTTCCTCACCTCCCACGACGGCTTCACCCTGCTCGATCTGGTCAGCTACTCCAGCAAGCACAACGCCGCCAACGGCGAGGGCAACAGCGACGGCGACAACGCCAACCACAGCGTCAACGCCGGCGTCGAGGGCCCCACCCGGGATCCGGCCGTGCTCGAGCTGCGCGCCCGTCTCCGGCGCAGCCTGCTCGCCACGCTGATGACCTCGGTGGGCGTGCCCTTCCTCTGCGCCGGCGACGAGATCGGCCGCACCCAGCACGGCAACAACAACGCCTACTGCCAGGACAACCCGGGCAGCTGGCTGGACTGGAAGCACGCCGACAAGGACATGCTCGAGTTCAGCCGCCAGCTGATCGACCTGCGCCGGCGCACCCCGGCCTTCCACCGCCGGCAGTTTTTTGACGGCCAGATCAACCCCGGCAGCGGCCTGCCGGACGTGACCTGGCTGGCGGGTGGGGGCGAGCTGCTCTGCCACGAGGAGTGGCACGATCCGGCCCGGGCCGTCTTCGGCGCCCTGCTGGATGCCGCGCCGCCGCTGCTGCTGCTGTTCAACCGCGGCTCCGAGGCCCGGGAGTTCCGGCTGCCCGGCAGCCGCAAGACCTCCTGGAGCGTGGTGTTCGACACCAGCCGCTCCCCCGCCTTCCCCGCGACCGAAACCCAGCAGGCCGGCGATGCGAATTTCCCGCTGCCGGGGCACAGCCTGGCCTGTCTGCGGCTGCGGCGCGGGCCGCCGATGGCGCAGGGCGCCGGACCGCTCTGCGCCTGAAACCGGCACGGCACCGGAAGACCGGGGACGCGAGTCCCCGGTTCCGGGCCGTTGGCGCGGCGAAACGCCTCAGCCGACCGCCGGCGCGGCCACCGGGGCGTCAGCGGACTCCTCTTCGGCGGGCACCTGCACCGGCTCGGCCTTGCTGGTCACCTTGACGAACTTGGGCTCGTAGGCGGCCCAGTTTTCCAGGATGTCCTTGGCGCGCAGGCTGTCGGTCTTTTCGAGATGGTCGAAGACGAGCTTCTTGAGCTGGCTGACGTCCTCGGGATCGCTGAGCTTTTCGCCCTTGATCATCTCCGGATTGTGCAGCTGCGCGAAGGCGCCGGTTTCATCAAGCAGGTAGGCGACGCCGCCGCTCATGCCGGCCCCGAAGTTCTTGCCGAAGCTGCCGAGCACCGCGACCACGCCGCCGGTCATGTACTCGCAGCCGTGGTCGCCGATGCCTTCGACGACCGCGGTGGCGCCCGAGTTGCGGACGCAGAAACGCTCACCGGCGCGGCCCGCGGCGTACAGGCGGCCGCTGGTGGCGCCGTACATCACCGTGTTGCCCATGATGCTGTTCTCCCAGGTCTTGCAGGCCGGGTTCAGCTTGGGGCTCGGCTTGAGGATGATCTCGCCGCCGCACAGGCCCTTGCCGACGTAGTCGTTGGCTTCGCCGATCATGGTCAGCTTGACGCCGCCGCACAGGAAGGTGCCGAAGCTCTGGCCGGCGCTGCCTTCGACGGTGACGTCGACGCTGCCGTCCGGCAGGCCGTGGTTGCCGTGGTGGAAGGCGATCTCGCCGCTGAGCTTGGTGCCGATGTTGCGGAAGGTGTTCTTCACCTTGTAGTGCACCGGCTTGACCTTGCGCTTGTCGCTGATCGCGAACTGGGCGTCCTGGATGAGGCGGTCGTCCAGCGGGTGCTGGTCGAGGCCGTCGTTCTGGTTCATCAGGCAGATGCGCGGGGCGTCCTGGCCGAGGTCCTTGCCGACGTCCTTGAGCACGCGGCTCAGGTCGATCATGTTCGCCTTCCTGTGCTCCGGCACGACGCGCTGGCGCAGGAACTCCGGACGGCCGATCAGGTCGTTCATCCGGGCCACGCCGAGCTGGGCCATGATCTCCCGCACTTCCTGGGCGACGCTGTTGAAGAAGTTGACCACGTACTCCGGTTTGCCCTTGAATTTGGCGCGGAATTTCGGGTCGGTTGTGGCGACGCCGACCGGGCAGTTGTTGAGGTGGCACTGGCGCACGTAGACGCAGCCCAGGGCGATGAGGGCGATGGTGCCGAAGTTGAACTCCTCGGCGCCGAGCATCGCCGCGATGGCGATGTCGCGGCCGTTGCGCAGGCCGCCGTCGGTGCGCAGGGTGACGCGCTCGCGCAGGCCGTTGAGCATGAGCACCTGCTGGGCTTCGGCGAGGCCGAGCTCCCAGGGCAGGCCGGCGTGCTTGATCGAGCTCAGCGGGCTGGCGCCCGTGCCGCCGTCATGGCCGGAGATGAGGATGATGTCGGCATTTGCCTTCGCCACGCCGGCCGCGACGGTGCCGACGCCGGACTCGGCGACGAGCTTGACGCAGATGCGGGCGCGCGGGTTGGCCTCCTTGAGGTCGTGGATGAGCTGCGCCAGGTCCTCGATCGAGTAGATGTCGTGGTGCGGCGGCGGGCTGATGAGGGTGACGCCCGGCGTGGTGTTGCGCAGGCGCGCGATCATCCGGTTCACCTTCATCGCCGGCAGCTGGCCGCCCTCGCCGGGCTTGGCGCCCTGGGCCATCTTGATCTCCAGTTCCCAGGCGTTGGCCAGGTACTCGGCGGTGACGCCGAAGCGGCCGGAGGCCACCTGCTTGATCTTCGAGTTCGCCCAGTCGCCGTTTTCATACGGCTTGAAGCGCTTCGGATCCTCGCCGCCTTCGCCGGAGTCGGACTTGCCGCCGATGCGGTTCATGGCGATCGCCAGGGCTTCGTGCGCCTCGGGGCTGATGGCGCCCAGGGACATGGCCGCCGTCGTGAAGCGGACGCGGATGTCCTCGATCGGCTCGACCTCGTCGATCGGGATCGGGCCGTCGCTGCTCGGCACGAACTCCAGCAGGTCCTTGAGGGCCACAGGCGTGTTTTCCAGCTGGGCGGCGACATACTTCTGGTAGTCGTCGGCCGAACCGGTCTTGACGAAGGTGTGGAAGTTCTTGATCACCGGGCCGGTGATGGCGTGCATCTCGCCCTTCTGGCGCGGGCGGAAGAAGCCCGGATCGCCGAGGTCGACGCCGGCCGCTTCCGGATGGCCGTAGCCCAGCGCGTGGCGGGCCAGCGCCTCTTCGGCGATCTCGTTGAAGCCGATGCCCTCGATCTGGCTGGGCGTGCCCGCGAAGGCATAGCGCATCACCTCGCTGCCGATGCCGACCGCCTCGAAGATCTGCGCGCCGGTGTAGGAGCTGAGCACCGAGATGCCCATCTTGCTCATGATCTTGAGCACGCCCTTCTCCAGGCCCTTGCGGAAGTGGGTCAGGGCCTTGGCGTAGTCGACGCCTTCGAGTGCCGGCTTCTTGGCCGCCCGGTCCTGGACCAGCACTTCCTGGATGGTGCCGTAGGCCAGGTACGGGCAGACGGCGCTGGCGCCGAAGCCGAACAGGCAGGCCATCTGGTGGGTGTCGCGCGCCTCGCCGGTGTCCACGACCAGGCTCAGGCGCATGCGCACCTGCTTGCGGTTGAGGTGGTGATGGACCGCGCCGGTGGCCAGCAGCGCCGGGATCACCGCGCGCTCCGCACCCAGGGCGCGGTCGCTCAAAATCAGGATGCGAACCCGGTCCTCGACGGCCTTCTCGGCCTCCTGGCAGAGGCGGTCGAGCGCCCGCTTCATGCCGGCCGGGCCCTCGGCCACGGGCCAGGTGGTGTCGAGCACCCGGTGCGGGAAGTCCGGCAGCGCCTTGATGGCATCCAGCTCGTTTTCAAACAGGAAGGGCGAGCTCAGATGCACGACGCTGGCGTGCTCCGGCGTTTCGCCGAGCCAGTTGCGCTGCCAGCCGAGCACGACGTCGAGGCTCATGACTGCGCGTTCGCGGATCGGGTCGATCGGCGGGTTGGTCACCTGCGCGAACAGCTGCTTGAAGTAGGT
>CAYYJK010000156.1:0-8521 GCA_964472185.1 uncultured Prosthecobacter sp.
CTTCGCCCGCGACCGCGCCGCCGCCGGCGAGCTGTCGCCGCTCGACGCCGCCCAGGCGCAGGTGGACGCCCAGCGCCTGCGCCTGGAGGCCCGCCGGCTTGAGACCGAGGCGGTCGGCCTGCGCGGCGAACTGCGGCCGCTGCTCGGACTGGAGCCGCAGCAGGCGCTGAACCTGCGCGGTGAACTGCCGCCGCTGACCCTGCCGGCCGCGCGCGACTGGCGGCAGCGCGCCGACTACCTGGGCGCGCAGGCCCGCGAAGCTGCGGCGCGCACGGAGACGGAACTGGCGCGCGCCCGACGCTGGCAGGACCCCAGCGCCGGCCTGTTCGGCGCCTTTGAGCAGCAGGACGTCTCGGCGGCGCGGCGCGAACGCACCGGCTTCATCGGCTTCCGGGTCTCCATCCCGCTGCCGCTGTGGAACCGCAACCAGGGCGAGATTGCCGCCGCCGCCGCTGCCGCCGAGCGCGCCCGCTTGGAAACTGCGGCCCTGGCCGGCCGCATCGCCAACGAGGCCGACACCGCGCGCCGCGAAATGGCGTCCCAGGCGGCGCTGGCGCGCGAGACCCGCGAGCAGCTCCTGCCGCTCGTCCTCGAACAGGTCGGCAAGCTGGAGAAAGCCTACGAAACCGGCCAGACCGACCTGCTGACCGTGCTGCGCGCCCGCGAGCAGCGCCTGCAGCTCGAAGCCGCCGCGCTCGACGCGGCGCGCGACTTCCACCTGGCCCGCCTCCGCTACGAAACCGCCACCGGCTCCGTCCGCTGATCTTCCCGTCATGACCTACTACCTCCTCAAACTCTTCCTCAGTGCCGGCGTCATCGTCGTCGTCACCGAGGTCGCCAAGCGCAGCAACGCCGCCGCCAGCGTCATCCACTCCCTGCCGCTGACCTCCCTGCTCGCCTTCCTCTGGCTCTACGCCGAGACCAAGGACGCCGCCCTGATCGGCCGGCACGCCTTCGGCACCTTCTGGTTCGTCCTGCCGACCCTGCCGATGTTCCTGCTCCTGCCCTGGCTGATCCGCAAGCTTGGCGGCTTCTGGCCGGCCCTGGCCGTCGGCGTGGTGCTGACGGTCGGCCTGTACGCCCTGACCATGCGCCTGCTCAAACTGGCGGGCGTGAACCTCTGATGCCCGCCCCGATGTCCTGGAAACACCTCCTGCTGCCGGCCCTGCTGCCGGCCTTCGGCCTGTTCGGCGCTGCCGCTGAACGCGCCCAGAACACCGTCATCCTCGATGCGGCCGCCGTCGCCAACCTCCGGCTCGAGTTCGCCGAGGTCGCGGAGACCGACTTCGAGGAGACGATCTTCGCGCTCGGCCACCTCGAAGTCCTGCCGGGCAAGCGCGCCGTGGTCAGCAGCCGGATCGCCGGCCGCGCCTTTTCGGTCCTGGCCATCCCGCACCAGCAGGTCGAGGCCGGCGACGAGGTCGCCTGGGTCGAGAGCCGCCAGCCCGGGGATCCCCCGCCGACTGTGATGCTGGCCGCGCCGATCAGCGGCGTTGTCGCCAGGGTCGACATCGCCCAGGGGCAGCCGGTTTCGCCGGACCAGGCGCTGATGGAGATCGTCGACCTGACGACGGTCGAGGCGGCCGCGCAGGTGCCGCAGCACCTGGCCGGCAAGCTGCAGCTCAAGCAGAAGGCGCACATCCGCGTTCATGCGCTGCCCGGGCGCGTGTTTGAGGCCGCGCTGGCGCACGTCGCGACGCTGGCGGACGAGGCCTCCGGGACGATCGAGGCCGCCTTTCACGTCGCCAATCCGGACGGGCTGCTGCGGCCGGGGATGAAGGCGGAGTTCAGCATCGTCGCCGACCGCCGCGAGGGGGTCATGGCGGTGCCGCGCGCGGCGGTGCAGGGCGATGTCGCCGGCCGGTTCGTGTACATCAAGGACTACGAGCTGGAGAACGCCTTCGTGAAGACGCCGGTCGTGCTGGGCGCGCAGAACGACCAGTGGGTGGAGGTCACCCAGGGCCTGCTGCCCGGCGACGAGGTGGTGGTGCGCGGCGCCTACGCGCTGGCCTTCGCCGGCAAGGGCAGCGTCTCGCTCAAGGAGGCGATGGACGCCGCCCACGGCCATGCCCACAACGAGGACGGCAGCGAGCGGGGCGAGGCGGAAGCCGCCGAAGCCGGCCACGATGCGGCGGACCACGGCCACCACGCCCCTGCCGGCGGCGCCTGGACGCCGCTGACGCTGTTTTTCGCCGGCACCAGCGCGCTGCTGCTCCTGCTGCTGGTTCTGAGCCTGGCGCTGCGCCGCCCATCCGCCGTCTGACGCCATGCTCAACCGCCTCATCCGCTTCTCGCTGCGCCACCGGCCGTTCATCCTCATGGCGGCGCTGCTGCTGCTGCTGTTCGGCTGGCAGACCCTGCGGCAGCTGCCGCTGGAAGTCCTGCCGGACATGACCAAGCCGACGGTGACCATCCTCACCGAGGCGCCCGGCCTCTCGCCCGAAGAGGTGGAGGCGCTGGTCACCCAGCCCATCGAAAGCGCCGTCCAGGGGGTCGGCGGCCTCGACCGGCTGCGCTCCAACTCCGACGTCGGCCTGTCGCTGGTCTTCGCCGAGTTCGACTGGGGCGCCGACATCTACCGCGCCCGCCAGCTCGTCCAGGAGCGCCTGCAGAGCGTGCTCGGCAGCCTGCCCGCGGGCGCCCGCGCCGGCATGACGCCGGTGTCCTCGCTCATGGGCGAGATCCTGCTGGTCGGCCTGCGCAGCCAGGACGGCAAGGTGGCGCCCACCGAGCTGCGCACGCTGGCGGACTGGACCCTGCGCCGCCGGCTGCAGAGCATCGGCGGCGTCGCCGAGGTGCTGACCATCGGCGGCGGCGTGCGCCAGATCCAGGTGCAGCCCGACCCGCGCCGCCTCGCCGCCTACGGCGTCAGCTTCGCCGAGATCGAAACCGCCGTCGGTCGCGCGGCTGGCAACGCCACCAGCGGCTACCTGCAGGCCGGGCCGCGCGAGATCATGGTGCGCAACCTGGGCATGACCACGCGGCTGGAGGACATCGCCCGCACCGTCGTCAAGACCGTCGGCCACCGGCCGGTGCTGATCAGCGACGTCGCCGAGGTGCGTCACGCCGTGCAGACCATGCGCGGCGACGCCAGCGTCAACGGCAGCATGGGCGTGGTGCTGAGCGTCGACAAGGCGCCGGGCTTCGACACGCTGCGCCTCACCCGCCAGATCGAGCAGGCGCTCGAGGAGCTGCGGCCGTCGCTGCCCGCCGGGGTCACGGCGGAGATCCTGTTCCGCCAGGGCGACTTCATCGAGCACGCCATCGGCAACCTCGAGGAGGCCATCCGCGACGGCGCCCTCATGGTCAGCGTCGTCCTGCTGCTGTTCCTGCTCAACCTGCGCACGACGGCGATCACGCTCATGGCCATGCCGCTGTCGTTCGCGACCACGCTGCTGATCTTCCGGGCCTTCGGGGTCAGCGTCAACTCGATGACCCTCGGCGGCCTCGCCGTCGCCATCGGCATGGTGGTCGACGACGCCATCGTCGACGTCGAGAACGTCTTCCGCCGGCTGCGCGAGAACGCCGCCCGCGCGGAGCCGCAGCCCCGGCTGGAGGTCATCGCCGCCGCCTCCGGCGAGGTGCGCCACTCGATCTTCTACGCCACGGTGCTGATCATCCTGGTGTTCCTGCCGCTGCTCGGCCTGCAGGGGCTGGAAGGCCGGCTGTTCACGCCCATCGCCGTCGCCACGATCACCAGCATGGCCGCCTCCTTCGTGGTCAGTCTGACCGTGATCCCGGTGCTCTGCTCGCTGCTGCTGCGCTTCCGTGCGGGCGGCGCCGGCGGCCACCGCGACGGCTTGCTGGTGCGCGCGCTCAAGGGCCTGGTGCGGCACACCTGCCTGCGCCTGGCGCTGGCGGCGCCGCTGCTGGTCCTCGCCGCCACCGGCATGCTGCTGATTGCGGCCCTGCTGCTCTACCCCTCAATGGGCAGGGAGTTCCTGCCCGCCTTCAACGAGGGCAGCGCGACAATCTCCCTCGCCAGCGCGCCCGGCACCTCGCTGGCCCAGTCCAACGAGGTCGGCGAGGCCGGCGTGCGCCTGCTCCAGTCGGTGCCCGAGGTGAAAAGCATCGGCCGCCGCGCCGGCCGCGCGGAGAAGGACGACCACGTCATGCCGGTCAGCGTCAACGAGTTCGACGTCGAGTTCCATCCCGGCGGCCGGCCGCGCGAGGTCGTCTTTGAGGAGATCCGCCGCAAGCTCAAGGCCCTGCCCGGCACCTTCGTCAACGTCGGCCAGCCGATCGGCCACCGGCTCAGCCACATGCTCAGCGGCGTCTCCGCCAAGATCGCCGTCAAGGTCTTCGGGCCCGACCTCGCGGTGCTGCGCGCCACGGGCGAGCAGGTGCGCGATCTCGCCCTCGCCATCCCCGGCCTCACCGACGTCAACCTGGAAACCCAGGTGCCGATTCCGCAGATCCAGATCGAGGTGAACCGCGAGCGCGCGCTCGCCTACGGCGTCCAGCCCGGCGCGGTCAACGAGCAGGTCTCGACGCTCCTCGGCGGCCGCGTCCTGGCCGAGCTGCGCGAGGGCCAGCGCACGCTCGACCTGGTCCTGCGCCTGCCGGAACGCTGGCGCGATTCGCCGGACAAGCTCGGCGAACTGCTCCTCGAAACGGGCGCGGGCCAGCGCATCCCGCTGCGCCTCGTCGCCGACATCCGCGAGGCCAAGGGGCCGAACGTCATCAACCGCGAAAACGGCCAGCGCCGCATCGTCATCGCCGCGAACACCGACGAGCGCGACCTGGAATCCCTGGTGCGGCGCTGGCAGGAGGCGGTGCGTGACCGCGTCCGGCTGCCGGAGGGCTACTTCCTGCGCTTCGAAGGCGAGTTCGAGGCGCAGCAGGCGGCGGCGCTGCGGCTGGCCCTGCACTTCGCCGTGGTGCTGGGGCTGGTCACCCTGCTGCTGTACGGCTACTTCCGCAGCCTGTCGCTGGCCCTGCAGGTCATGCTCAACATCCCGCTCGCGCTCATGGGCGGCCTGGCGCTGACCTGGGCCCTGGTCGGCAACATCAGCATCGCCACCATCGTCGGCTTCATCGCCGTCGGCGGCGTGGCCGCGCGCAACGGCATCATGATGCTCAGCCACTACCTGCACCTGATGAAGCACGAGGGCGAAAGCTTCGGCCGCGCCCTGATCGTGCGCGGTACGCTCGAGCGCCTGGTGCCGGTGCTGATGACCGCGCTCAGCGCCGGCATCGCCCTGGTGCCCCTGCTGCTCGCCGCCGGCGAGCCCGGCAAGGAGATCCTGCATCCGGTCGCCGTCGTCATCGTCGGCGGCCTGGTCAGCAGCACCCTGCTCGACCTCATGGTCACGCCGGCGGTGTTCTGCCTGTTCGGCCGCCGCGCCGCCGAACGCGGCCTCGCTTCGGCTGCCGCCGATTGAATTCCCCCAACCCACCCCACGTCAGCATCCACCACCACCATGAAAACACACCTCATCCTCCTCTTCAGCCTGTTCACCGCGGCCGCTTTGGCCCATGAAGGCGTCGAACTCGGCCCCAACAAGGGGCGCATCCTCGAGTTCAGCAAAAACGAGACCCTGCACGGCGAAGTCACGCTGCACAAAGGCCAGTTCCGCATTGCGGTGCTCGACCGCGACATGAAGCCCGTGTCCCTCAAGGACCAGGTGCTCACCGCCACCAGCGGCGACCGGTCGCGGCCGGTCAAACTCGAGGTTCGCCGCGACGGCGACGCCTTCCTGGTGCCGATGCAGCCCGGCGAGGACTTCTGGACGATCTTCCAGTTCCGGCCGACGGCCGAGGCCAAACCGGTCACGGCGCGCCTGCACTACCAGGCCGAGATCTGCAGCGGCTGCAGCAAGCCGGAGTGGCTGTGCGAGTGCAAGAAGTGAGCCTCAGTCCGCGGCGGCCGCTGCGCCCTCCGGGGCGGGCGGCAGCCGCTGGATGATCACCTTGTCGATGCGCTGGCGGTCCATGTCGATGACCTCGAAGCGGAAGCCGCCGGTGCTGAAGGTTTCGCCCTCCTGCGGCAGGCGCTTGAGCCGGTGCACGATGAAGCCCGCCAGGGTCTGGAAACTCTCCGCCTCGGCCTCGACCAGGGCGTCGAGTTCCGGGATGGCGTCGGTGACGCTGTCGATCTCCATGAGGCCGTCGACGATCCAGCTGTCGGGACCGGTCTGGCGCAGGCTGGAATCGCCCTGCATGGCGGTGAACGGCAGGTCGCCGACGACCTCCTCGACGAGGTCTTCCAGCGTCACCAGGCCGCGGACGATGCCGAATTCGTCGGTCACCATCGCGGCGAACAGCGGGCTCTGGCGCAGGACCTGGAGCAGCGACAGGGCGGGCTGGTTGTCCGAGACGAACAGCGGTTCGTGCATCAGCGTGCGCACCGCGCCGGTCGCGCCGCTGGCAGCGGCGCCGTACAGGTCGCGCAGGGAGACCAGGCCGACGACGTGGTCGCGCGACCCCTCGTAGACCGGAAACACCGTCTGCCGGCTGGCGCGCACGCGGTCGACGACCTCGCTGCAGCGGTCGTCGGCGTCGAAGAAGACCACCTTGGGCTTGGGGCGCATGACCTCCTCGGCGCGCAGTTCGCGCAGGTCGAACACACCCTCCACCATCTCGCTCTCCTCGCGGTGCAGGCCGCCGGTGATGATGCCTTCGCGCACGAGCACCTCGACCTCCTCGCGCGTGGGGCCGCTGGGCGCCTCCGCCTTGCCGAAGAAGCGCATGACCACGCGCGTGCTCAGTTCCAGCAGCCAGACCAGCGGGTGGGCCAGGCGCGCCAGCCAGTACATCGGCGCCGCCATCAGGCAGGCGATGCCCTCCGGATTGCGCAGCGCCAGGTTTTTCGGCACCAGCTCGCCGATGATCAGCGACAGGTAGGTGATGAGCGCCACGACCAGGCCGAAGGCCGCCTCTTCCGCGTGCGGGGCCAACCAGGCCACGTCGTCGAGGTAGGGCACGAGATAGCCGGCCAGGCTGGCGCCGCCGAAGGCCCCGGCCAGCACGCCCACCAGGGTGATGCCGATCTGCACGGTGCTCAGGAAGCGCTCCGGATTCTGCATCAGGCGCAGGGCCAGCGCGGCGCCGGCGTGGCCGCTGTCCGCCCGCTGCTGGAGCCGCGCCTTCTTGGCGGACACCAGGGCGATTTCGGCCATGGCAAACCAGCCGTTGAACACCAGGAGGAACAGAATGACGGCAAGCTCAAGCATGCGAACGGTCACGATGCCAAGGAATCGCCCGGAGCCAAGCCGGGAATCCACCCGTGGCGGGAATAAAAAAAACGCCCGATCATCCAACATCCGGACTGCTTGCGCGGTCCATGCTGCAACGACGTTTTCATGCGCCTGCCTCCCGCCATCCTCCTGCTGACTTGGCTGCTCGCCTGGGCTGTCCAGGGGGCGGCGTGGTGCGATGACGCCGCTGCGTCCTGCGCCCGCTCGGACGCGCCGGCCGCCCATGCCTGCTGCGCCTGGATGGAACAGGCCGGCGTCGGGGAGCGCTGCGATTGCGCGGCGCCCGCGGAACCGGCCGCACCGGCGGCGCCGCTCCCGGCGGGCCGCGAACCGCTGCCGCCGCTGGCCTGGACCCTTGCCGAACCCGCCGCCTGGCCGCTGTCTCCGGCGGCGCGCTCGGACCGGACCCGTCTGCCCAAGCCGGCGCGACCGGCCGGTGGAGGGGCGCCGCACGTTCGGCTGCCCGTGCTCTATGGCGCACTGCTGACTTGAGCCGGCGTCTGTGATGGCCCCATCATGCCCGTACGCCGCGTCCTGAAGGACGCGGGAGCTTCCCGGGCATGGAGAACCTGCACTGACTCCGCTTCATGAACCCTTTTCGCCTTTCCCTGCTTTTGTTGGCCCTCCTGGCGCCGCCGCTTGCCGCCGCGCCGCTGTCCCTGCTCTGCGCCACCTGCGCCCAAGCCCCGCGCGCCGGCCCCGCCGGCCGCCTGGTCGAGTACGATCTCTACATCGAGGAGGGGCGTTTCAGCCCCGCCGGCAAAACCGTGCGCGCCCTGACCGTCAACGGCGGCATCCCCGGGCCGACCCTGCGCTTTCGCGAGGGCGACACGGCGCGCATCCGCGTGCACAACCGGCTCAAGGACGAGGAGACCTCGACGCACTGGCACGGCCTGCTGCTGCCCAACGAGCAGGACGGCGTGCCGCACGTGACCACGCCGCCGATCCGGCCCGGCACCACCCACACCTTTGAGTTTCCGCTCCGTCACAGCGGCACCTACTGGTACCACTCGCACACCCACTTCCAGGAGCAGAGCGGCGTGTACGGCTCCATCGTCGTGCTGCCGCGCGCCGGCGAGCCCGTGCGGACCGACCGCGACCACGTCATCGTGCTCTCCGACTGGACCAACGAGGACCCGCACGAAGTCCAGCGCCTGCTCATGCGCGGCAGCGACTACTTCGGCCTCAAGCGCCGCAACGCCCAGTCCGTCGCCGGGGCGCTGCGCCAGGGCGCGCTCAAGGAATACTTCGAGCGCGAATGGACGCGCATGAACCCGATGGACGTCTCCGACGTCGGCTACGACGCCTTCCTGATCAACGGC
>CAYYJK010000157.1:0-3195 GCA_964472185.1 uncultured Prosthecobacter sp.
CCCGCCAGCTGATCGTGTCGATCTTCGACTACATCCGCTGCACCAACCTGTACGATAGCTTCCTGGTGCCGCAGAACCGCAACAGCTGGCCGACTTCGCAGGTGTCCAACTGGACGCTGATGTACAACACTCGCGACAACAGTGAGGCGTCCTTCCGCACCTACACTCCGGGTGTTGTTCGCGATTCGGGTAACTCCAGCAACCCGTTTGCCGATCGCTTCTTT
The DNA here is from genome assembly GCA_964472185.1 of uncultured Prosthecobacter sp. GTDB lineage: Bacteria > Verrucomicrobiota > Verrucomicrobiia > Verrucomicrobiales > Verrucomicrobiaceae > Prosthecobacter. The sequence continues at coordinate 225 of CAYYJK010000157.1, forward strand.
CCTGGTCATGGACAGGTCGCGCCGGCTCAGCACCCGACTTGGACTGTCAATGGAAGCAATCTCCGTGGCTTTGGCCGCTTCATCTCTGTCAGCGAGATCGGTCTGCACTTTATCTGCACCGCCGACGGCAAACCGGACATGTACAGCTGGCGCACTCCTTTGTACAATGAGGAACAGAGGCCAGGGGAGCCGCCGCAGTATCACTTCCCTGACACTGGAGAAAATATCATCTCCGATCCGAGAAGTCCCGATTACAACCTCGACCTGTTTGTGGATGGCAATGCTGCAGGTAATCCTGGTTACATCAGCGGTGGACGGACTGCCCTGATGGTGGATGAAGCGAACTATGGAGACAGCTTTAACATCGCGCATGAAGTGCTCCCTGCGTTCGACGGAACTGTGCGGAGCCTCACCAATATTGATGCGATCCATTGGCGCAACCCAGATGCCAAAAGCAAACCTGCTGTCGGCTCGATCAAAAGGCGTTTTTATTCGAACTTTCCTCCTTTGAGGCGTCCTGACGAAGCCGGGTTTTACAACACGATTCAAACGGATGCCGGAGATCCAAAATTTGCGGGTCTCGTTTACAGTCGGCATCCTGGCTATGATCCTCAAAATTGGAATTTGACTCTTGATCTAGATACGCCGCTGCCGCCCACTAAGAAGCGGATTCAGGCCATGCTGCACCTCGAGCTTTTCTGTCCTTCTGTTGGATATACGGAAATCAATCCGGATTTTACTATTACAATCGAGGGAGTTAATCTTGAAGTGAATGGCCATTCGGTATTTTCCACCAGTCGGCCGCTTGTGCTCAAGAGTGAGCGCCCTTTATTTGAAGTCGACAGCACTCCTGAGGTTGGCGGCTATGCTAGCTTTCGCAAGTTGGCGCTGAATCGTCGAATTAAGTCTGTCGCTCCCATGCCGGAAGACACTGGCTACGAGACCAGCGCGACTGGGGGGGTTCACAATGGATTATTAAACTTGGATCTTCTTTCGTCCTTTATCGATGTGGACCGAGACAAGCCGCTGCAGTTTGTCGGGACGGCTCCAATCATAATTAAGATTTACGATACGCATGATATCAGTGACAACAGGCAACCTGTGCAAATTATCAATCTTAACCTTGTTGAGGGTAGGGCGCCGACGCCAGATTTGGTTACTCAGGGTTCTTTCTTGGTTAACTATTTTGATACGGTAGGACGGGAGATTCGTCATCCTGCCATTCAAGGCCCGCGTTGGTGGAGTTTTAGCCGCGATGGCAGTATTGGCAGAACTGACAAAAATCTCAACCTGATCAATCCTGACGATTTGCGTCCCTCGCAAAGAGGGAGGCTGTTCAGTATGTCCATTGCTAACACCAGCGAAACCCGCGCTAAAGGCCAATCGGAAGTGCAGCGAGTGCCGGGAGGGCGAGCCACCATCTATGGTCGGGACTCGGTTAATTTCCAGGATGTCTACCTGTTCCCTGCTGACGAACGGTTGGCAAATCCGCGTTTGGAGGTCAGTTATGGACCTCGTGAGGGTGTTCCCGGTTGGCCTACCGGCGAGAGTGCCTGGGACCGCCCTTGGCACATGGGCACCGACGTGATCCGCACGGTTGCGCCGGCGCACGGCGACGCCCGCCTGATCGCCGCCAAGAAGCTCGTGCCCGCCTCGGATTGGAAACCGCATCGTCTGTGGAATAGCACCACCGAGTTCATGGCGCACAACTTCTCCTCCTACACCTCGGGCGCCGAACCCGGTTATGATCGTGGCACCAGCACGATGAGTACCTTCGATGACAAAGGGTCGCGCGGCCTGCCGCCGGCCGTGATCATCGGCGCCGACCGCGATCCAGACATTCCGCGCGGTCCCATCGCCGGGCAGCCTCTCATGGCGCATGAGTTGTTCCAGCGGTATTATGACTTTGACGACAGCGATCCGGGCGGCCGTGTCGGCCCCTTCATCAACAAAGTTGATGAAGGCAACTACGCCGTCGGCGTATTTCAGCTAACTTCAGCCGATAGCGTCAAGTGGCGCGCCACCTACTTTCGTACCGGCAAAGGGGCCCGCTTCGCCAACGGCAGTGGCAGCTTCTTCACCCCCAACCGCATGGTGCCGTCGCCGGTCGTGCTCGGCTCGCTGCCGTCCCGGCTCTGGGACGCCAACGGCGAGGGCGCCTGGACCAACCTGCTGTTCCGTCCGCACGTGCCGATTCCAGCTGCGGTCACTTGGTATAACTACAAGCAGCCGTCTGGAAGCAGCCTGCAGCGAATAAACTATAATCCGCCGGCGAAGCACCCCGGTCAGTTGACGCCGCCGGACCATTACCTGCTGGATCTGTTCTGGATGCCGACGGTTGAGCCCTATGCGATCAGCGAGTCGCTGTCGACGGCCGGCAAGATCAACATGAACTACCAGATGCTGCCGTTCACCCACATCCGCCGCGCCACCGCCCTGCATGCGGCGATGAAGGGCGAGCTGATGGCGGCGCTGCCGAATCTGGACGGCCAGAACTCAAAAGGTGTGCGCAACGACTGGGGGCCGCGTGGCAGCACGGCGCCGGTGTTCCGCAGTGAGGCAGACAACAAGTACTGGCACCGCGGCATCGTCGTGGACCGCTTCAAGCCCAATGCAGGCGCCGACCGCCGCTGGTGGGAGCTGACCCTCGCTGAGCGCGTCCAAGGCACCCTGCGCCAGTTCGAGGAGCGCTTCAACATGGACGCCTCCTCCTCGACGCTGCGCGGTGGTCTGTTCCGTTCCGCCTCGCAGATTTGCGAAGTGCATCTGATTCCGTCCCTGGTGCCGACGAGCAACGGCAACGTCAGGGCTTCCGAGGTCCTCAACTACTCGAACCGCAACGACGCCATGGGCCGCTTCTGGGGCGAGCACGCCGCCACCGGCGACAACACCCGCGAGCGCCCCTACGCCAACCTGTACGCCAAGCTGACGACCCGCTCGAACACCTTCCGCGTGCACGTGCGCGCCCAGT
>CAYYJK010000157.1:3295-8475 GCA_964472185.1 uncultured Prosthecobacter sp.
TACGCCAAGCTGACGACCCGCTCGAACACCTTCCGCGTGCACGTGCGCGCCCAGTCGATCCGCAAGGCGGTCCGGTCGGTGGCGCCCGATGTCTTCGACCCCGAGCGCGACCAGATGAGCGGCGAATTCCGCGGCTCCTTCCTGCTCGAGCGTTACATCGACCAGGCCGACCTGGTCCGCGCCGGCAGCCAGGTCAACTATGCGGACGGTTCGGATCCGTTCTCCAAGGAACCCCTGGAAAGCTACTACCGCTTCCGCGTGCTTGAATCGAAGCGCTTCGCCCCGTAATCCCCACCCTGTCCCGTCGTATGAGCCCTTCCTTCACATCTGCCGACGCGCGCCCGGCGTGCCGCCGGCGGCGGTTCCAGCCGGCCTTCACCCTGGTCGAGATCCTCGTCTCGCTGGCGGTGCTGGCCATCCTGCTGCTGATCAGCGCGCAGGTGATCGGCACCGTGCAGAGCACCTGGACCACCTCGAACGCCCGGATCAGCCAGTTCCGCGAGGCGCGCACCGCCTTCGACATCATCACGCGCAACCTGAGCCAGGCTTCGCTCAACACCTACCTCGACTACAACGACAGCTACCTGCAGTCGGGGGCGACGGCGGCCGTCAACACGGCGCCGACCAACTACGTGCGCAAAGCCGACCTGCGCTTCCTCTGCGGTCCCGCGGAGGATCTGCTGGTGACCGGCGGCGACGAGTCGCAGCTGCCCGGCCATGCGATCTTCTTCCAGGCGCCGCTCGGCGTCGCCCATGATCCGGCCTACGCGGGGCTCGACCGCCTGCTCTGCGCCCGCGGCTACTTCGTCCAGTTCACCTCCGACGAGTTCTTCCGCCCGGCCTGGCTGCCCTCAAGCGAGCCGCGCTACCGCTACCGCCTGATGGAGTTTTCGCCGCCGGCCGAACGCAACCTGATCTACTCCAGCACCAACACCGACTGGTACTCGGCGGCTGGCGTGCCGCTGGACACCAGCGAGACCGCCACCAACCGCGGCCTCACCCGGCCGATCGCCGACAACATCCTGGCGCTGGTGATTTCACCCATGCTCGAGACGGATCCGACCAGCGGCGTGACGCCGACCAGCATCGCGCCGAGCTTCCGCTACGACTCCCGCCCGGCCAGCGAAACCGGCGGCACCGGCCAGGAGGCCACCAAGCACCTGCTGCCGCCGCTGGTGCGCGTGGTGCTGGTCGCCATCGACGAGCGCTCGGCCGAGCGCCTGAGCTTTGGCAGCGCCTCCGAGCCGCCGTTCGGCACGGAGATCTCCAGCCTGATCACCACCGGCGACGCCGACCAACTCAACGTCACCCTCGAGGAGGTGGCCAGGCGTCTGCGCGACCGCCGGGTGAACTACCGCATTTTCTCCAGCACCGTCGTGCTGCGCGGCGCCAAGTGGGGCATTTGAGAACGACAGCACAGAGCCGCACGTCATGAGAGGAACCTTTGATAAATCGAATCGGGCCGGTTTCACGCTGGTGGAACTGCTGACGGTGGTGGGCATCATCACCCTGCTGATCGCCCTGGCAGCGCCGACCCTGGTGGATGTGATCCGTTCGACGCGGCTCAACGCCGCCGGCGATTCGCTGGTCAACCGCCTCAGCCTGGCCCAGCAGAGCGCCGTGTCGATGAGCAGCGAGGTCGAACTGCGCTTCTACCGCTACCAGGACAGCATGGCGGAGCGCCCCGAGGACAACTCCTTCTACGCCTACCAGGTGGTGCACACCCCGGCGTTCGGTCCGGAGCGCGCGCTCTCGGAGGTGTATTACCTCGAGTCCGGCATCATCCTGTCCAGCCAGGAGGAGCTGTCGCCGGTGCTGGCGACCACGACCAACCAGCTGCCCATGGCCGGCGGCCGGTATTTCTTCACGCCGCCGGGGGAAACTCCGCCGGATTCGGTCAGCTACGCCTCCATGCGCTTCTATCCGGACGGCAGCATCCGCGTGCTGTCCTCGTCGGTGAGCTCCACCGGCAACGCCGAGGAGATCGCCCGCGCCTACACGGTGCCGCCTTACGATGAGAGCTTTGTGACCGTGGTTGAATCGCGCGACTCGCAGAGCACCCAGCCGGTCAACTACTACTGCATCCAGATCGACTCCTACACCGGCAAGACCCGCGTGTACCGTCCGTGAGGCGGCCGCCGGGGCCGGGCGGGCAGTCCGGCCGGCGGCGGGCTGCGGATTTGCCGCGACTGCAAATTCCAGGTGACAGTCGCGCCCATGCCGCTTAAGTGGCACATGGGCGACTTTCCTTCCCTTGCGCTGAGTTTTGATGATGTTCTGGTCCTGCCGGGATTGAGCCAGGTGCTGCCTGGCGACGTCGATCTGGGCACCACTTTCAGCCGGAAAATCCGGCTCAACATTCCGGTACTGTCCTCGGCGATGGACACGGTCACCGAGGCCGAACTGGCGATCGCCCTGGCCCGCGAGGGCGGCCTGGGCGTGATTCACCGCAACTGCCTGATCGACCACCAGGCCGAGCAGGTGGCGAAGGTCAAACGTTCGGAAAACACCGTCATTCAGAACCCGCACTGCGTGCGCCCTGCGACGACTCTGGGCGAGCTGCAGCGGCTGATGTACGAAAAGGGCGTCAGCGGCTTCCCGGTGGTCGACCCGGACGGCAAGCTCGTCGGCATGGTCACCAGCCGCGATATGTGGTACATCGAAGACGCCGCGACGCCGGTGTCCGCGATCATGACGCCGTTTGAGCGCCTCGCCACCGGCACGGCGCAGACCAGCTTCGAAGAGGCGCTCAAGATCCTGTACACGCACCGTATCGAGAAGCTGCCGCTGGTGGACGCCAACGGCCGCCTGGCCGGCCTGATCACCAAGCAGGACGTGGTCAAGCGCCAGATGTTCACCAACGCCGCCAAGGACGCCAACGGCCAGCTGCTGGTCGGCGCGGCCGTGGGGGTCGGCGACGACTGCGCGGACCGCGGCGCCGCCCTGGTGGCGGCCGGTGCGGACGCCCTGTTCATCGACGCGGCCACCGGCCACACCACGCGCGTGGCCGAGGTCATCGGGCGCCTGCGCGCCAAGGTCGGCGGCGACATCCCGATCGTGGCCGGCAACGTCGTCACCGCGGATGGCGCCCTGCACCTCGTCGAGGCGGGGGCTTCGGCGGTCAAGGTCGGCGTCGGCCCGGGGTCGATCTGCACCACCCGCATCATTTCCGGCGTCGGCATGGCCCAGTTCAGCGCCGTCCAGGAAGTGGCCGGCGTCTGCCGCGAGCGCGGCGTCACGGTCATCGCCGACGGCGGCATCCGCTACTCGGGGGACATCGTCAAGGCCCTCGCCGGCGGCGCCGACTGCGTCATGCTCGGTTCGCTGCTCGCCGGCACGGCGGAAAGCCCGGGCAACATGGTCAAGTGGCAGGGCCGCACCTTCAAGGAGTACCGCGGCATGGGCAGCCTCAAGGCGATGCGCCGCGGGGCGGGGGACCGCTACGGCCAGAACAGCTCCGGCAAGCTGGTGCCCGAAGGCGTCGAGGCGCGCGTGCCGTTCAAGGGGCCGCTCGCGGACGTCGTCTTCCAGCTCATGGGCGGCCTGCGCTCCGGCATGGGCTATGTCGGCGCCGCCAACCTCGACGAACTGCGCGCCAAGGCCCGCTTCGTCCGCATCACGGCGGGCGGCCTCAAGGAGAGCCACCCGCACGATGTCGTCATCACCGAGGAGCCCGTGAACTACGAGCCCGCCTAACCTGCTTTTCCGCATTCCCCGCCATCCATGACCGATCACGAAGTTGCCGTCCTCGACTACGGCTCGCAGTACAGCCAGCTCATCGTCCGCCGCGTCCGCGAACTCGGCTTTGCCTCCCACCTCTACGCGCCGGCGGAGCTGGCGAACCTGAAAAACCCCGGCGCCATCATCCTGTCCGGCGGGCCGCGCAGCACGTCCGAGAAGGACGCCCCGGACGTCGATTTTGAACGGCTCATGGCCTTCGGCGTGCCGGTGCTGGGCGTCTGCTACGGCATGCAGCTGCTCAACATCAAGCACGGCGGCACGGTCAAGCCCGGCGTCACCCGCGAGTACGGGCCGGCCAAGCTGGTGGTCACCGACCATGCGGACCTGTTCTCCGGCATCTCGCACGAGTCGCAGGTCTGGATGAGCCACAGCGACACCTGCGCCAACCTGGCCGGGACCACCCAGGTCATCGCCACCAATGAGGACGCCGTGCCGGTTGCCCTGAAGTGGACGGACCGCTGCTGGGGCATCCAGTTCCATCCGGAGGTCACGCACTCGCACGAGGGCACGGCCATCCTGAAAAACTTCCTCACCCGCAGCGGCGCGCAGCTGGCGACCTTCGACATCAACGCCTTCAAGGCCCAGATGCTGGAGCGCATCAAGGCCGAGGTGGGCAGCCGCGAAGTCATCTGCGGCGTCTCGGGCGGCGTCGATTCCACCGTCCTGGCGGTCCTGCTGCACAAGGCCGGCGTCAAGGTGCGCTGCATCTTCATCGACACCGGCCTGATGCGCCTGAACGAGACCGCCGAGGTCAAGGAACTGTTTGCCGAGGTCGGCGTGCCGATCGAGCAGATCGACGCCAGCGCCGTTTTCCTGGGGGCGCTGCGCGGCATCACCGACCCGGAGCAGAAGCGCCGCATCATCGGCACCCTGTTCGTCGACGAGTTCTGGAAGGTCGCCGACAACGTCGAGCTGCTCGCCCAGGGCACGCTGTATCCGGACGTGATTGAAAGCGCCACCAGCGGCTCCATCGCCAGCAAGATCAAGACGCACCACAACCGCGTCGACCGCATCATGGAGCTCAAGGAGCAGGGCAAGGTGCTTGAGCCGCTCGCGGAGCTGTTCAAGGACGAGGTCCGCGCCCTCGGCGCCAGCCTCGGCATCCCGCACCGCGCGCTCTGGCGCCACCCGTTCCCGGGCCCCGGCCTGGCGGTGCGCATTCCCGGCGAGATCACGCCGGAGCGCGTGGCCATCACCCAGCAGGCCGACGCCATCTTCATCGGCGAACTGCGCCGCAGCGGCTGGTACGAGCAGGTCTGGCAGGCCTATGCCGCCCTGCTGCCGGTGAAGACGGTCGGCGTCAAGGGCGACGAGCGCAGCTACGAACAGGCCATCTCGCTGCGCGCGGTGGTCAGCGAGGACGCCATGACCGCCGACTGGGTGGAGCTGCCCTACAGCGTGCTGCGCAACGCCTCCAACAAGATCCTCAACAGCGTCAA
>CAYYJK010000158.1:0-1253 GCA_964472185.1 uncultured Prosthecobacter sp.
GTCCAGCGCTGGGCCAGCGCGGCGGTGGCGGCGGCGTGTTCGGGCAGGTCGAGGTGTTCGGCGCTGACCTGCTGGCGGGCGATGTCGCCCATCCAGGCCAGCAGCAGGTCCATGAGCGCGTCGCGCTGCTGCAGGTAGCGGGCCTCGATCATGGCGGTGATCTGCTCCTCGCGCTGCTTCAGCCAGGTGCCGTCGGTGGTCTGCTTGTAGTGGTCGACGTCCTTGTCGAACTCCTCCTCCAGTTCCTCTTTGATGCCGCCGTACAGGGACTCCAGCAGGCTGGCGAACTCCTCCTTGAGCGCCAGCGCGATCGAGATGCTGCCCGGGCCCTGGCGCTGGGCGAGCTTGTCGAGCACGGCGAGCAGCCGGTGTTCGGGCTCGCTGAGGTGGCGGGCGCCGGCGGGCGGCAGCAGGGCGATTTCGATGACCCGCGACAGGATGGTCGGCAGCAGCTGGCCCGGGTGGGATGTGAGCAGGAGCAGCAGGGTGTTCGGCGGCGGCTCCTCGAGCGTCTTCAGGAAGGCGTTCTGGGCCTGCGCGTTCATGCGCTCAGCGTCGATGATGACGCCGAACTTGTGGCCGCCGGGGCCGGTGGTGCGGTGAATCATCCGCTCCAGGTAGCGGATTGTGCCGGCCTCGCCGCCGTCGTCGCCGATGGTGATGCGGCGCGACTTGCTCTGCGGCCGCAGGATGACGGCGCCCTCCTGGGCCCAGTCGTCGAGGCTGCGGTGGCGCGCGGGCGAGACCAGGCCGAGGACGCGTGCTGCGAAGTCTTCGCAGCCGGCTTCGCGCGGGCCGGAGATGAGGTAGGCGTGGCCGAGGCGGCCGAGCTTTTGCGCCCGGCTCAGCAGGTCGAGGGCGTGGTCGGCGTTAAAGGGCATGGTGGCGGGATTGCAGCAGGGCCCAGACCTGCGCGTGCACGGCTTCGGGCGGCTGGCCGGCGTCGACGACGGCGATGCGCTCCGGCGCCTGGCGGGCGAGCTCCAGGTAGCCCTGGCGGACCTTGTCAAAGTAGGCGCGCGGCTGCCGTTCCATGCGGTCGAGTTCGCGGCCGGAGGCCTGGATGCGCTGCCAGGCGGTGTCGGTGTCCAGATCGAGCAGCAGGGTGAGCTGCGGCAGCAGGCCGCCGACGGTGAAGGCGTTGATGGCCTGCACCTGCGCCAGCGGCAGGCCGCGCGCCAGTCCCTGGTAGACCGTGGTCGAATCGACGAAGCGGTCGAGGATGACCGTGGTGCCGGCGGCGAGCAACGGGC
>CAYYJK010000158.1:1353-8458 GCA_964472185.1 uncultured Prosthecobacter sp.
GCCGCCGGGTTCGCGCAGGACGATGACCGGCCGGCCGGCCTGTTCCAGGCGCTCGCGCAGCAGGCGGATCTGCGTGGATTTGCCGCAGCCTTCCGAGCCCTCGAAGGAGAGCAGGAAGCCGGGCAGGGCGGGGGAGGCTGGTGGCGGCGGGTTCAGGACCCTGTGTTTTTAGCGTGAGGGCCGGCGATGTCGACCAAAAGCATTTTGGTTTTGGCATCGGGCCGGCCTGCGCTACTGGTCCCGTCCCATGTCCGCCCCCGCAGCATCCTACGAGTTCGGCCCGCGCGATTCCAAGCAGGCCATTGAAGAAGGTCCGTTCCTGGCCCCGAAATTCGACGAGCACGGCCTGATTGCCGCGCTGGCGGTGGACGCCCACAGCGGTCAGCCGCTGATGCTGGCCTACATGAATGCGGAATCGCTGCGCCTGACCCTGGAGCTCGGCCAGGCGGTGTACTACAGCCGCAGCCGCCAGGAGATCTGGCACAAGGGCAAGACCAGCGGCGAGTTCCAGGAGGTCGTCGAAATCCGCACCGACTGCGACCAGGACGCCCTGCTGCTGCGCGTCATCCAGCGCGGCGGCGGCTGCTGCCACACCAAGCGCAGCAACTGCTTCTACCGCAAGGTCGTGGTTCCCGCCGAGGGCGGCCTGGTCCGCCTGGAAACCACCGAGGCGCGCGCCGAGTAAAAAGAAGCCCGGCGCCGCCTTGACGCCTTGCGGCGCACCCCTATCATGCCGCGCCCGGGTTCCGGGCCCCTGCCGCACCGATCACTGACAAACCGCCCCCTCGAACATGGCCATCCTCGTTGACACCCACACCCGCATCCTCGTCCAAGGCATCACCGGGGACTTCGGTTCCCGCCACGCCAAAGCCTCCCTCGACTACGGCACCCAGCTGGTCGCCGGTGTGACGCCGGGCAAGGGCGGCCAGCAGTTCGAGCATGGCAGCCACAAGGTGCCGGTGTTCGACACGGTGGCCGAGGCCGCCAGGGAGAGCGGGGCGACGGTCAGCGTCATCTTCGTGCCGCCGCCCTTCGCCGCCGACGCCATCCTTGAGGGTGTCGATGCCGGCCTCGACCTCGTGGTCGCGATCACCGAGGGCATTCCGGTCAACGACATGATCCGGGTCAAGGCCGCCATGCAGGGCAGCAAGACCCGCCTCATCGGCCCGAACTGCCCGGGCTTGGTCACGCCGGGTCACGGTGAAAAATCCCACGGCGGCTGCCGCATTGGCATTGCTCCCGGCTACATCCACAAGCGCGGCAACGTCGGCGTCGTCAGCCGTTCCGGCACCCTGACCTACGAAGCGGTCTGGCAGCTCACCACCCGCGGCTACGGCCAGAGCACCTGCGTCGGCATCGGCGGTGACCCGGTCAACGGCACCAACCATCTGGACGTGCTGAAGATGTTCAACGAGGACCCCGAAACCGAGGCCATCATCATGATCGGCGAAATCGGCGGCAACGCCGAGGTCGAGGCCGCCCGCTGGGCCAAGGACCACTGCAAGAAGCCGGTCGCCGCCTTCATCGCCGGCGCCACCGCGCCTCCCGGCCGCCGCATGGGCCATGCCGGCGCCATCATCGGCGGTGCGGACGACACCGCGGCCGCCAAGAAGCGCATCCTCGCCGAGTGCGGCATCTCCGTGGCGGACTCGCCGGCCGACATGGCCGCCGCCCTGCTCAAGGTCTGGGGCAAGTGACTTCCGGGCGCGCGCGCCGGCTTTGCCGCCGGCGGGCCGATTGCCTGTGAATAACAGCGAGATTCCGTTTGACAGCCGACCATCCACTTTTACTTTCGCGCCCCTCCTTTCCGTGGGGGCGGCCCCAACAAAAGCCCGCCCGCACCTTTCCAAGCACCTTATGAAGACATTCTCCGCCAAAGCCCAAGACGTGAACCGCCAGTGGTGGGTCATTGACGCCAAGGACCAGATCCTCGGCCAAGTCGCCGTGGCTGCCGCCAACCTGATCCGCGGCAAGACCCGCCCGACCTTCACCCCGCACGTCGACACCGGCGATTTCGTCGTCGTCATCAATGCCGACCAGGTCAAGCTGAGCGGCAAGAAGGAGCAGCAGAAGGTTTACACCAGCAAGCGCGGCGGCTACATCGGCAACCAGAAGCGCGAAACCGTGGAAAAACTCCGCGAGCGCCGTCCGGAGCAGATCGTCCAGCGCGCCGTCAAGGGCATGGTTCCGCACAACCGCCTTGGCAACGCCATCATCACCAAGCTGAAGGTCTACGCCGGCGCCGAGCATCCGCATTCGGCCCAGAATCCGCAGCCGGTCGCCGTTGCCTGAACTGAAGTCCGTTTTTGATTCCGCCCCATGAGCAAGCCTCTCTCCAACGCCACCGGCCGCCGCAAGACCGCCGTCGCCCGCGTCCACATCATCGCCGGTTCCGGTTCGATCACCGTCAACGGCCGTGACTTCGAAGAATACTTCCCGACCGTCGCCCTGCAGAACCAGATTCTGACCCCGCTGGCCCTGACCAACACTCGCCAGAGCTTCGACTTCAACGTCAACGCCTGCGGCGGCGGCGTCACCGGCCAGGTCGGTGCCGTCAAGCTCGGCATCTCCCGCGCCCTGATCGCCGTCAATCCGGAACTGCGCGGCACGCTCAAGAAGGCCGGCCTGCTCACCCGCGACTCCCGCGCCAAGGAGCGTAAAAAGCCCGGCCGCCCCGGCGCCCGCAAGCGCTTCCAGTTCTCCAAGCGCTGATCGCTGCGTTCCCGGAACGGTTGCTTTCAAAAACCCCGCCCTCACCGGCGGGGTTTTTTGCGTCTGCCGGCCTGCGAGAAACACCGGCGCCGCGGACGTATGTTCCGGATGCGCCTTTTCGCCCTGCTGATCTGCCTGTACGCCTTCACCCTGCCGGCCCAAACACCGGTGGCAAAACGCCTGCGCGCGGGCGCGGCGACCAGCAACATCACGCCCGACATCGGCGGTCTGGTGGTCGGCGGCTTCATGCCGTTTCCCTCCACCCACGTTCACGACGAACTGCACGCCCGCTGCCTGGTGCTCGACAACGGCGACACGCGGCTGGCCATCGTCATCTGCGACCTGCTCGGCGCCGCCCGCCAGATGTTCGACGAGGCGGCTCGGCTTGTGCGCGAGCAGACCGGCATTCCGCGCGAATGCCTGCTCATGTCGGCCACGCACACGCATTCGGCCGTCAGCGCGCTCAGCGAGAACCGCTACTCCGTCACCGAGCCGCTGAGCGACTACCAAAAGTTCGTCGCCCGGCGCATCGCCGACGGCGTGCGCCGCGCCGTCAACAACCTGGCACCGGCACGCGTCGGCTGGGGCTCGGGGCAGGAGCCTGACCAGGTGTTCAACCGCCGCTGGTTCATGAAGGAGGGCTCGATCGCGCCCAACCCCTTCGGCGGCATCGACCGGGTGAAGATGAATCCGCCGCGCAACAGCCCGGACCTGATCCGGCCCGCCGGCCCGACCGATCCGGAGGTCTGCGTGCTGTCCGTGCAGACGGCCGAAGGGCGGCCGCTGGCGGTGCTCGCCAACTACTCGCTGCACTACGTCGGCGACGTCGGCGCCGGCCACGTCTCCGCGGACTACTTCCCGGTGGTCTGCGACCGGCTGCAGCAGTTGCTCGGCGCCGATCGCCAGGATCCGCCTTTCGTCGCCATGCTCAGCAACGGCACCAGCGGCAACATCAACAACAACGACTACTCCAAGCCGGCGCCCAAGGCCGGACCGCGCTACAGCAAGATGCGCGAAGTGGCGGAGGACGTCGCCCAGGCCGCCCATCAGGCCATCCAGGGCATCACCCATCACGACTGGGTGCCGCTGGACGGGCGTTTCCTGGACCTGTCCCTCGGCGCGCGCCAACCGACGCCGGAACAGCTCGCGCGCGCCGAGGAGTTGGTCAAAAAGCCGCGGCTGATCGGCGGCCGCACGGCGCTCGACGTCATCTATGCCGAGCGCACGCTGAAGATGCGCGATGTGGGGCCGGAGATCGCTGTGCCGGTGCAGGCGCTGCGCATCGGCGACGCCGGCATCTGCGGCATCGCCTGCGAGACGTTCGTCGAGACCGGCCTGGAGCTGAAGGAGAAGAGCCCCTTCAAGACGACCTTCACGCACAGCATCGCCGGCGGCTACTTCGGCTACCTGCCGACGCCCGAGCATCACGCCCTCGGCGGCTATGAAACCTGGCTGGGCACCAACCGCTTGGAAGTCCAGGCCTCGGTCAAGATCACCGCCGCCTTGCTCGAGATGCTGCAGTCGATGTACGCCGGGCCGGTCCGGTGACGCGCCGCGATGCCTGCCGCTTCAAGCCGGCTCAACGCGCACGGCGCAGTGCTTGTAGCTGGGCTGCCGGCTGTGCGGATCCATGGCCCAGTGCGTCAGCCGGTTGATGCGGCGGTCGTGCATGGGCAGGAACACCTGGCCGGGCTGAACGGAGGTGGTCACGCGCGCCTGCATGGTTAGGCGGGCCCGCCGCGAGCTGACCCGGATCGGGTCGCCGTCGCGGATGCCGAGCCGGCCGGCGTCGGCGGGGTGAAGGTCCAGAAACAGCGCCGGCGGGGCCAGCTTGCGCAGCACCTGGGATTTGCCCGTGCGGGTTTCCGTGTGCCACTGGGCGCTGGTGCCGCGGCCGGTGAGCAGGACGAAGGGGTAGTCCGCATCGGGCGGTTCCGGCGGCGGCCGCGAGTCGTCGAAGACGAAGCGCGCACGCCGGTCGGCGGTGAAGAAGCGGCCGTCGGCAAACAGGCGCCGCTCCCGGGCCGGAGCCGTTTCGGCCGGAGCCGGCAGCGGCCACTGCACGCCGCCCTCGCGTTCGAGCTGGTCATGGCCGCCGATGCCGCTGATGTCGCAGGGCTGGCCCTGCGTGCAGCGCTGGAGGAGGCGGAACACCGCAGCCGGCGAGGTCCATTCGCCGAACAGGCCGTCCAGCCCCCAGGCATGGGCGATGAGGCGGAAGATGCGGAAGTCGCTCAAGGCCTGGCCGGGGGCGCGGCGCACGGCGCGGCTGAGGCCGATGCGGCGCTCCGAGTTGATGAAGGTGCCCTCCTTCTCCCCCCAGGCGGCGGCGGGCAGGAGCAGGTGCGCACGGCCGGCCGTTTCGGTGCTGGCGTACATGTCCTGCACGACCAGGAAATCGAGCTTGTCGAGCAGGCGGTTGAAGCGGTCCTGATGGATCCAGGAGTGGCTGGGGTTGGTGGCGATGATCCACAGGGCCTTGATGCGTCCGGCTTCGATGCCTTCGAGGATCTGGTCGTAAGCGAGGCTCGGCCTGTCCGGAATCCGCTCCGGCGGCAGGCCGAGGGCCTCGGCGACCTTGGCGCGGTGCTCGGCGTTGCGGAAATCGTGGCCGCCGAGCAGGCTGGTCGTGTTGGAGAACAGACGCGAGCCCATGGCGTTGCACTGGCCGGTGATCGAGTTCGCGCCGGTGCCGGGTTTGCCGATGTTGCCGGTCATCAGTGCCAGGTTGATGATCGCTTGGGCGGTGCGCGTGGCCTGATGGCTTTGATTCACGCCCATGGTCCACCAGAAGGACACGCGCGGCCGGCCGCAGCGGAGGGTGTCGGCCAGGCGCTGCAGCTGGGCGACGGTCAGGCCGGTCTCCTGGGCGGTGCGCTCCGGCGTCCAGGCGCTCACATGCGCTGCGAAGGCTTCAAACCCCGAGGTGTGGGCGTCGACAAAGTTTTGGTCGACGCCGCCATCGCGGATCAGCAGATGGGCAAGGCCGTACAGCAGGGCCAGGTCGCTCTTGGGCTGCAGGGCGTAGTGCTGGGTGGCCGCCATCGCGGTTTCGGTGGTGCGCGGGTCGATGACCACGATCTCCGGCCGGCGCCGGTTGCGCAGCACGCGCTGCCAGAGGATCGGATGGGCGATGCAGGGGTTGGCGCCGATGAACACCAGCACGTCGCTCTCCTCGAAGTCGGCGTAGGTGAACGGCGGCGCGTCGAAGCCGAAGCTCTCCTTGTAGGCCGTCACCGCCGTGGCCATGCACTGGCGCGTGTTGCCGTCGCCGTGCAGCAGGCCCATGCCAAACTTGGTCAGCGCGCCGAGGAAGGCCATCTCCTCGCACATGATCTGGCCGGTGCTGATGAAGGCGGCCGATTCGGGGCCGTGCTCGGCGAGCACCGCCTTCAGGCGCGTGCAGAATTCCTGGAGCGCCGTGGGCCAGTCCACCGGGCGGCCGTGCAGCAGGGGCGTGGTGGCGCGATCGGAGGCTTCGAGCGGCGTCAGGGATTCCCAGCCCTTCGGGCAGGCGGTGCCGAGATTGACCGGATAGTCCGGGTCGGGCGTGGCGTTGATGGCGACCCCCTCCTTGAGATGAAGGCGCAGGCCGCAGCCGGTCGAGCAGAAGCCGCAGATCGACCGGACCATGCCGTCGGGCTGGAGCCGGCGGGGCAGCTGGCCGAGGCCGAAGCGGGCGGGGTCGCGCACCAGGTCCTCCGTCAACGGACCGGACCACTCGCGGAAGCTGGGGGCGGGAAAGGTGATCATGGTTCAGGTTCCGGGCATTTTCGGACCGGCGGCGGCGGTGAAGAAGGCCTGGCGTTCGAGCCACTGGCTGAGGAAGGCCAGGACGAGGGCCAGCGTGGCGAGGGCGGGCGCCGGGCCGCCGGCGGCGATGACGGTCGGCACCAGCAGGCCGTTGACCACCAGCAGCGCCGCGCGCCACTCCAGCCGGGCGCGCAGGCGCTGCTGCAGCAGGCGCGCCGAGCGGTGCCAGGGGCTGGATTCATCCTCGAGTGCGCGCCGCTGGCCGGCGATCTCCCAGACCGACAGCAGCCACAGGCCAACCAGGGCGACCCACAGGGCCGGCGCGGCGGCGTGCAGACCCAGCCAGCTCCAGAGCGCGCCGCACAGGCCGGCGCCGAGGACGGCCAGCGTGCCGAAAAACTTGCCGCCGGTGAGGGCTGGCGACCAGAACGGCCGGCGGGTGTCCACATAGACCATGACCGAACAGACCACGGCCGCCAGGGCCGCCAGGGCGGTGCCGGAGACGGCCAGCCGCATCCAGACGGCATTGCCCAGCCACCAGGCGGCGGCGACCGCCGCGGCTCCGGCCGGCAGGGCGCCGAAGGCCAGAATCTCGCGCGCCAGCCAGGACCGGCGCCAGCCCAGGAAGGCGCGCCAGGCT